>CAXDTK010000254.1:0-7697 GCA_963992225.1 uncultured Comamonadaceae bacterium | reverse complement strand
CGCCCCGACCCCGCCCCGGCCGCCGCAGGCGCAAATTGGTGAGGCGGTGCCACGCACCCGGGGGCGGCCCTGAAGGCGCCCCGCATCGTTTCCATCAGCGCACAGGAGTCCGCCATGTCCTACCCCACCATCTCATCGTCCAAGGTCGAAGGCACCACGGTCTACAACCTGCAGGGCGACAAGCTCGGGTCCATCGACGACCTGGTCATCGACAAGCGCAGCGGCCAGGTGCGCTACGCGGCGCTGGAGTTCGGCGGCTTCCTGGGCATGGGCACCGACCGCTACCCGCTGCCCTGGAACATGCTGAAGTACGACACCGAGAAGGACGGCTACGTCGTCAACATCGACAAGGCGCAGCTGGAACAGGCGCCGCGCTATGCCGAGGACGAGGCGCCGACCTATTCGGACGACTACGGCCGCAAGGTCTACGACTACTACGGGTTCCCGTGGATGTAAGGCCGTCGACCCTCGACCGGTCCTGCGCCGCTGAACGCGGGCACGCCCGGTCGGCCCCCCCGAGGGGGGCGGCGATTGCCGCGGCGTTGAGCCGCGGGCACATCGCCCGACGGGCCGGCTTGGGGCGGCCAGGCACTCGGCCCGCATTGCAAGACAGGGAGTCCACATGGCCACGTCTGCCCGTTCCATCGCTTCGCTGTCGCTCAGCTTCGGCCTCGTCCATGTGCCGGTGAAGCTGTACTCGGCCACCGAAGCCGGCGCCGAGATCCGCTTCAACCTGCTGGACAAGGACGGCTCGCGGCTGAAGCAGCAGTACGTCAACGAGCGCACCCGACAGGTGGTGGAGCGCAAGGACATGGTCAAGGGCTACGAGGTGGAGGACAACCGCTTCGTGCTGTTCACGCCGCAGGAGCTGAAGAACCTGGAGGAAGGCAGCAGCCACAGCATCGAGATCGTCAGCTTCGTGCCGCTGGCCTCCATCGACCCGCTGTACTACGACAGGAGCTACCTGCTGGCCCCCGACAAGCGCGGCGACAAGCCCTATGCGCTGCTGGCCGAGGCGCTGCGCCAGTCCGGCCGCTGTGCGCTGGCCAAGTGGGCGTGGAAGGCCAGGCAGTACGTGGTGCAGATCCGCGCCAACGATGACGGCCTGATCCTGCAGCAGCTGCGCTACGCCGACGAGGTGCGCTCGCTGGCCGACCTGGACATCCCGAAGTCGGAGGTGTCGCGCACCGAGCTGCAGCTCGCCCTGCAGCTGGTGGAGCAGATCGCGGCCGACACGTTCCAGCCCGAGAGCTTCCACGACGAGGAAAAGGCGCGCGTGCTGGCGGCCATCGAAGAGAAGGTGCGCGGCAAGGAGATCGTCGCGTCGGCGCACGAGGAAGACGGCGTGGCCGGCAGCGGCCAGGTCATCGACCTGATGGACGCGCTGCGCGCCAGCCTGGGCGGCGCCAGGCAGGCGGCGCCGCGCGATGCCAAGGACGGGAAGGCCGCCAAGCCGTCCAACGTGACGGCGCTGAAGCCGGCGGCCAAGGCGCCGCCCGCGCGCAAGGCCGCCAAGCGCGTGGCCGTGGCGCCCGAGGCCGCGCCCGCGCCGCGCCGGCGCGCGCAGAAATAGCGGCATGGGCTCGGACGCGCCCTACCCGTTGCGGCAGGCGCTGCGGCTGACCGGCCTGAGCCGGCCGCTGCTGGCCCGGCTCGTCGAGCAGGGCGTCGTGGAGCCGCTCGAAGGCCCGCGCTTCACGCACCAGGACATGGTGGTGCTGCGCACCGCCCGGGCGCTGCGCGACGCGGGCGTGCCGCCACGCAAGCTGGTGCAGGCGCTGCAGCGCGTGAAGCAGTCGCTGGCGCCCGCGGCGCTGTCGGGCGTGCAGCTGCGCGCCCAGGGCGGGCGCGTGCAGGCGCAGGTACCGGGCCGGCAGCGCATCGACGCCCACACCGGCCAGGCGCTGCTGCCCTTCGACGACGACGGGCCCGCCGCCGTGCGGCCGCTGGACGCCGAGCCGGAGGACGCGCGCTGGCTGCGCCAGGCCGTGGCGCTGGAGGCCAGCGACAGCGCCGCCGCCGAGGCGGCCTACCGCCGCGCGCTGGCCCTCAACCCCTGCTGCGCGGCGGCCTATGTGAACCTCGGCGCGCTGCTCTGCGAGGCGCAGCGCTGCGAGGAGGCGGTGGCGCTGTACGAGCAGGCGCTGGACCATTGCGAACCCACGCCGCTGGTGCACTTCAACCGCGCCACCGCGCTGGAGGACCTGGGCCGGCCCCACCAGGCCGTGGCCGCCTACGAGCGCGCGCTGGCGCTGGACCCCGGCCTGGCCGACGCGCACTACAACCTCGGCGTGCTGCTCGAGCGTCTGGGCGACCATGCCGGCGCGCTGCGCCACCTCGGCGCCTATCGCCGCAAGACATGAAGCCCGACGCCCCGCTCGCGCGCTACAACGCCAAGCGCGACTTCGGCGCCACCCGCGAGCCCGAGGGCAAGCCGGCTGCGCGCAAGGGCCGCGGCAAGGCGCTGGGCTTCGTCATCCAGAAGCACTGGGCCTCGCGGCTGCACTACGACTTCCGGCTGGAGCTGGACGGCGTGATGCTGAGCTGGGCCGTGCCCAAGGGCCCCAGCTACGACCCGGCCGTCAAGGCCATGGCCATCCATGTGGAGGACCACCCGGTCAGCTACAACAGCTTCGAGGGCAGCATCCCCAAGGGCCAGTACGGCGCCGGCACCGTCATCATCTGGGACCGCGGCACCTGGACGCCAGTGGGCGACCCGCGCGAGGGGCTGGCCCGGGGCAAGCTGATCTTCCACCTGCATGGCCAGAAGCTGGCCGGGCTGTGGGAGCTGGTGCGCATCTCCAGGCCCGGGCAGTTCAAGCAGGACCACTGGCTGCTGCTGAAGAAGCGCGGCGACGCCTGGGCGCGGCCCGGCGCCGAGTACGACGTCATCACCGCCCTGCCCGACAGCGTGGTGGAGAAGCCGCTGGGCCTGGTGGAGGACCGTGAGCCGCGCGGCACGGCCCGGCCTCCGCCGCCGCCGCCGCCGCCGGACGAGGCGCCCGACCTGTCGCGCGCGGTGAAGGCGGCGCTGCCGCCGGCGCTGGCGCCGCAGCTCGCCACGCTGGCCGCGGCGGCGCCGGCCGACGGCGACTGGCTGGTGGAGCACAAGTTCGACGGCTACCGGCTGCTGGCCCGGATGTCCGCCGGCAAGTGCCGGCTGTTCACGCGCCAGGGCAACGACTGGACGGAGCGGCTGGCGCAGGTCGCCCAGGCGCTGGAGGCGCTGGCGCTGGGGCCCTGCTGGCTGGACGGCGAGATCGTGGTGCTCAACGATCAGGGCGTGCCCGACTTCAACCGCCTGCAGAACGCCATCGACAACGCGCGCAGCGCCGATATCCGCTTCTTCCTGTTCGACCTGCCCTACGCCGGCGGCCGCGACCTGCGCCAGGTGCCGCTGCGCAGCCGCCGCCTGGCGCTGCAGCAGCTGCTGGCGGGCCGCACGGACGGGCGCATACGCTTCAGCGACGCGCTGCCCGCCGCGCCGCAGGACGTGCTGGCCGCCGCCTGCCGGCTGGGGCTGGAGGGCGTGATGCTCAAGCGCGCGGACAGCCCCTATGTCTCGCGGCGCAGCGACAGCTGGCTCAAGCTCAAGTGCCAGCGCCGCCAGGAGTTCGTCGTCATCGGCTTCACCGACCGCGCCAACGCACCCGGCGAGGTGGGCGCGTTGATGCTGGGCTATCACGACCAGGGCCGGCTGCGCTCGGCCGGCTCGGTGGGCACCGGCTGGGGCAACGCGCAGGGCCGCGAGCTGCACCGCCGGCTGCTGGCGCTGCAGACCGACCAGCCGCCGCTGGACCCGGCCGAGATGGCGCCCGGCCGCTGGAGCAAGCGCAAGCGCGGCAGCGAGCGCTGGGTGCGGCCCGAGCTGGTCGTGGAGGTGGCCTTCGGCGAGTGGACGCCGGACGGCCACATCCGCCATGCCAGCTTCCGCGGGCTGCGCACCGACAAGCCGGCCGCGGCCATCACGCGCGAGCAGGCCGGCCCCACGCCGCCCGCGCCCGCGCCGCGCAAGACCGGCACCGCCATCACCCACCCCGACCGCGTCATCGACCCCTCCACCGGGCTGCGCAAGATCGACCTGGTGCACTACTACGAGAGCGTCGCCGACTGGATGCTGCCGCACCTGCGCCGCCGGCCCGTGTCGCTGGTGCGCGCGCCGCAGGGCATCGCCGGCGAGCTGTTCTTCCAGAAGCACTCCGAGGCCCGCATGCCCGGCATCGTCGACCTCGACGCGGACCTGTGGCCCGGCCACGCGCCGCTGTTGTGCGTGGACAGCGCCGAGGGCCTGGTCAGCGCGACACAGATGAACGTGGTCGAGTTCCACACCTGGAACTCGACGGTGAAGAAGATCGACCAGCCCGACCGCGTGGTGTTCGACCTCGACCCCGGCGAGGGCGTCGGCTGGCCGCAGCTGCAGGAGGCGGCGCTGCTGATGCACACGCTGCTGCTGGAGCTGGGCCTGCGGAGCTGGCTCAAGACCAGCGGCGGCAAGGGCCTGCATGTGGTGGTGCCGCTGGCGCCGCGGCTGGACGCCGACACGGTGAAGGCGTTCTCGCGCAGCGCCGTGGAGCACATGGCCCGCACCATCCCGCAGCGCTTCGTCGCCAAGAGCGGTGGCAGCCGGCGGGTCGGCAAGATCTTCATCGACTACCTGCGCAACGGCCATGGGCAGACCACCGCGGCCGCGTTCTCGGCGCGCGCGCGGCCGGGCATGGGCGTGTCCATGCCGGTGGCCTGGGAGCAGCTGCCCACGCTGAAGAGCGGCGCCCACTGGACCGTGCGGACGGCACGCGAGTACCTGTCGTTCGCCGGCGCGGACGACCCCTGGCTGGGGTTCTGGAAGAGCCGGCAGACGCTGAGCGCCGCGCTCAGGCGGCTGCCGCCTAACCCGTCCACGCGCTGACGGCCGGGCGAAGCGGCGTTGTCCGACGCCGATCGCGCCGCGGCGCTGACAGGGCGCGGGTGGGCAAGTTCCTAAGCTGACCCACGGGGCAACCGGCTTGCCAAGGTACTGCCAGTACCGCGGGCACGGTCGCCGCCGATCACCCCACTCCAAGGAGAGACCATGACAACCCGATCCCACGCCCCCCGTCTGATGTTCGCCCTGATCCTGACCGGCCTGGCCGGCGTCGCCTCGGCCAACCTGACCAAGCCCGTCTACTCGGCCGCCAAGGACGAGGTGAAGACCATGTTCAAGGCCGAGCGCGACCGCTGCGGCTCGCTGTCGGGCAACGCCAAGGATGTCTGCGTGGAGCGCGCCAAGGGCCACGAGAAGGTGGCGCTGGCCCACCTGGAGTACCAGCACACCGGCACCACCAAGGACCGCAACGACTACCTGGAAGCCCGCTACGAGGCGAAGTACGAGCTGGCCAAGGAGAAGTGCGACAGCGCCTCGGGCAACGCCAAGGACGTCTGCATGGCCGAGGCCAAGAGCGCGCGCGACAAGGCCAAGGCCGACCTGAAGGCCAACAAGGCCATCGCCGAGGCCCAGGACGACCAGATGGAAGCCAAGCTCAAGGCCGACTACAAGGCCGCCAAGGAGCGCTGCGACAGCCTGTCGGGCGACGCCAAGGACAGCTGCCAGGCCAGCGCCAAGGCCCGCTACTTCCAGTAAGCCCTGCCGCCCCGGGCGGCATGCGGATGCGGGCGCCTCGGCGCCCGCACCGGCTTGCACATCTGTGCCGTGATCAGCGCACCTGGGGAGCCGCGGCCTTCGTGTCCACGACGCCGCGCACCGTCACCGTGGCCGACGCCGGCTGGCGCATCGCGGCGCGCAGTTCGGCGCCGTGGCGCAGATGCTCGTGCAGCAGGTCGATGAAGGTGGAGAGCAGGCCGGCGGCCAGCACCAGCGACGCGGCGACCACCACCCACAGCGGCGGTGCATGACGCGGCAGCACGTCGAGCAAGGCTTTCATGACGACTCCTGGGGCCAGCGGCCTGATGGCTTCACTATCGAACCTACGCCGGAGCGGCGCCAGCCACCGGCAGCCCGGCGCCCCGTAGGACAAGCCGCCACCGCCGCGTCGGCCGTTGGCACGGCGATTGCTGTTCCCGCGTTACAAGCAGTGTCCAAGCCGCGCACGACAGGTGACGGCAGGCCACCGAGGCCGCGCTGCGAGGAGGAGAAGAGCAATGCCGGGTGAGGACATTCGGGTCGTGCTGGTCGATGACGACATCGACATGTGCGAGACGCTGAGCGAGTTGTTGACCGACGACGGCTATAGCGTGCGCATCGCCACGACCGCCCAGGACGCCATCAAGGCAGTCAGCGAGTACCAGCCCGTGTGTGCGCTGCTCGACCTGGGCCTGCCCGACTTCGACGGCTGCGAGCTGAGCAAGCGGCTGCGCTCCGAGCATGGCTCCGGGCTGGTGCTGATCGCCGTCACCGGCCGCAGCGGCCAGGCCGAGCATGACCTGGCGATGGCAGCCGGCGTCGACCACGTGCTGTGCAAGCCGCTGACGCAGGAGAACCTGCGGCGCTTTTTTCCGCCCGTGAACTGAATTACCGGCAAATCTTGCCGACCTGGCGCGGCCCCTTTCCCGACCGTCCGGCCTGCTGGCGCCCTGCGCCCGCCGCGGCCGGCGCGCCGCCGTGGGCCCGCACGAGGACCTGACCATGACCGACATCCGGCCCGAGGACACGGCCCAGTTCCGTCGCATCCTGAACCGCAACCTGATGCTGCCGCTGCTGCTGGGGCTGGGCAGCGTGGCGGTGTTCATGGGGGTGCTGCTGCACCTCGTCAAGCTGACGGAATGGGTGGACCACACCCACCGCGTGGTGGCCAAGGGCCACGAGCTGGCGACGCTCAGCGCCGAGCAGGAGAGCGGCCTGCGCGGCTTTCTGCTGAGCGGCGACGACAGCTTCCTGGCGCCCTATTCGCTGGCCAACGCCAAGTTCAGGACCGAGCTGGACGCGGGTATCGCGCTGGTGGCGGACAACCGCGCGCAGGCCGAGCGGCTGCAGCGCGCCCGTGCGCTGAACGACAGCTGGCAGCTGTTCGCGCAGGACGTCATCGCCACCAAGCGCCGCGGCGAGCCGGTCGAGGAGCGCATCCGCCGGCAGACCGGCAAGCAGCTGATGGACGAGGCGCGGCGCGAGTTCCGCCTGTTCGTCGACAGCGAGCTGCGGCTGCTGCGCGACCGCCGCGAGGACGCCAGCCAGAGCACCTGGACGGCGGTGCCGGGCTTCGTGGGCCTGCTGCTGCTGGCCAGCGGGCTGATCGCCTGGGCCGGGCGGCGCGACGTGGTGGCCCTGTCCAGGGAGTACGGCGCGGCCATGGCCCAGATGCGCCGCGAGGGCCTGGCCAACGAGACGCGGTCGTGGCTGCGCGGCGCGCAGGTGGAGCTGTCGCGGCAGCTGGTGGGCGAGCGCTCGCTGGCCGGCATCGGCAGCCGCACGCTGGCCTTCCTGGCCGAGCGGGTGGGGGCCGTCGTGTCGGCGGCGCTGGTGCGCGGCGAGGACGGGCGGCTGGCGCGCATCGCCACGCATGGCCTGGCGCCGGCCGAGGGCGAGGGGGCCCACCCCCAGGGCGGGCTGGTCGAGCAGGTCTGGCGCGACGCCCGGCCGGCGCGGCTGGACGACGTGGACGGCAGCTTCCTGCAGGTGGCCACCGCGCTCGGCACGATGCCGCCGCGCGAGATCCTGCTGCTGCTGTCTCTTATACACATCTCCGAGCCCACGAGACGGACTCCTA
>CAXDTK010000253.1:0-7707 GCA_963992225.1 uncultured Comamonadaceae bacterium | reverse complement strand
GGATGCGGTGCGCTGGGTGCTGGGCGAGAGCAAGGCCAGCGAGCTGCGCGGCGAGTCCATGCAGGACGTCATCTTCAACGGCAGCGGCAACCGCAAGCCGGCGGGGCGCGCCAGCGTGGAGCTGGTGTTCGACAACGCCTCGGCGCGCGCCGGCGGGCCGTGGAACCAGTTCAGCGAGATCGCCGTCAAGCGCGTGCTGACGCGTGACGGCACCAGCAGCTACTTCATCAACAACCAGCCGGTGCGCCGGCGCGACGTGCAGGACGTGTTCCTCGGCACCGGCCTGGGGCCGCGGGCCTACGCCATCATCGGCCAGGGCACCATCTCGCGCATCATCGAGAGCAAGCCCGAGGAGCTGCGGCTGTTCCTTGAAGAAGCGGCCGGCGTGTCCAAGTACAAGGAGCGCCGCCGTGAGACCGAGAACCGGCTCAAGGACACGCGCGAGAACCTCACGCGCGTCGACGACATCCTGCGCGAGCTGAATGCCAACCTGGAGAAGCTGGAGCGCCAGGCCGAGGTGGCGGCGAGCTATCGCAGCCTCCAGGACGCCGGCACGCTGAAGCTGCACCAGCTGTGGTTCCTGAAGGCCAGAGATGCCGGCACCGAGGCGGCGCGGGTCAAGGCGGCCCATGCGGAGGCCTTGAACGCGCTGGAGGCGCGCACCGCCGAGCTGCGCGCCGTCGAGGCCGAGCTGGAGGAGGTGCGCCAGCAGCATTACGCCGCCGGTGACGAGCTGCACGCATCGCAGGGCCGCTATGCCGAGGCGCAGCTGGAGGTGAGCCGGCTGGAGGAGCGCATCCGCTTTGTCGTCGAGAGCCGCAACCGGGCGCTGCAGCGCCTGGCCGAGCTGCACGCGCAGGACCTGCAGTGGCGCGAGCGCGTCGAGCAGGCCACCGCCGAGCTGGAGGGCATTGCCGAGCAGATCGCCGGGGCCGACGAGCAGAGCGAGATCCTGGCCGCCCAGGCCGAGGAGCAGCAGGCCCAGCTGCCGCAGACCGAGGACGCGCTGCGGGCCGCGCAGGCGCGTGCCAACGAGCAGCGCGCCCAGGTGGCGCAGGTGCAGCAGCAGATCCAGGTACTGGCCGCCGAGAGCCGCAGCGTGGACGAGCAGGCACGCGCGCTGCGCCAGCGCGAGGACCGGCTGACGGCCGAGTCGCGCGCGCTGGGGGCGCCGGACCATGAGGCGCTGGGGGCCCTGAAGGCCCGCAGCGCCGAGGCCGACGAGGTGCGCGACCTGGCCGATGCCCGGCTGCACGAGCTGGCCGAACAGCTGCCGCAGCTGGAAGACCAGCGCCGCAGCGCCCAGCAGGACGCGAACGCGCAGCTGGCGCGGCAGTCCGACCTGACCGCCCGGCTGGAGGCCTTGAAGGCGCTGCAGGACAAGGTGCAGACCGAGGGCAAGCTCAAGCCCTGGCTGGCCCGGCATGGGCTGGACGGCCTGCAAGGCCTGTGGACGCGGCTGCACATCGAGCGCGGCTGGGAGAGCGCGCTGGAGGCCGCGCTGCGCGAGCGCATGGGCGCGCTCAGCGTGGGCCGGCTGGACACCGTGCGTGCCTTCGAGCGGGACGCGCCGCCGGCCCGGCTCGCGTTCTATTCGACGCCGGCCGGATCAATCGCCAACACGCACGAGACGCTGCCCAAGCTCAGCGCGCTGCTGAAGCTGGACGACGCCGGCCTGGTGGCGCTGCTGAACGACTGGCTGGAAGGCGTCTACACCGCGCCCGACCTCGATGCCGCGCTGGCCGCACGCGATCGCCTGACCCATGGCGAGCTGATCCTCACGCCGGCCGGCCATGCGGTCGGCCAGTTCTCCGTCACCTTCTACGCGCCCGACACCGAGCAGGCCGGCCTGCTGGCCCGCGCCCAGGAGATCGAGCAGCTGACGACGGCGCAGCGGGCGCAGAACCTCATCGCCGACGAGGCGCGGCTGACGCTGTCGCGCGTGGAGCACCAGTTCAATGACGCCAGCGGCCGGCTGGCCGCGCTGCGCCGCGAGGCCAGCGACGCGCAGACGCGCGCGCACCAGCTGCAGGTCGAGCTGCTGCGCCTGTCGCAGCAGGCCGAGGCCAGCCAGCAGCGCCGCAGCAGCCTGGATGCCGAGCTGGCCGAGATCGCCGCGCAGCAGGAGGCGCTGCAGGAGCGCCGCGCGGTCGGCGAGGCCCGCTTCGAGCAGCTGGACATGCAGCTGGGCGACGCCCAGCAACGCCACGCCGAGCTGGACGACGCCGTCATCGCCGCCGAGCGCCGCCTGGCCGATGCCCGCGAGCAGCTGCGTGCACTGGAGCGCCGCGCCCAGGAAGCGCGCTTCGCCACGCAGACGCTGGCGGCCCGCCGCGGCGAACTGCAGCGGGGCATAGAGACGGCGCAGGCGCAGATCGCCACCGTGGCCGCCTCCGCCGCCAGCCTGCAGGCCGAGCTGGACGGCTTCAACGACGCTGCCGCCGAGGCCGGCCTGCAGGACGCGCTGGCGCTGAAGGTCGAGCGCGAGGGGCAGCTGGCGGCCGTGCGCGCCAGCTACGACGACCTGTCCTTGCGGCTGCGCAAGGCCGACGAGCAGCGCCTGTCCTTCGAGCGCAGCCTGGACCCGCTGCGCGAGGCCATCACCAAGCTGCAGCTGGAGGAGCAGGCCGCGCAACTGGGCGGCGCCCAGTACCGCGAGCAGCTGGAAGCCGCCGCCGTCGACCTGGAGCTGCTCGCCAAGTCCATCGAGGACGGCGCCGTCAAGCTGTACGGCCTGCAGGGCGAGATCGACCGCATCAACCGCGAGATCGCGGCGCTGGGTGCCGTCAACCTGGCGGCGCTGGACGAGCTGACCACGGCCCGCGAGCGCAAGACCTTCCTGGACTCGCAATGCGCCGACCTGAACTCGGCCATCAAGACGCTGGAAGACGCCATCCACAAGATCGACCTGGAGACGCGCGACCTGCTGGGCGCCACCTTCAACCAGGTCAACGACCACTTCGGCCGCATGTTCCCCGAGCTGTTCGGCGGCGGGCAGGCCCGCCTCGTGATGACCGGCGACGAGATCCTGGATGCCGGCGTGCAGGTCATGGCCCAGCCGCCGGGCAAGAAGAACAGCACCATCCACCTGCTGTCCGGCGGCGAGAAGGCGCTCACCGCCATCGCGCTGGTGTTCGCGATCTTCCAGCTCAACCCGGCGCCGTTCTGCCTGCTGGACGAGGTGGATGCGCCGCTGGACGATGCCAACACCGAGCGCTATGCCAAGCTGGTCTCGCAGATGAGCCGCGGCACGCAGTTCCTCTTCATCTCGCACAACAAGATTGCGATGGAAATGGCTGAACAACTGATTGGGGTGACGATGCAGGAGCAGGGCGTGTCGCGCATCGTCGCGGTCGACATGGACAAGGCCCTGGCCATGGCGGAGGCGGCATGAACCTCTCGCTGACGACGCTGCTGGCCATCCTGGGCGGCCTGGTGCTGATCGCGGTCATCGCCCATGGCGCCTGGACCGCCCGCAAGGCCGGCCCCAAGCGCGCCGTGCCGCCGCCCGAAGAGCCGCATTTCGACGGGCCCGCGCCGGCGCTGGCCGACGTGGCGGCCGCCGAGGCCGACGCGCTGGACGCGCTGGACGCGACACTGCCCGCCGTGGCGCGCCCGCTGCGCCGCGCGTCCAACCGCATCGACGCGCTCATCGACGCCATCGCCACCATCACCGTCGAGCACCCGGTCGCCGGCGAGCTGGCGCTGCAACACCAGCCCGGCAGCCGCCGGGCCGGCACCAAACCGCTGCAGATCGAGGGCCTGAACGTGCTCAACGGCGACTGGGAACTGCCCGCCGCCGGCCAGCGCTACAGCGAGTTCCAGGCCGGCCTGAAGCTGGCCAACCGCAGCGGCCCGCTCAACGAGATCGAGTACTCCGAGTTCGTGCAGAAGATCCAGGCCTTTGCCGACGGCCTGGGCGGCTTCGTGCAGTTCCCGGACATGCTGGACGTGGTGGCCCGCGCGCGGGAGCTGGACCAGTTCGCCGCCAGCCACGACGCCCAGCTGGCGCTGCTGCTGCGCGCCAGGGCCGCGGCCTGGACGCCCGGCTTCGTGCAGCAGGCCGCCGGCCGCCACGGCTTCGTGCCGGGCGCGCTGCCGGGCCGGCTGGTGATGCCGTCGGCCGAGGAGGGCGCCCCGCCGGTGCTGACGCTGCAGTTCGACGCCCAGGCCGCACTGGCCGAGGACCCCGAGGCGCTGTCGCTGCGCGAGCTGACGCTGGCGCTGGACGTGCCGCAGACACCGGCCGAGGCCGAGCCCTTCGCGGCCTGGCAGGAGGCCGCCCGCGCACTCGCCCGCGACCTGGAGGCGGAAGTCTGCGACGACCGCGGCCAGGTGCTGGGGCTGCACGCCTTCGCCGCCATCGACGTGGAGCTGAAGAAGCTCTACGCCGCGCTGGCCGAGCGCGACCTCGCGGCCGGCTCGCCCGCGGCGCGGCGGCTGTTCAGCTGATCGCCCTTCCTGCGCAGTTGTTCACGCCGGCCCGCCCCGGCCCGCAACCGTGCGGCCCCGGAGTGAGGGGTCTGGCACGCGGCCGAGCCGTTACTTCTCGCAATAATGAAATCCCAAGAATTAGGGATCAAAGGACGAGGCGTATGGCGATCTTGAAACTGTCGGCGACGGCATTGGCGGTGGGTTCCGCGCTGGCGGCGCAAGCGGCGCCGGTGCTGGTCAGCGAAAGCGTGAACCTGGGCCAGGTGCTCAACGGCTCGTCGGGCCAGTTCCACTTCGACGTCAGCGCCGCGCTGGCACAGCGCGGGCTGTCCGCGGGCGGCACGCTGTCCGGCAGCCTGGTCGTCTACGGCGTGTCCGACGCCTCCTATGGCGCGGCCGACCCGCTGGGCTTCGGGGCCTACCAGAACATCGGCTATTCCAGCTACATCGCCTACTACTCGGGCGGCTGCTACTACTCCCGCTGGGGCGGCGGCTATTGCTGGTCCTACCCGGTCTACGGCTCGAACACCGACATGGGCCGCAGCCAGGACGTGCTGCACCGGGATGCCGTGGCCGACACCATGGCCGTCAGCGTCGGCGCGGCGCAGGGCAGCGACACCGTGGACCAGACCTCGGGCAGCGCGGGCAACTATGGCGGCTGGAGCTACGAAGGCCAGACGAACAATGGCTACAACGCCACGCGCTACTACAACCGCCAGCGCGATGTCTACGAGGCCCTGCATGGCGACCTGAACGTCGAGGTCGGCCTGGACGCGCTGGCGCTGGCCGACCTGAAGGACGACTCCGTGCTGAGCTTCGATGTCGCAGCCGCCGTCGGCCAGTTCCGCGTGCTGTCCGCCACGCTGAACCTGCAGGTCGACGACGCTCCCGCCGGCCTGCCGGAGCCCGGCTCGCTGGCCTTGCTGGCCACCGCGGCCGTCACGGGCGCGGCGTTCACGCGCCGCCGTCGCAAGTCGGCGTGACATCGCTCGACCGGGTGTTCCGGCTCAACCCGGCGGCCCAGCTGCGGGTCGAGTCGGTCTCGCCGGACTGCCCGCTGCTGGTGGTCGACCAGGTCTACGAAGACCCCGACGCCGTGCGCCAGCTGGCGCTGCACGGCAGCTTCGACAGCTCGCTGGCCTACTACCCCGGCCTGCACAGCAAGATCCCGGCGCAGGCGCTGTTGCCGCTGTACGAGCAGCTCGGCGAGCTGCTGGGCCGGCTCGGCACGCCGGGCCTGCTGCCGGAGCATTTCACCTCCGACTTCTCCATCGTCACGACGCCGGCGGCCGAGATGCTGGCCAACCAGAAGCACCCGCACATCGACGGGCTGCTGATCGCGGGCGTCGTCTACCTGAGCCCGCAGCTGGAGATCGGCACCTGCCTGTTCCGCCACCTGCCCTCGGGCAAGGCCATGCTGCGCGACGAGGCCGAGATGCAGGCCTACAGCGACTGGCTGCACGCGCATGGCGAGGCCACGCAGCCGCACAGCTATGCGGTCGAGCAGGACGGCGTCTGGGAGCGGCTGCACACGGTGGCGGGCCGCTACAACCGGCTGGTCATGTACCCCGGCAACGCCTTCCATTCCATCGACATGCGCGACGTGCAGGCCCATCACACGATGGACAGCGCGCGGCTGACGCAGCGCCTGTTCATCAGCCCGCCGCCCGCCGCGGCCTGAACCGCCTTCGCAGGGATTCCATGCAGCCCATCCGCAACATCGTCATCGTCGGCGGCGGCACGGCTGGCTGGCTGGCCGCCTGCTATCTGCAACGCACCCTGGCCGCCGACCCGGCCGCCGGCGTGCGCATCCGGCTCGTCGAGTCGCCGGACATCGGCATCATCGGCGTCGGCGAGGCCACGGTGCCGACGCTGCGCAACACGCTGGCCGCGCTGGGCCTGCCGGAGGCGGCGCTGTTCGCCGACACCGACGCGACGCTGAAGAACGGCATCCGCTTCGTCGGCTGGCGCGAGGGCGGTGCCGCGGCGACCGACCGCTACGACCATCCGTTCGAGGCGCCCGCGCCCTTCGGCGGCTTCTCCACGGCACTGCACTGGCTCAACCTGAAGCAGCGCGGCGCGCCCGTCCCGGCGCTGGCGGACGCCTGCGTCGCGCAGACCGCGCTGATGGATGCGGCGCTGTCGCCCAAGACCATGCAGTCGCCCGATTACCAGGCGCCGCTGACCTACGCCTACCACCTGGATGCGGTGAAGCTGGCGGCGCTGCTGCGCGAAACCGCGCTGGCGCGCGGCGTCGAGCACGTCGTCGGCCAGGTCGTCGAGGTGCAGCGCTGCGAGGCCGGCATCGCCAGCCTGGGCTTGGCCGACGGCCGCCGGCTGGACGGCGACTTCTTCTTCGACTGCAGCGGCTTTCACGCGCTGCTGCTGGGCCGTACGCTGGGCGTGCCCTGGCAGTCGTATGCCGAGCAGCTGCCCTGCGACCGCGCGGTGGCCATGCCCTGGGCCTATGCCGACGCGCAAGGCCCGTTGCGCTCGTACACGACGGCGACGGCCCAGCCGGCGGGCTGGACCTGGGAGATCGACCTGCAGTCGCGCACCGGCGCCGGCTACGTCTACGCCTCGGCGCATTGCAGCGACGACGAGGCGCTGGCGACCCTGAGGCGCCAGATGGCCGGCCGCGAGAGCCTGGCCGAGCCGCGCTTCCTGAAGATGCGCGTGGGCCGCCATGTGCGCGGCTGGGAGGGCAACTGCATGGCGCTGGGCCTGGCCGGCGGCTTCATCGAGCCGCTGGAGTCCACCGCCATCTACCTGATCGAGTACGCGCTGCAGCTGTTCGTCGACCACCTTCCCACGCCGGTCGGCCTGGGGCCCTGCCGGGATCGCGTCAACGAGCTGATGGCCACGGTCTACGACGAGCTGCGCGACTTCGTGCTGCTGCACTACGTGCTGTCGCAGCGGCGTGACAGCCCCTTCTGGCGCCAGGTCACCGAGGAGGTCGCGCTGCCGCCGTCGCTGGTGGCCGACCTGCAGCTGTGGGACGTGAAGCTGCCGTCCCCCACCGACATGCGCCAGCGCCTGTCGCTGTTCGGCGCGCACAACTGGCTGTACATCCTGGCCGGCCTGCACTGGCTGCCCGAGCAGGGCGCCGGGCAGTCCCCCTACATGGCGCCGGCGGACAGCGCCGCGGCGCTGGCCCACGTGCGCCGCATCCGCGAGTCGGCGCTGCAGCAGTCCCCCAGCATGCGCGACTACGCCCGCAAGGTGCGCGCCGCCTATGCCGGGCGGCCGGTCGGCTGACGCGGGGGTGGGGCG
>CAXDTK010000252.1:0-7722 GCA_963992225.1 uncultured Comamonadaceae bacterium | reverse complement strand
CGTCCGTCTCGTGGGCTCGGAGTTGTGTATAAGAGCCAGGACTGGGGCGGCGCGCGGGGCGCCGCCGCCCATGTCGTCGCTGCCACGGCCGTAGCCACCGCCGCCTTCGTCGCCACCACCACCGCCGCCGTCACGGCCGCCCAGCAGCTGCATCTCCTGGGCAATGATCTCGGTGGTGTAGGTGTCGCGGCCTTCCTTGTCCTGCCACTTGCGCGTCTTCAGGCGGCCCTCGACGTACAGCGGGCGGCCCTTCTTGACGTACTCGCCGACGATCTCGGCCAGGCGGTCGTTGAAGACGACACGGTGCCATTCGGTCTCTTCCTGGCGCTCGCCGGTCTCGCGGTTCTTCCAGTTGCGGGTCGTGGCGATGCTCACGGTGCACCAGGCGCCGCCGCTGGGGTTGTAGCGGACCTCGGGGTCTTTGCCGACGTTGCCGATGATGATGACTTTGTTGACGCTGGCCATGACGCTCGCCTGAATTGTTTAGGGGTAATTAATTTTTTCCAAGGGGCAATTGTTTTGTCCAGTTTTTGCCTTCAGGGGCAATTTTTTCTGTCCAGTTTTGCCCTCTCGGGGGGATCGATGTTGAAGGAGTTGCATCCACGGGCTGGCGCTCAATTGGTTTGACAGTGTTCACACAGCGCACGGAACTCCTGCTTTGTCTAGGGGGTAATTTTTTTTGTCCACTTTTTGCCCTTAGGGGGCAATTTTTTTGGCCGGTTTGGCTCCTTGTGATCTAGTGCACGTTCCATGAACACATGCACACGCGCCGCGCAACCGATGGACGAAGCTTACCCCGTCGAGCGTGCAACGTGGTCTTCTAGGCGCCGGTTGCATCCTCTAGTAATGCGGCCGCCGGTTCAACAGTGGCCGGCGGCTTCGGCCAAGGTCGTGGTGCGTCGTCGACAGACCGCCGGCCGCCCTTGTGTCTCGGCTCCTAGCCGATTGGGGGCCTGACCGAATGGCCGGGACAAAGAATCGCAGGCCCACCGTCAAGACGGTGCTCCGCTGGATCCAAGCGGGTTACGGACAGGGCGAAGGGGAAGCCTTCAAGCCGTTCATGTACGTGCGCGATGTCCCTTCCGAGGGAACATCCAGCATGGTGCGCAGCCGCGTCACCGGTCGAACGCACCACTACCTCTCGTCCGGGGAATTCTCCGTTCACCTCCTTGCAGAGTACAGCCGCTCCATTGTCGACATCAGGGAGCAGTACGCACTGCTGCCGTGGGAGGAGACTCAGGAGATCGCCGCGAAGCTCGGCATCAAGCATCCAGTCATTCCCTCCACGAAGACTCCGAGTGTCCTGACCACTGATCTGCTCCTCTCTCTTAAAGAACCAGACGGCGTGCGATTGGTCGCTGTCAGCTTCAAGCCGGAGAAGGAGCTCACGGCGCGGACGCTGGAGAAGCTGCTGCTGGAGCGAGCGTACTGGAATCGCCGCGGCATCACATGGCTGCTTGTCACCGACAAGAACCTCCCCATCCGCGCCGGCAACCTGCGCTTCTTTGAAAACGCCATCCGAAACCAGGACGCGCTGCGCTCTGGCATCGATTCCGAGGCTTTCTCTCGCCGGTTCGAGCAGGAATGGAGGCCGGACCGGCCGTACATCGACATCCTCCGCCAGGCCAGCAACTCATTCAGCGTTGACTCCAACGTAGGGCATGGGCTCTTGGGCGCTGCGGTGTGGCAGCGCAAGAGTCGATTGAATATCGATCACACGCCGATCAATCACAAGTCGTACATCACGCTCACCAAATGAGGAGAGCTGCCATGCCAGCAAAGCAACGCTCGTTTCAGATCCACGACGTGTTCAAGCCGCTCACGTTGATGCCCGAGCTTGCGGGTCCCGTCCGAGTTGTCGACACCGTGAGCTTCAATGAAGTGATCGTCATCAGTGTCGACCCCGAAAAACTGACGGTGCCTTACGCCATCGGCTACGACCGGTGGATCGACATGCTGGACGGCGGTGAAGTTGAGAAGGCGCCAGATCCCTATCTCCATCTGCCTTCGGCGCCCGTCGGTCTTCCTGATGGAGCTGCCAAGAGGCTCAAGCAAGTCATCGAGGCAACGACGACTCTCAGCCAAAAACCGGGTCTATTGCATCGCCGCACGACGCTTTCTTCGGAAATCGCCAGAGTCGCCGGGAACATGGGTCTGGGTCAGAAATGCGTGAAGCGTTGGTTCTTGCTGTGGCTCAAAGCGGGGCGGAATCCGGCAGCCGTCATAAGTACATTCATGGACGTTGAAGCCAGGGATCTCAGCGGTAAACAGGTAGCGGGCAAGAAGCGTGGCCCCTTATCGACCAAACCGGAGCTGGCTTCGTCCGCGCCAGCGCATGAAGTCGTCGACAACATCACCAAAGCCTACCAAAGCTACATCAAAGCGCAGGGGATGTCGTGGAAGAGCGCGTACTACGAGATGCTGATCAAGCTGTACGAGCTTCCTGACGGCGCGGTCACTATCGACGCTCACAGCGAGGTCCTGCTTTCGCCAGCATTGATTCAAAAGTACCGATTGCCGACTTGGAATCAATTCCGGTATCGATGCAGAAAGTTGCAGGCCGAGGACCCCCCGGCCAGCGGCGATCTGCCGCGGGGCGCGCGCGGCAATGCGACCGACAACATCCCAGGACCGGGCTTCTTTGAGATCGATGCGACCCACTTCCAGATCCAACTCGTATCCCGCGTCACGACGTCTAAACTTGTCGGGCGCCCGAGTGTTTACCTGATCGTAGACATCTTTTCAGGAGTCATCGCTGGGTACGCCTTGACCCTCGAGAACCCCAGCTGGGCAGTCGCGGCGCTTGCGCTCTACAACACGTTCTCGGACAAGGGTCCGATCTTTGAGCGTTTGGGACTTCCGTTCCAATCGGCAGACTGGCCATGCCAGCAACTGCCCAACATGCTTCGGGCCGACCGAGCGGAACTCGTGTCCAACATGGGTCAGGACTTTCCTGCCTCAGGCGTACGCGTCGAAGTCACCCCGTCTTTCACCGCCATTGCCAAAGGGTCGGTGGAAGGCAAGAACTCTGAGACGAAGCACTCCCACAAGGGTCGCTTCAACCTTCCTGGCTTGTTCAACAAGTACCGCAAGCGTCGCGAGTCCGACGGCAAGAAGGATGCGGCGCTGAACCTGCTGCAGTTTGAACGCATCCTGGTCGAGATCATCATGGACCTGAACCGTAGAGCCGTGAAGCCGTCTCGCCTGCCACCTGATGCGCTGCAAGAGACGAGCCGGGTGGCGAGTCGCGTCGGCTTCTACGAGTGGGCATTGACGGCGCGGCCCGGCTTCACGCGGGCCATGGGCCCTAACTTCGTCTACGAGCACCTGCTGACCACGGGAACCGGAAGTGTGGCGACCGGCGGCATCAAGTTCCATGGAGAAGTCTTCAATTGCGATTGGCTTCGCGAGAAGGGCTATCTCACAGCGGCGTTGAACGGCTCCTATGAAATTGGCGTCTCCTACAACCCGCTGTTTGCTGGGGAAGTCTTCTTCTATGACAAGAAGAGCAACTCGTGGCACTCCGCCTCTAACGTAGACCCCGAGATTCTTCAGAAACGTGCTTCGTTTGCCGAGGCCAAAGAGTATCGCGCGCTTCAGAACAAGTTCGCAGAGCAGGCAGGCCTCAATCACCGTAGGCAGCAGCGGGAGCGCACGTCAGAGGTGAAGCAGGCGATCAAGGGTGCCGTGGCGGAAAAGAACCTGCTGCCTGCCCAGCCCAAGACCTCCAAGCGCCACATGCGTGAGAACAGGGCAACCGAGAAAGCCAGTTTCCGCGGCGCTGGGCTGAATGGCGCGTTGCCTGTTTCGCCTGCTGCCACAGCTTCGCCACCCGTCGAGGCACCCTCGACAGCGCAGGCCTCAAGCAGCGGTGGCGTGCCGAGCACCCCGGCTGAATCGACTGGCGCCACAAAATTCAAGTCACTTTGGAGCAAGGTTAGTGCTGTCAATAAATAGTGGTGTACCTGAGTACAAGATCGTCGGCGCTGAAGAACTCGACGGCAATCCTCTAGCGGCACATCTACCGCTTCCGCCGGAGACCGACAACGACGCGTTCATGGCACTTGCCACGCGTCCGGAATTCGACATCCGTGATCGCGAGCTGCTGAACTCCATCCGCCGACTCAGAATCAATCGTCTGCGGCGGTTTTACGTCCCAGTGATGGCTGTGCATCGGCGAGCGCTCGTCAGCATTTGCACCTCCCTTTTGGACGGATACATCCAGCGCAACCCGATGACTCCACTGGGTCAGCGCATCCTGCAAGGGTATGGGGTCGATCTGCCGTCCAGCCCTCCGATCACCATGATCTCCGGCCTTTCCGGGATGGGCAAGAGCACATTGATTGATCGGATCCAGGCTTTCCTCGGCGGGCAGGTCTGGCAGCACACGAACTTCCGCGGCATTCCGTTCACGGAGACTCAAATCTTGTGGCTGCGCCGTAACGTGCCCGAGCACTGCACGGTCGGGACGCTGTGCTCTACGTTCGGTGACTACACCGACGGCGTCTTGGGTCTCAAGCTGTATGCAGGAATCTTCGCCAAGCTCAACGGTGGTGGGCGGAACACGTATCTGTCGGAGATCAGAAAGATCATCACATCCCACCACGTAGGCTTCCTGGTGCTGGACGAGTTCCAGAACCTCAGTCTGATGGGCGTCGGTGCGGAGAAAATCATTGCGATGCTGGTCAACCTGCGCGATGAGTTGGGCCTGCCCATCGTGGTGGTCGGCACCTACAAGGCATTGAAGCTCTTGCGGTCGGATCTCAGCTCAGCTCGCCGGCTTGTGGAAGGAGGTTATTTCGACCTTGAACGGCCGATGTCTGCCGACGACGAGAACTGGCAATCGCTGTGCGAAGCAGCCTGGGAGTTCCAGTGGGTGCGCAAACCGGTTGCGTACTCAGAGGCAATCGGCAATGCGTTCTACGAGGTAAGCCAAGGGGTTACCGGCATCATGCTGAGCACCTTCGCCACAGCGCAGCTCGCAGCGATCGAAGACGGCTCAGAGTGCGTCACCGAGGAGCTGATCCAAAAGGTATTCGATGAGCGCATGAAGCCTTTGCATCCGGCGGTGCGCGTACTTCAGTCCGGGAATCCGATGCTGATGGACAAGTTCGATGATCTGTACAAGAACTTCTGGCCTACGACGGATCGCGAGGGCGTGGAAGGGGCTAGAGACGGCGTAGCCGCAAGTCTGCCCGCCGCAGGCGGCGATGACCAGGCTGCGGCACCGGCAGAGAAGCAGTCGGGCCGATCGCGCAAATCGAAGGATGCCGATGCAGCTGCGGGGAGCGTGAAACCAGGGAAGCCCGTGCTGTCGGAGGAGCAGATCCGAAAGCTGGTCCTGTCAGACTCGATGAAGGACTTGATTTCGGTGCTGGACGGCCGATGAGACTTCCTGCCTTTCCGATCCCCTATGAGGGAGAAACCGTGTCGTCCGTGGTGGCGCGATTCCTGGGGCGGACAGCAGGGCCGACGGAGCGCAAGCTGCAATTGCTTGGCTTGGGCCGAACCGCATTGACTGCCTTGGTGCCACTGGACCTGCAGGCGCTCGTCGACGCCATGCCGCTCGGGCACCCCTGGTGCAACAGCCCGGAACTGGTACTCATGCGGCATACGCCGGTGCCCCTGTATTTGTATTTTGCGCATCCTCAACGTGCAGCCAGCAGCCTTCAATCACTGCTCGGTGGACTTTGCGGAAATCCGGCTGCGGCCCTCGGGCTCACGGTGTCTGCAGCGAAGAGCCTTGCGCGTCAGAGTAAGTTTTGCGCTCTTTGCGTCGAGACCGATATCGCTACTCGTGGCAACGCGGTCAGCTATCCGTCTTCCGCTGCCCGAAGCAACCCTCCGTCGCCTCGGAAGTGCAAAGGTTGAATCTGTCCGCGCGGCCCTGCGATCAGGCGAGGCAAAGAAGAAGATCCAAACCAGACTCGGTGTCTCGGAATGGTCGATCCAGCTCATTCAGCTCGACGATCTCGGCCTCGCCGAGCAGCATCGAACGGCGACGATTGAAGCCCAACGGCGCAAGCACCGGGAGACGCTGACAACGTATATCGCAGCCCATCCGAAGGCCGGCAAGAACGACGTTCGCAGTGCATGCGTGTCGGCCACTGACTGGCTGGGCACGTTCGACGGTGAGTGGCTTGCGGAGAATCTGCCCGAGCGAAAGGCCGCTGCGCCATCCCGGCGGAAGCCGGTCAGGGACTGGCGCAAGCTTGATCATGCGTTCTCTATAGCGATTGGCGCTGCGGCGCGATCGGAGTTGGCAACGTCTGCCCGTCCCGTTCGTCTGACGGTGTCCATGCTGCTGAAGCGGTGCTTAGCCACGGCGGCTCAAGACCCCAATCGAAAGCATCATCTCCCGCTGACGCTGGCGGCGGCCCATGCACATGCGGAGTCTGACGATTCGTTCTACAAGCGCAAACTGGCGTGGGCGTTAAGCGAGTATCGGGCGCTGCATGTGCCGATCTCCACGAACATGCTGCGTCGCGTCTCGGGGCTCTCCCCGGTACGGTTGATGGAGCAGCGGCAGTTCATCATTGAAGAGGCCACGAGGCTCAAGATTTCTATTGACGCGCGGTGCTTCCTGTCACCGCTCGGGTAGCCAAACGAGGAACGAAGGCGCTAAGGATCCAAGGGAGCTTCTTGGAATCAGTTATGCGATGTTCAATGCCACACTCGCTCGCAAGACGTGTGGCCTTCAGTGCCAAAGATGGAAATGGCGCCAAGTCCACACGGCCTCAAGAACCTGGCCAAACTCATCCAAGACTTGCAGCAGTTGGTCACGCTGCTTCAGCAGGGGCTGTCGCGCTCGAAACCCTGGCAACGCCAGCTCGCCGGACATCTCGCGGATGTCGACCAACAGCTTCATGTTTTGCGGCTCACCGTGGCCATGGAACGGTCAAACGACGAGATCCTGGAGGCTGCCTCGCATCTGGCTGGCATCTGCAGGCTTTGTGCAGCCGCACTGGCGGGGTCGAGAGTCGATCCCACCACGCGCACCGCGGTGCATCTCATCGTCGATTTGGCTGAGCGCATCCGCATTTCACTCGAGCGACTTCAACGCTGATCGAGGTGACCATGGTCGAGAGTGGCGCAAAGGCTGAGTACCGCTGGACACGCTTGCTCCAACGCTCCAGATCCCCTTAGCGCATGCACTCGAACTGAACTGCAAGCGCTCGACAGCTCATCTGCGCGTCGGCTAGAGCGTGCCAACTTGGAAAAGAGAGGCCTTGCACGCAGGGCCACTTAGAACCGGGGGCGCGTGCCTTCAGGAATGAGCAGTCGACTGCCGCATCCTTGCGGGTCTTGCCCTGCTAGACGGTGGGTCACCGCCAGGGCGTCAGCAAGCTGAGCGTCGTCAGTGACCGCCGCCAGGGCCTTCCGCCAGGCTGTTTCCGTCGCCGACACATCGACCACAGCGGGGACGACGGTCAGATAGCCCGCGTAGGGAATGCCCATCGTGTCGGGTTTGTACGAGACCAGTTCGCTCGCCCGCAGCTGGCGCAACGCGTCGTAGACGGAAACCAGGTCTGTCCGGAGCGCCTGCGCCGCACGAGAGCACACGTCCGCTGCAAGGAGCTTGCGCCCCTTGGGACCCGAGGTCCGGCGCAGCCATGCGAGCAAGGGGCCGACGACGTCATCCATCGAGCGCCCCACTGCCGTTCGGTTGCGCGCTCGCGCAGCAGGCCGCCCGGCAGGGCTTCAGCGTGCTCTACACGCGCG
>CAXDTK010000251.1:0-7771 GCA_963992225.1 uncultured Comamonadaceae bacterium | reverse complement strand
GCCGGGGGCGCTGCTCGCGCTGGCCGGCGGCGCGCTCGCCGGGCGACGCAGGGCGGCCCAATAGAATCGGCCATCCCCTCTCGATCGAGTCCCATGCTGACCTTCCAGCAAATCATCCTGACGCTGCAGGACTACTGGTCCAAGCAAGGCTGCGCACTCCTGCAGCCCTACGACATGGAAGTCGGCGCCGGCACCAGCCACACCGCCACCTTCCTGCGCGCCCTGGGCCCCGAGCCCTGGAAGGCGGCGTACGTGCAGCCCAGCCGCCGCCCCAAGGACGGCCGCTACGGCGACAACCCCAACCGCCTGCAGCACTACTACCAGTACCAGGTGGTGCTCAAGCCCGCGCCGGCCAACATCCTGGAGCTGTACCTGGGCTCGCTGGAGGCGCTCGGCTTCGACCTGAAGAAGAACGACGTGCGCTTCGTCGAGGACGACTGGGAGAACCCCACGCTGGGCTGCTGGGGCCTGGGCTGGGAGGTGTGGCTGAACGGTATGGAGGTGACGCAGTTCACCTACTTCCAGCAGGTCGGCGGCATTGACTGCAAGCCCATCACCGGCGAGATCACCTACGGCCTGGAACGCCTGGCGATGTACCTGCAGGGCAAGGAGTCGGTGTACGACCTGGTCTACACCGACGGCCTGAGCTACGGCGACGTGTTCCACCAGAACGAGGTCGAACAGTCGACCTACAACTTCGAGCACAGCGATGTGGACTTCCTGCTCGGCGCGTTTGCCGCGCACGAGGGTCAGTCCAAGCATTTGATGACGCAGCAGCTGGCGCTGCCCGCCTACGAGCAGCTGCTGAAGGCCGGCCACAGCTTCAACCTGCTGGACGCCCGCGGTGCCATCAGCGTGACGGAGCGCGCGGCCTACATCGGCCGCATCCGCAACCTCGCACGCGCCGTCGCGCAGAGCTATGTCGACAGCCGCGCCCGCCTCGGGTTCCCGATGGCCCCCAGGGCCTGGGCGGATGAAGTCGTCGCGCAGATCGAACTGAAGAACAGCAAGAAGGCGGCCGCTTGATGAATCTGCTCGTTGAACTGTTTGTCGAAGAGCTGCCGCCCAAGGCGCTGAAGAAGCTGGGCGAATCCTTCGCCGCGGTGCTGGCCGACAGCCTGAAGGCGCAAGGCCTGGCGGCACCTGGGGCCGCCGTCACGTCCTTCGCCTCGCCGCGCCGCCTGGGCGTGCATGTCGCGGGCGTCGCCGCCAAGGCGGCCGACAAGGCCGTGCAGCAAAAACTCATGCCCGTCGCCGTCGCGCTGACCGCCGACGGCCAGGCCACGCCGGCCCTGCTGAAGAAGCTGGCGTCCCTGGGCGCTGGCCCGGATGTCGTGCCGCAGCTCAAGCGCCAGCCCGATGGCAAGGCGGAAGCCCTGTTCTGGGACAGCCTGCAGCCCGGCGTGACGCTGGCGCAGGGGCTGCAGAAGGCGCTGGACGAGACGCTGGCCAGGCTGCCGATCCCCAAGGTCATGACCTACCAGCTGGCCGACGGCTGGAGCGACGTGAAGTTCGTGCGCCCCGCACATGGCCTGGTCGCGCTGCACGGCGCCGACGTGGTGCCGGTCCAGGCCCTGGGCCTGACCGCCGGCCGCACGACCCAGGGTCACCGCTTCGAGGCGGCCCAGGCCACGGTCAGCATCGACTCGGCCGACAGCTACGCCACGCAGCTGCGCGAGCAGGGCGCGGTCATCGCCGGCTTCGCCGAGCGCCGCGCCGAGATCGCCCGCCAGCTCAAGGCGGCCGCCGACGCGCTGAGCCTGACGCCCATCGATGACGCCGACCTGCTCGATGAAGTGACCGCCCTGGTCGAGCGCCCCAACGTGCTGACCTGCGCCTTCGAGGCCGAGTTCCTGGCCGTGCCGCAGGAATGCCTCATCCTGACGATGAAGGCCAACCAGAAGTACTTCCCGCTGCTGGACGCCGCCGGCAAGCTGACCCGGCACTTCCTGGTGGTCAGCAATATTGCGCCGGCCGATGCCGGCGCCGTCATCCAGGGCAACGAGCGCGTCGTGCGCCCGCGCCTGGCCGATGCCAAGTTCTTCTTCGACCAGGACCGCAAGAAGAAGCTCGAAGACCGCCTGCCCGGCCTGGCCAAGGTCGTGTACCACGGCAAGCTGGGCAGCCAGGGCGAGCGCGCCGAACGCGTCCGCGCGATTGCGCACGCCATCGTCCACCAGCTCAGCATGGCGACGCTGCCCTACACGGTCGAGGCCGACGACGAGTTCAAGGTGCTGGATAGCAAGGTCAAGCAGGCCGCGACGCTGGCCAAGTGCGACCTGCTGACCGACATGGTCGGCGAGTTCCCCGAGCTGCAAGGCATCATGGGCGGCTACTACGCCCGCCACGAGGGTCTGCGCGACGGCGTGGCCATCGCCATCGAGGACCACTACAAGCCGCGCTTCGCCGGCGACGCGCTGCCGCGCAACCACACCGGCACGGTGGTGGCGCTGGCCGACAAGCTGGAAACGCTGGTGGGCCTGTTCGGCATCGGCCAGCTGCCCACCGGCGACAAGGACCCGTTTGCGCTGCGCCGCCACGCGTTGGGCGTGATCCGCATCCTGGTCGAGAAGAACCTGCCGCTGGACCTGCCGGCGCTGATCGAGGCGGCCGTGCCGCCGTTCGGTGAGCTGATCGAGAACCCGGTGGGCACGCACGAGGCGCTGCTGTCCTTCTTCACCGACCGCCTGGCCGTGAGCCTGCGCGACCAGGGCTACAGCGCCCAGGAAGTCGACGCCGTGCTGGCGCTGGACCCCGCGCGCCTGGGCGATGTGCCGCGCCGCCTGGAGGCCGTGCGCGCCTTCGCGGCGCTGCCCGAGGCCGCGTCGCTGGCTGCCGCCAACAAGCGCGTCGGCAACATCCTGAAGAAGGTCGAGGGCGAGCGGCCCACGGCCCTCCACCCCGAGCTGCTGCAGGAGGCCGCCGAGCAGGCGCTGGCCGCCGTCATCGCCGAGGTGCAGCCCGCCGCCGACCGGCTGTTCGAGCAGCACGACTACACCGGCTCGCTGCAACGCCTGGCCGCGCTGAAGGCGCCGGTCGATGCCTTCTTCGACGACGTGATGGTCAACGCCGAGGACCCCGCGCTGCGCGCCAACCGGCTCGCGCTGCTGGGCCGGCTGCACGCGGCGATGAACCGGGTGGCCGACCTGTCCCGCCTTGCCTGAAGCCCACATGCCCCACAGCTCGCTCATGCCCATGGCCGCCCGCGGGGTCGCCGCGTGGCCGCGGCCGGCCGGGTGCCGCTGAAGATGCGCGCCGACCACGCCCACGGCATGAAGCTCGTCATCCTCGGCCGTGACGGCACGCTCAACCGCTACCGCGACGACCACGTCAAGGCGCCGGAGGAGCTGGACCCGCTGCCCGGCGCGATGGAGGCCGTCGCGCGGCTCAACCACGCCGGCTGGCACACCGTGCTGGCCACCAACCAGGCCGGCATCGGCCGCGGCCTGCTGGACATGGCCTCGCTGAACGCGGTGCACCTGCGGCTGAACCAGCTGCTGGCCGAGAAGGGCGGGCGCCTGGACGCCGCCTTCTTCTGCCCGCACACACCCGAGGAGGGCTGCGACTGCCGCAAGCCGCTGCCCGGGCTGATCCAGCAGATCGGCCAACGCTTCGACGTCGAGCTGGCGGCGGTGCACATGGTCGGCGCCTCGCTGACCGACCTGCTGACGGCGCAGAACGCGGGCTGCATCCCGCACCTGGTGCTGACCGGCCCCTTCGGCCACCTGGGCCCGGAGGCGCTGGCCAAGCTGCTGGCCCAGGTGCCCGCGGCGCGCGTGCACGACGACCTGGCGAGCTTCGCCGAAAGCCTGATCCAGGCCGAGCGCCGCCGCGTCGCGCAGCAGCGCGGCCAGGCACTGCCCCCCGATACCCAGGCCGGAGACCTGAACTGATGTCCACCTTGTTGAGCGCCATCCGCTCGCTGATCTTCGTCCTGGTCCTCATCGTCACGGTCATCCCCTGGGCGACGGCCGTCGTCATCCTGTCGATCTTCCGCCGCGGCGACCCGATCTACTGGGCCTGCGCCGGCTGGCTCAAGCTCGCGATCTGGAGCGCAAGGGTCATCTGCGGCATCCGCTGGCGCATCCAGGGCATGGAGAACCTGCCGCCCGCCTCGGACCGCCAGGCCGGCGTCGTGCTGCTGTCCAAGCACCAGAGCACCTGGGAGACCTTCGCCTACCCGGCGCTGTTCAGCCATCCGCTGGCCTATGTCTTCAAGCGCGAGCTGCTCTACGTGCCCTTCTTCGGCTGGGCGATGGCGCGCATGGACATGATCCACATCGACCGCGGCCGCCGCACCGAGGCCTGGAACAAGGTGCTCAAGCAAGGCAAGCGCCTGGGCGCGCAGGGCAACTGGGTCATCATGTTCCCGGAAGGCACGCGCATCCCGCGCGGCGAGGTCGGCGACTACAAGACCGGCGGCACGCGCCTGGCCATCGAGGCCGGCCTGCCCGTGGTGCCCATCGCGGCGACGGCCGCGCGCTGCTGGCCGCGCAAGAGCTTCCTGCTGCGGCCGGGCGTGGTGGACATCTCCATCGGCCGGCAGATCCGCCCCGAGGGCCGCGAGCCGGCCGAGCTGATGCACGAGGTCAAGGACTGGATCGAGGCGGAGATGCGCCGCCTGGACCCCGAGGCGTACGCCAGCGCACCCGCTGCCGGCTCCGCCGGCCCCCTTGAAGGGGTCGCTGCCCAGGGCGCGGCGAAGCCGGACCCGCGGCAGCCGCTCGGCCAGCCCCGGAACAACCCCTGAGTTCATGCCCGCCAAGCGCCCGGCCCCACTCCTGCAGGACAGCCAGCTGTCGCTGTTCGACATGGCGGCGGACGTCGCGCCGGCCGAGCCGGGCCAGCCACGCTCGCAGCGCGAACTGTGGCTGGGCCAGCACCGCGTGGGCTACGAGCTCAAGCGCGCCCGGCGCCGCTCCATCGGCTTCGTCGTCGGCCCGCAGGGCCTGCGCGTCAGCGCGCCGCGCTGGGTGCCCATCGGCGAGATCGAACGCGCGCTGCACCACAAGGGCGAATGGATCCTGCGCAAGCTGGTCGAGCAGCGCGAGCGCCAGCAGCGCATCCAGGCCGCGCGCATCGACTGGGTGGACGGCGGGCGCCTGCCCTACTTCGGCGAACCCCTGACGCTGCTGCTGTCGCCCGCCGAGCGCGAGGTGGTGTGGGATGCCGAGCAGCGCCAGCTGCGCCTGCCGCTGCCGCCGGCTGCGTCGGCCGAGCAGGTGCGCGACCTGGCACAGGCCTGGCTGCAGGCCCGGGCGCGGGAGGACTTCCTGCCACGCTGCCGGCGCTTCGCGGCGGAGCTGGGGGTGGCGATGAAGTCGCTGCGGCTGTCGTCCGCGCAGACGCGCTGGGGCAGCGCCAGCGCCGACGGGTCGATCCGGCTGAACTGGCGCCTCATCCATTTCGCGCCGGCCATCATCGACTACGTGGTGGCCCATGAGCTGGCCCACCTGCGCGAGATGAACCACAGCCCGGCGTTCTGGGACACGGTGCGCTCCGTGCTGCCCGACTTCGAGCGCTCGCGCGATGCGCTGCGCGAGGAATCCATCGTCGTGCAGTGAGCCGCCACGCGCGGCCGCTCGCACCCGGACGCTTGTGAATATTCCCTGATCCGCGTCATCGCGGCGTCTGAACATTCAGCAACACTCTGCGTCGACGCTGTCATCACAAGGTACGGCCGCCGGCTCAGTCGGCGAGCACAGGGAAAGAGGTACCAAGCAAGGCGAAACCGCCGCCCCGGGGCATCCCGGGGCGGCGTTTTTCTTTGCGGCGGCTCAGCCGGGCGAGAAGCGGTAGACGCCGTCCGCGCCCAGCTCGCGCTTCAGGTCGCCCTGCAGCCACAGCGCGTTCAGGTGCGCGATCGCCTCGCCCATCGCGAAGGTGGTCTGGTGCAGGTCCAGCTTGCGCTTGAACAGCACCGACAGCAGGTCCGCCGCATGGGTCGGTGCGGCCTGGCAGGCCGCCACCACCTCGGCCAGGCGCTCGTCGTGGTGCTCGCGCAGCTGGTCGATGCGCTGGTGCAGGCCGGTGAAGGGCTTGCCATGCGACGGCAGCACCAGCGTGTCGGCTGGCAGCGCCAGGTAGCGGGCCAGCGAGTTCAGGTACAGCGTCAGCGGGTCGGCCTCGGGCTCCACGTCGACGACCGACACGTTGGTCGAGATGCGCGGCAGCACCATGTCGCCGGAGATCAGCAGCGGCGCGCCGCCGGTGTCGCCGCAGAACAGGCTGATGTGCTCGGGCGCATGGCCGTAGCCGGCGATGCAGTGCCAGCTGCGCCCGCCGATCTCGATCTCCGCGCCATCCATCAGGCGGCGGAAGCTGGCCGGCACCACCGGCACCATCTTGGGGTAGTAGTCGGCGCGGTCGCGGATCTTCGCCAGCGACTCGGGATCGGTCAGCCCATGGCTGCCGAAGAAGGCCGCCGCCGTGGCGCCGCCCATGCCGACCGTGGAGCTGCTGGCCAGCCGTGCGAGATTGAAGTCGGTGGCGCTCATCCACAGCCGGCACTGCCACTTCTCGGTCAGCCAATGCGCCAGCCCCAAGTGGTCGGGGTGGAAATGCGTGGCGATGACGCGCAGCACCGGCAGGCCGTCCAGGCGCTCGGCGAACACCCGCTCCCAGTTCGCGCGGGTGTCGTCGCTGGCGATGCCGCAGTCGACGATGGTCCAGCCTTCGCGGCCGTCCAGGCGGTCGCGCTGCAGCCACAGGTTGATGTGGTCCAGCGCAAAGGGCAGGCCCATGCGCACCCAGCGCACGCCGGGCGCCAGGTCGAGCGCCTCGCCGGGCTGCGGCAAGGTGTCGCCCAGGGGGTAGTTCAGTTCGGACTCGCGGGCATTGGCCATGGCAAAACAGACCCTATTAGACTGACGTTCACGTCAACTCAGTTTAGCCATGCCATCCCGCCGCCCTGTCTCCGCCGCGACCGAAGCCCCGCAGGCCACCTTCACCATCACCGAGCTGGCGGCGGAGTTCGACATCACGCCGCGGGCGATCCGCTTCTACGAGGACATGGGCCTGCTGGAGCCGGGCCGCAAGGGCCGCAACCGCGTCTACACGCCGCGCGACCGCACGCGGCTGAAGCTGACGCTGCGCGGCAAGCGCCTGGGGCTGGCGCTGCAGGAGATCAAGCAGCTGGTGGACATGTACGACAGCCAGGCCAGCGCCGCGCCGCAGCTGCGCGCCTTCCTGGCCATCCTGGCGCAGCACCGCGGCCAGCTGGAACAGCAGCGCCATGACATCGAGGTCACGCTGGCGGAAATCCAGCAGCACGAGAAACGCTGCCGCGCGCTGCTCGCCCAAGCGTGACGCTTTGCCGGGGAAGCGCCGCTAAATTTCGCCGCCGCGGGACTACCCCCGCTGTCGCGGTGGCGGCGCTTGACTAGAGTTCGGCCGCCGAACGCCCCCCGCTTTCTCACGTTTCTGTGGAGCCGTCATGACCTTCGGATCGCGCCCGCCGCTGGCGCTGACCCTGCCCGCGCTCGCGGGCGCCCTGATGCTGCTGGCCCAACCCGCCGGCGCGCAGACCGACGCCCCCAAGGCCGAAGGCCTGGAGCGCGCGCAAAAGGCCGCGGACGCGGTCTTCCACTGGATCAAGCTGAACGCCGACAAGGGCGCCAGCCGGCAGACGCCGGCGCCCGCGCCCGCGCCCGCACCGGCGCCCGCACCGCGCAAGGCGGCGCCCGTCGCCGCGGCCCCGCGCCCCAGTCTAGTGAACACATATGACGCTGGCGCCGAGGGCGTTGGGGTAGAGCGCGGGGGGGGGCGGTTG
>CAXDTK010000250.1:0-7783 GCA_963992225.1 uncultured Comamonadaceae bacterium | reverse complement strand
CCAGGATGTTGGTCTGGAAGGCGATGCCGTCGATGACGCCGATGATGTCGGCGATGCGGCGCGAGCTGGCATTGATCTCATCCATGGTGTGCACCACCTGGGCCACCACGTCGCCGCCGCGCTGGGCGACGCTCGCGGCCGACACGGCCAGCGTGTTGGCCTGGCCGGCCGAGGCCGCCGAATGCTGCACCGTGCCAGTCAGCTGCTCCATCGCGCTGGCGGTCTCTTCCAGGCTGGACGCGGCCTTCTCGGTGCGGCCGCTGAGGTCGTGGTTGCCGCTGGCGATCTCGTCGGAGGCGGTGCCGATGGACTCGGCCGAGTCGCGGATGCGGCCGATGGTCTGCGACAGCGTCTCGCGCATGCGGCGCAGCGTGGTCTGCAGCTGGCCGATCTCGTCGGCGCGCGCGGCCATGCCCTGACCCGAACGCATCAGGTTGCCGTCCGCCACGCGCTCGGCCAGCTCGTTGGCCGCGGCCAGCGGCACGGTGATGCTGCGCGCGATGTGCCATGCCACCGCCGCACCCAGGCCCAGCATCGCCAGGCTGACGCCCCACAGCAGCCAGCGTCCCTGGTGGTTGTCGGTATCGATCGCGGCAGCGGTCTGGTCGATGGCCTTGCGCTGGTGGTCCAGGAACTCCTGCATGCGCGCGAGGTAGACCTTGGAGCCGGGCACGAACACCTCGGTCAGCAGCTTGTCGGCCGCCTCGGCCTGGCCGTCCTGCTTGAGCTTGACGATCTGGTCGCGCGAGCTGACGTAGACCTGCCGCGCCTGGCCGACCGCGTCGAACAGCGCCTGCTCCTGCGGCGAGCGGATCAGCCCCTTGATGCGCTCCTGCATCTCGCTGGAGGACCGGGTGGACTGCGCCTGGTCGTCCTTGAACAGCTCCGCCAGCGCGGCGTCCGGGCTCTTCGCGATGGCGATGGTGCGGCGCACGCCGGCGTTGATGTTGCGGTTCCAGTCGGCCAGCAGCCGCTCCTTGGTCAGCGGCTCGTCCATCATCTGACGGGTGGCCGCCGCCGTGGCCGCGAGCCGCCAGGACGCCAGCGCGATCACGCCGGCGGCCAGCGCCAGCACCAGGGCGAATCCCGCCGCCAGGCGTTGGCCGATGGATAGATTCATCACGGGCGTCTCCTCTTCGAGTTAGCCCCTGATGTTCACCGGTCGCGCGGCCGTCCCGGGACGGCCGGATGCGCGGTCTGCGGCTTACGTCACGCTCGACGCGCGGTGCACTTCAGCGCGACGCGGCCAGCAGGGCCGCGTAGTCCTCGGCGCTGGCGATGCGCGGGTTGGTCTTGTGGCAGTGGTCGAGCAGCGCGCGTGCGATGAGGGCCTCGTCCAGCTCGGCGCCCGCGCCCATCGCGGCCAGCCCGGCGGGCAGGCCCAGCCGCGCGTTCATCGCGCCGATGGCGTCGGCCACCGCGTCGGCGTCGCGGCCGGGCAGGTCCATGGCCTGGGCCAGCCGCTCGATGCGGCGCTCGCGCCGCACGCTGTCGGCCGCGGCGTTGAAGCGGATCACGGCCGGCAGGAACACCGCGTTCAGCGTGCCGTGGTGCAGCCGCGGGTTCAGCCCGCCCAGCGCATGGCTGAGCGAATGCACCGCGCCCAGCCCCTTCTGGAAGGCCAGCGCGCCGTGCACGCTGGCGCACATCATGTCCAGCCGTGCGTCGCGGTCGCTGCCGTCGCGGGTGGCGCGCTCGATTGCGCCCCAGCCGCGCCGCAGCCCCTCCAGCGCGATGCCGTCGGCCGGCGGGTTGAAGGCCGGCGCCAGGAAGGTCTCGATGCAGTGGGCGATGGCGTCCATGCCGGTGGCCGCGGTCAGCGCCGGCGGCAGCTTCAGCGTCAGCGCCGGGTCGCAGATCGCCACCTTGGGCAGCAGCTCCCAGTTGTGGAAGCCCAGCTTGCGGCCGTCGTCGACGATGAGGATGGCGCCGCGCGCCACCTCGCTGCCGGTGCCGGCCGTGGTGGGCACCGCGATCAGCGGCAGCGCGCGCGACGTGATGTCGCCGGCCCCGCCCTCGATGGTGGCCCAGCGCTTCAGCGGCCCCTCGTGCGTGGCGGCGATGGCCACCCCCTTGGCCAGGTCGATGCTGGAGCCGCCCCCCACGGCGATCAGGCCGTCGCAGCCCGCGTCGTGCGCCACCTGCACGGCCAGCCGCACGGCCGCCTCGGTGGGGTTGGGCGGCGTCTGGTCGAACACCGGCGGCTGGACGGCGAAGGCCGCCAGCGCCTCGTCCAGCACGCCGGCCGCGCGCACCCCGGCATCGGTGATGACCAGGGGCCGGCGGATGCCGATGCGCTCGCACTCGGCCGGCAGCAGCCGGCTGGCGCCGAATTCAAGCTCGATGCGGGTCAGGTACAGGATCTGGGCCATGGGCGCTCCGCGAAGTTCCAGCGCATCCTAGGGCTGCCGCGCGGGCCGCGCCGTCATGCGCGCGACTGCCGGGACAATGCGCGCTCCATGACCTCGTCCACCCAGATCCTGACCCCGCGCATGGCCGGCCTGCTGGAGCGCATCCACCGCGCCAAGCGCCCGCCGTTCCACAGCCTCACGCCGCGCGAGGCCCGCCTGGCCTACCGCATGGGCGCCGAGATCCTGGACCTGCCGCGGGCGCCGCTGCCGCGGGTGGAGGACCTGACGCTGGCCGGCTGCCCGGCCCGGCTGTACGCCCCCGCCGCCGGCCGCCTGCCGGTGCTGCTGTACCTGCATGGCGGCGGCTTCACCATCGGTGACCTGGAGACCCACGACAGCCTGTGCCGCCAGCTCGCCCTGCGCAGCGGCGCGGCCGTCGTGGCGCTGGACTACCGCCTCGCGCCCGAGCACCGCTTTCCGGCCGCCGTCGACGACGCCTGGGCGGCGCTGGAGGCCCTGCACCAGCAGGCCGGCGGCCTGGGGCTGGACGGCAGCCGGCTGGCCGTGGGCGGCGACAGCGCCGGCGGCACGCTGGCGGCGACCTGCGCCTTCCACGCCCGCGACCGCGGCCTGCCGCTGGCCCTGCAGCTGCTCATCACGCCCGGCACGGCCAGCCAGCCCAGCACCGCCTCGCACAAGCTGTTCGCCAACGGCTTCCTGCTCGACGCCGCCAGCATCGCCTGGTTCTTCGACCACTACATCGACCGTCACCAGCGCCACGACTGGCGCTTCGCGCCGCAGGAGGCGGCCGACCATGGCGGCCTGGCGCCCGCCTGCGTGGTGCTGGCCGAATGCGACCCGCTGGTGGACGAAGGCATCGCCTATGCCGACACGCTGCGCGCCGCCGGCGTGGCGGTGCAGCTGGAGCTGTACCGTGGCGTCACGCACGACTTCATCAAGATGGGCCGTTACCTGCCCGAAGCCTTGACGGCGCTCAATGCCTGCACCGACGCGCTCAAGAACCATCTGCACCCATGAAACGCTCCGACTTCCACCACCTCGAACCGCTGCGCGTGCGCTGGGCAGAGATCGACGCCCAGGGCATCGTCTTCAACGGCCATTACCTGACCTACCTGGACACCGCCATCAGCGGCTACTGGCGGGCGCTGGCCATCCCCTATGCCGAGACGATGAAGCAGCTGGGCGGCGACCTCTACGTGCGCCGCGCCACGCTGGACTACCGCGGCTCGGCACGCTACGACGACCGGCTGGACATCGGCATCCGCTGCCGCGAGTTCGGCAACAGCTCCATGAAGGTGGACGGCGCGGTCTTCCACGGCGAGCAGATGCTGGTGCAGGCCGAGATGATCTACGTCTTCGCCGACCCCGGCACGCAGACCCCGGCGCGTCTGCCGGACGCGCTGCGCGAGCTGGTGCACGCCTTCGAGGCCGGCCAGGGCGTCGTGGACGTGGCGCTGGGCCCCTGGTCGGCGCTGGGCGAGGCGGCCGGCGCGATCCGCCGCGAGGTCTTCATCGAGGAGCAGCACATCCCGGCCGACATGGAGTGGGACAGCGCCGATGCCAGCTGCCTGCATGCGCTGGCGCGCAACCGCTTCGGCATGCCGCTGGCCACCGGCCGGCTGCTGGAGCATGTGCCCGGCGTCGCCAAGATCGGCCGCATGGCGGTGCGCCGCTCCATGCGCGGCGGCCAGATCGGCCGCCAGGTGCTGGACGCGCTGATGGCCGAGGCCCGCAGGCAGGGCTACCGCGAGGTGTTGCTGCATGCGCAGCTGAGCGCCGAGAACTTCTACCTGCGCGCCGGCTTCCAGCGCCGGGGTGAGCCGTTCGAGGAGGCCGGCATCGGGCATGTGGAGATGGTGCGGGCGCTGTAGCCCGGATTCGGTCTCAGCCCAGCATCTCGAAGCGCTCGACGCGGCGCTCGGTGGCCAGCCAGGGCGCCAGCGCGGCGGCCACCTGGGGCTCGCGGTGGGCCCAGCCGGCGGGGTAGATCTCCATCCAGGTCCAGCGCCCTTCGGCGTCCGGCTCGGGCCGCTGCAGCAGCTCGATGGGCGCCTCCACGCGCGCCTTGCGGAAGGCGGTGAGGGCCGTGTCGACGTTCTCGGTCGCGACGCGGTAATAGACGTAGAGCTGCACGCTCATTCCTGCGGCGGGATCTCGTAGGGCAGCGCGCGCAGCTGCAGCGTCGCGCCGCCGGCGCTGCCCAGGTGCAGGCTGCCGCCCTCCAGGGCTGCCAGCTTGATCTCCGCGGTCAGCAGCGTGCGGCCATCGCGCGAGCCGCAACCCGCCACGACGCCGGCCGGTTGCTCGGGGTCGGCGCTGTGGAAGATCTCCTGGCCCACCGTCGCCGTCGCATCCGTCTCGAAGATCTGCAGCCGGCGCTTCAACGTGCCGCGGTACTGGCTGCGCGCGACGATCTCCTGGCCGGGATAGCAGCCCTTTCTGAAGTTCACGCCGCCCAGCACCTCGAAGTTGATCATCTGCGGCACGAAAGCCTCGACGGTGGCCGCGCGCACCCAGGCCATGCCGGCCTCGGCCTCGGCCCAGGCCCAGTCGTCCGCGCTCATGGGCGCAGCGGCCGGCGCGGGGGCGTCGGCGGGTTGCACGCGCAGTGCGCGCCCGGCGCCCGGCAGCGCCACCTGCACGGTGTCGCCGTCGCGGACCAGCGTCCAGGCCGCGGTGGCCGGCTGGCCCAGCAGGCCGTGGACGGCGAACTCCGCGCTGGCGTCGCTGAGCTTGCACTTGGCGCGCAGCACGAACATCGACAGCCGCTTCAGCGTCGCCGCCAGCGTGTCGGCCGGCAGCGCCAGCAGGATCTCGTCGTCGCCGGCGCGCCAGCCCACCAGCGTGGCCAGCAGCCGGCCCTTGGCGGTGCAGAAGCCGGCCAGCCGCGCATGGTCGCGGTCGAGCAGGGCGAAGTCCTGGGTCAGCTGGCCATGCAGGAAATGGGCGGCGTCGGCGCCCTGGGCGCGGATCACGCCCCAGTCGGTGAGGCGCAGGGAGGTCGGTGCAGTCATGCCGGCAATTATCATCAGCGCCCTTTTGACGGAGCCTGGGCAAGGGCATGAAGTGGCTGTGGCGGGCGTTGCTCGCGTTGTTGATGACCGCGGTGCTGGCCGCCGGGGCCGCCTGGCAGTGGCTGCGCAGCCCGCTGAGCCTGGCCACGCCGGCGGTGGAGCTGTCCATCGAGCCCGGCACCAACCCGGCCGAAGTGGCCCGCGCCTGGGTCGCCGCCGGCGTGCAGACCGATGCAAGGTGGCTCTACCAGTGGTTCCGGTGGTCCGGCCAGGCGCGCCAGATCCGCGCCGGCAGCTACGAGGTGCATGCCGGCGTCACGCCGCGGGCGCTGCTGGACAAGATGGTGCGCGGCGACCAGGTGCTGGAGCAGCTGCGCGTCATCGAGGGCTGGAGCTGGCGGCAGGTGAGGGCGGCGCTGGCCGCCGCGCCGGCACTCAAGCCCACCACCGCCGCGATGAGCGATGCCGAGATCATGGCCGCGCTGGGTCAACCCGGCGTCGCGCCCGAGGGCCGTTTCTTCCCCGACACCTATGCCTACAGCCGCGGCGTCAGCGACCTGACGGTGCTGCGGCGCGCCCATGCCACCCTGCAGCGCCGCCTGGACGAGGCCTGGCGCAAGCGCGCCGCCGGCCTGCCGCTGAAATCGCCCGACGAGGCGCTGACGCTGGCCTCCATCGTCGAGAAGGAGACCGGCACGCCGGCCGACCGCAGCCGCGTGGCGGCCGTGTTCGTCAACCGGCTGCGCGTGGGCATGCCGCTGCAGACCGACCCCACCGTCATCTACGGCCTGGGCGAGGCCTTCGACGGCAACCTGAGGAAGCGCGACCTGCTGGCCGACACGCCGTTCAACACCTACACCCGCGGCGGCCTGCCGCCCACGCCCATCGCCATGCCCGGCGCGGCCTCGCTGCAGGCGGCGCTGAACCCGGCACCGGTCAAGTCGCTGTACTTCGTGGCGCGCGGCGACGGCAGCAGCGAGTTCAGCGACGACCTGGCCGCGCACAATCGCGCCGTCAACAAATACCAACGCGGCGGCAAGTGACTGGTCGGTTCATTTCTTTCGAGGGCATCGACGGTGCCGGCAAGTCCACCCACATCCAGGCCGTGGCCGACTGGTTCCGCGCCCGCGGGGCCGACGTGCAGCTCAGCCGCGAGCCCGGCGGCACGCCGCTGGCCGAGGCGCTGCGCGACCTGGTGCTGAACCGGCCCATGGGCTCGCTGACCGAGCTGCTGCTGATGTTCGCCGGCCGCCGTGACCATGTGGAAAGCGTCATCCGCCCGGCACTCGCGGCCGGCAGGACGCTGCTGTGCGACCGCTTCACCGACGCCAGCTTCGCCTACCAGGGCGGCGGCCGCGGCCTGCCGGTGGCGGTGCTGGACACGCTGGCCGGCTGGGTGCAGGAGGGCACCGAGCCCGAGCTGACGCTGTGGTTCGACCTGCCGGCCGAACAGGCCGCGGCGCGTCGTGCCGGTGCCCGCGAGGCCGACCGCATCGAGCAGCTGGACCTGGACTTCTTCGAGCGCGTGCGTGCCGGCTACTCCGCCCGCGCGGCGCAGGCGCCGCAGCGCATCGTGCGGGTCGACGCCAGCGGCACGGTCGAGCAGGTCGGCGCCCAGGTGCTGGCCGTGCTGGCGCAGCGCTACCCCGGGCTGCGCCCATGCTGAACGCCGACCTGCCCTGGCTGCAGGGGCCGCTGGCCGATGCGCTGGCCCGCGCGCGCTCGCATGCGCTGCTGGTGCAGGGCCCGGCCGGCGTCGGGCAGCTGGAGCTGGCGGTCAAGCTGGCGCAGAGCTGGCTGTGCGAGGCCCGCGCCGAAGGCCAGCCGGCCTGCGGCCAGTGCGCCAGCTGCAAGCTGTTCGCCAGCGGCACCCACCCCGACTTCCAGCTGCTGCTGCCCGAGGCGCTGGACGCCGCCGCACGCGAATCGCTGGGCCTGCCGTTCGAGGAGCCCGACGCGCCCAAGGCCGGCAAAGCCAAGCCCAGCCGCGAGATCAAGGTGGAGGCGGTGCGCCACCTGCTGGCCTTCGCCCAGGCGACGTCCGCGCGCGGCAAGGCCAAGGTGGTGGTCATCTTCCCTGCCGAGGCCCTCAACGGCGTGGCCGCCAATGCCCTGCTGAAGACGCTCGAGGAGCCGTCCGGCGTGCTGCGCTTCGCGCTCGCCAGCCATGACAGCGCCAGCCTGCTGCCCACCATCCGCAGCCGCTGCCAGCCGGTGCCGCTGCCGCTGCCCGAGCGGGGGGCCGCGCTGGCCTGGCTGGCCGCCAAGGGCGTGGCGGGGGCCGAAGGGCTGCTGGACGCCACCGGCGGCCGCCCCCAGCAGGCGCTGGCCTGGGCCGAGGCCGGGCTCTGTCTCTTATACACATCTCCGAGCCCACGAGACGGACTCCTCTCTCGT
>CAXDTK010000249.1:0-7833 GCA_963992225.1 uncultured Comamonadaceae bacterium | reverse complement strand
TCCCCAACCCCTGCGCGCCGCCCCCGCAGCTGGCCAGCAGGCCGGCGGACACCAGGGTGGCGATCAGGCGCACCGGGGCGGCGCGCAGGGGTTGGGGAGGTGGGGTCATGGTGGAGGGCCGTGGCGGTCGGCCACGGCGGAGCAGTCGGCGCCGCGGCACCGGGTCGGGGGGAAGATCAACGGCGCGCGTCGCCGAGCGCATAGACGCCCGAGCCGCCGATGCCGATGCGGTCCGGCGGCATCTGCAGCATGCGGGTCAGCGTCTCGCCGCCCTGGGTGCGCATGCGCTGCTTCAGGTCGTCGGCGCCGGCCGCGCGCGGGTTGCGGGCCCAGGTGATCTGGCTGCTGGCCAGCAGCATGCCGGCCACGGCCAGGCTTTCGTAGGTCGTGGTGCGCTCCGAGGCGGACAGCGCCTGCAGGCCGGCGCCCTGGCTGCCCAGCCGCTCGCGCATCTGGTTCACCAGCGGTACGTAGAACTGGTCGGGGAAGGGCTGGTTGTTGTAGGCCATCCAGGCGCCCGCGATGGCGCTGGCCACCGCCACGCCGAGGTCGCCCGAGGGCAGGCCGAACTTGCGGATGACCTGCTCGTGGAAGTCGAAGGCCTGCTGGTAGGCGGCGCGGCCGGCCTGGGCCTGCTCGCGGGGCAGGCTCCTGGTCAACTCGGCAATGCCCAGCCCGTTGGCCTGCGCCAGCGGCAGCGCGCCAGCCGCAGCGGCGGCTCTTTGCTTCTTCTGCTCGGCCTCGTGCTTGTCCCAGTGGCCGATGGTCTTGTTGAGGTTCTGGTGGTAGAGCTGGTTGCTGATGACGTTCACCGAGACGCCCAGCGGCACCTCGTAGGCGTTGACAAAGCCCTGCGCGACAGAGGCCTGGCCACAAACGGCAACGGCAATCCCGAGGATTGCCTGTGTGATGCGCTTCAATTGCTTCTCCGGTTGGTCATCCATCAACAACGACTCACCTCCGCGCCTCCGAGCAGCAGGATGCGAATGGGGCGGGTCCAGGCCCGCCCCACCGTTTGCTTAGCCCTTGCGAGCGGCTTGCGACAGACCTTCACCGATGGACTTGATCGCCGAGGAGAAGGCGTTCTGCATCAGGTTGAACATCTGGCCGGTGGCCTGCATTTCCATGGTGGCTTCGGTGTTGGCCTTGGCGGCCTCCTTGCCCTCGCCGCCGGCGGTCTGGGCGATCTTGTCGCCCAGCTCGACCATCTTGGCGGCCTTCTGGCCCAGCGTGTTGCCCATGGCCTTGGCCAGGGCCTCCAGCCAGCTGCCGCCCTTGACGGCCTTGCCACCGCTGGTCTTGGTGCTGCTGTCGTCCTGGCCTTCCAGCTGCTCCTTGACCATCTTCACCAGCGACTGGGCCAGGTCGTTCTTGAACTCCTCGAAGTGGGGCGCGAACTGCTGGGCCTGCTGCGAGGCGTCGGCGCTGACCGGCTGCTTGAGGCCGCCGATGATGCTGTCGACCTTGGACTTGACCTCGTCGGCCAGGAACTTGGGCATGCCATGTTCCTTCTGCAGGGTGTCGACGGCCTGCTTGGTGGCGTCGCCGATGGCCTGCTGCAGCATGTTGCCGATGGCCTGGCCGATCATGGCGCCGATGGGGCCGCCGAAGATGCCGCCGACGATGCCGCCCACGGCGCCCAGGATGCCACCCGAGCCACCGCCGCCCAGAACGCTGCTAACTGCTGATCCCATGTTGATCTCCAAAACTGTTGAGTTGCGCGGCAAACGCTTGCCGCATTGATTGATCGAAATTCCGGAGCATCTGAAACCGGTGGCGACTGAAGAAAACACCGGGTTCGCTGCGTGTCTTGTCGGCAAGGTCCTGACGAAACTCTGCGGCGCTGACGGGTTTCATTAAACGGGGTCTGGCGCGCCCTGCCTATATGCGGCTGCTCCTAATTCGCTCGCGCCGGCGCTAGGGTTGGCCGCAGCGGCGCCCAGGTCCTGACGGCCCAACACAGCGCACAGCGCGTCCAGGTCCAGCCCCAGCTGCGCACGCAGGCTGTTGCGCGCCATCCAGGTGGCCGAGGCCTGCTGGGCGGGGCCCTGGCGGCTGGCCTGCACGGTCCATTCGCCCAGCGCCACCGCCAGCGCCGCGAAGCGCTCGAAGGCGTCCTGGCGCTCGGCCAGCGGCGCGTCGGCCCACGGCACCTCGTCGAGCACCCAGGCCTGCAGCCACCGCGTGACGGCCTGCCAACGCTCGACGCTGAGCGGCTCGTGGTCGAAGGCCTGGCGGCAGGCGCCGAGGTAGGCGGCCAGCGCGGCGCCGAGGTCGTCCTCGGCGCCGCCGGGCGCCAGCTGGGTGCGGTAGTGCTGCAGGCAGCGCTTGAGCAGCTCGCCCTGCGTGCCGGGTTGGCCCAGCCCGAGCAGCTCGCACAGCGCGGCCTCGGCGGCGCGCTGCGGCCGCGGGCGGACCGGCAGCCGCCAGCGAGTGGCGGGCAGGCCGCCTTCGCGATCGGCGTCGCCGTCCATGTCGGCCAGCGGCGCATGCACCAGCCGGGCGTCTTGCAGGGCCTGGGCCAGGCGTTGGCCCAGGGCCTTCTGCCAGGGGTTGGGTGACGCAACAGCAGTCATGGCGATGTGAGGGTTGAGGGTGAAGAGGGGGTGTGGCGGACGCGGCGCAGGCGGTCGCGGCGGCTCAGGGTGCGGACGCTGTGCCAGGTGGCGGCGTCCAGCGCGTGGTGGTCGGACAGCTGGCCTTCGTAGGGCGCGCGGCCGCGCCAGCTGAAGCCCAGCGCCTCCAGGCAGACGCGCGCGCCGCGGTTGCCCGGGTGGCAGATGCCCCAGACGGTGCGCAGCGCCAGCGTGTCGAACGCGTGCCGCAGCAGCACCTCGCCGCCGGCCAGGCTCAGGCCGCTGCCCCAGTGATCGGGCGCCAGGCGGCTGCCCAGCTCGGCATCGCCCGGCCGGGCGCCGAGGGCCTGAAGCTCGCCGCCCGGCTGCACCGGCATCAGGCTGAACCAGCCGGCAAACCGCTCGCCGCCGTCCTGCGGCACGGCGCAGCGCCAGATGCCCAGGCCAGGGTGGCGGCGGTAGAAGGCCGGCAGGCAGGCCGTGAACTGCTGCGCCCAGGCCGGCTCGTGCAGCGGCTGCTCGTCGGGCAGCAGCGCGCGCACGCGGGGGTCGGCGTGCAGGCGCTGCACCTCGGGCGCATCGGCGGGCCCGAACTCGCGCAGCCGCAGCTTGTCGCAGCGGTGCGAGAAGGCGGCGTCATGCAGCGGGACGACCGTCATGCGTCGCGACCCGGCGGAGTAATCGCGGCGCCCTCGCCCGCCGCCGTGGCGCCCTGCGGCCAGCGCGCCAGCAGGCTGATGCCGCCCGGCGTGACGCCCAGCATCCAGCGCTCGCCGGCATGGTCCAGCAGCACCACGCGCTCGCGCGCGCCCACTGGCAGCGCCCGCACGAAGCGCAGCGCCTCGCCGCCGTCGCTGCGCGGGCCGCCCAGCGCCTGCAGGCGCCGCCAGCCGCGGATCAGCACCCAGGCCAGCAGCAGCACGAAGGCCAGCGCCGCCACGGTGCTGAAGAGGTTGAGCATCAGGTCTTGCATCGGGTGTCGTCGGTCGGTGCCCGCTTCAGGCCGGCATGGCCCGCGGGTCCAGATGGGGGTGGCGCGTCAGGTCCTCGCCGGGTGCGGCGCGGGGGCGGGGTGGCTCGTCGGGCACCTCGTGGCGGCGGTGCGGGTCGGCGCGGGCGGCCTCCCAGCGCAGTTGCTCGCGCACGCCCTCGGCCCACACGATGACCTCGGCCAGCACGTCGAACAGCTCCGGCGGCACCACCTCGCCCTCCTCGCAGCGGGCCAGCAGCTCGCGCGCCAGCGGCACGTTGCGCACGATGGGCACGCCGGCGTCCTCGGCGGCCTCGCGCATCGCGCGGGCCACATGGTCCTCGCCCTTGGCGCTGACGGTGGGCACAGGGCAGCGGCCCGGCTCGAAGTCGATGGCGATGGCCACGTGCGTGGGGTTCACCACCAGCGCGTTGGCGCTGCGCGCGGCGGCCTGCTGGTTGCGCTGGCTCCACTCCGCGTGGGCCTGCTTGCGCTGCTGCTTGAGCAGCGGGTCGCCCTCGCTCTCCTTCATCTCCTGCTTGATGTCACGCATGCTCATGCGCAGCTTCTTGGTGAAGCGGTGCCGCGTCCAGAACGTGTCGAGCAGGGCCACGCCGGCGAACACGCCCACCGTCCAGGCCAGCGTCTTGACGGTGCCCTCCCAGATCAGCGCCCCCAGGTGTTGCACCGGGCGGTCGGGCGCCAGCGCCAGCCGCATCGCGTCGGGCAGCAGCAGCCGCGCCACCGCCCAGCCGATGCCGACCAGAAGCGCCGTCTTGACGATGCCCTTGAGCAGCTCCACCAGGTTGTCCAGCGAGAACATGCGCTTGATGCCCTCGGCCGGGTTCAGGTGCTCCAGCTTGGGCGCCACCTTCTCGAACGCCAGCACCGGTCCCGCCTGCAGGTACTCCACCAGCGTGCCCAGCGCGGCGACCGGGATCATCAGCAACGCGATCAGCAGCACGGCCAGTTCCACGCTCTGCCAGCCCAGCAGCACGGCCACATGGCCGAAGCCCTCGGCCCGCCAGCCCGCCCCGATGCGGGCGAACAGCGACTCGCACAGCGCCGCCGCCCGCTCGCTGCCGAGCTGGATGCATAACGCACCCATCACCAGCCAGACCAGCAGCGTCGCCGTGCTGGTCAGCTCGCGGCCCTTGGCAACGTCGCCCTTCTTGCGGGCGTCCTGCAGGCGCTTGTGGGTGGGTTGTTCGGTCTTGTCGCCGCTGCTGTCGGCCATGGCTCCCTGCCTGCTCGCATAACACCTATTTCTAGGGGGTGCAAATGGGGTTTGTGAACACTTGTTGTTGGCCAGACCTACATCTAGGGGGCCTGTGACCGCACGCGTCCAAGGTCTTCACGGGCGGCGGGAGCGAACGATGCCCGCTCCGGCGGCCCACGGACATGTCATATGTTTCGACGCGTAAACGTGGGGGTGGGTGCCCTGCATACAAAGGAGCGATGTCTACAGGTTAGTCAGTTACTTCTCGTTGCAAGGGTCAACAAGGCCGAAAGGCTTGCCTCCATAGTCCGGCCCGTTCAACGACCAGGGAAGACCACGTGACCGGACCTCAAAGGCTGCACCAAGTCATTGCGACCGCCGCGCTGGGCGTTGCCATGGCCGCCGCCGCGCAGGCCACGCCGCGCTGCCTGCCCTCGTCCGCCGAGTCGCTGCTGGACGCCGCCCCCGCCGCGGGCACGGACGGTTTCAGCCTCACCGAGCAGCTGTGCCTGGCCACGCTGGTGCGCAGCCGCTCCAACACCGCGGCGCTGCCGGAGGCGGTGGTGGCGCTGCCCTCACCCCCCGCTCCCGCCGCCCCGCCGCCGCGCACCGTGTTGCCGGTGGCCGCGGTGGCACCGCCGGCGGCCGGCCGGGACGCCGCGGGCCAGGCCCGCGTGCGGGCCCTGGCGCCACTGATGGCCGACGTGGCGCAGCGCCACGACATCGACCCGCTGCTGCTGCATGCGCTGGCGCACATCGAGTCGCGCCACCAGAGCCAGGCGGTGTCGCCGGCCGGCGCACGCGGGCTGATGCAGGTCATGCCCGCCACCGGGCGCCGCATGGGCATCCAGGCCGCGGACCGCGAGCTGCTGAGCCCCGCAGCCAACCTGGAGGCCTCGGCGCGCTACTTGAAGCTGCTGCAGGCCCGCTTCGGCAACGACCTGCGCCTGGTGCTGGCGGCCTACAACGCCGGTGAAGGCGCCGTCGAGCGGCATGGCCGCCGCGTGCCGCCGTACGCCGAGACGCAGGCCTATGTGCGCAACGTGCTGGCCGTCTACACCGAGCTGCGCCAGCGGCTGGCCGGCGCAGCCCCGAGGAGCGCGCTGTGAACGACGCCCAGCGCCCCGACGGCCTGGCCGGCTACTTCGCCGCGGCCGACCTGCCGCGCGAAGGCCTGGTCGCGCGCTTCAGCGACGTGTTCCTGGTGGCCGGCATCGTGGCCATCGTGGCGCTGATGGTGCTGCCGCTGCCGCTGTGGCTGATCGACCTGCTGGTGGCCGTCAACATCGCCTCGGGGCTGGTGCTGATCCTGATCGCGGTCTACGTCGCCGGGCCGCTGGAGTTCTCGGTGTTCCCCAGCGTGCTGCTGATGACCACGCTGTTCCGCCTCGCGCTGTCCATCGCCACCACGCGCATGATCCTGCTGCATGCCGACGGCGGCCACATCATCGCCACCTTCGGCAAGATGGTGGCGGGTGGCAACCTCGTGGTGGGCCTGGTGGTGTTCCTCATCATCACGGTGGTGCAGTTCATCGTCATCGCCAAGGGCGCCGAGCGCGTCGCCGAGGTGGCGGCGCGCTTCTCGCTGGATGCGATGCCCGGCAAGCAGCTGTCCATCGACTCCGACCTGCGCTCCGGGCTGATCGACAAGGACGAGGCCAAGCGCCGCCGCCGCACGCTGGAGCTGGAGAGCAAGCTGCACGGCAGCCTCGACGGCGCGATGAAGTTCGTCAAGGGCGACGCCATCGCGGGCATCGTCATCATCCTCATCAACCTGCTGGGCGGCCTGGCCATCGGCGTGCTGCAGCAGGACCTGGCACTCGCCGACGCCGTGCACCGCTACTCCATCCTCACCATCGGCGAGGGCATGGTGGCGCAGATCCCGGCGCTACTGGGCGCCATGGCTGCCGGCCTGCTGGTCACGCGCACCAACGACGAGGACAACGACCGCCACCTGGGCGACGCCATCCGCAAGCAGCTGGGCGCCAAGCCGCGCGTGCACCTGATGGCCGGCGGCATCTGCCTGCTGCTGGCCACCGTGCCGGGCTTCCCGCCGCTGGTGTTCGGCCTGCTGGCGCTGGTGTTCGGCGGTGCCGGCCTGCTGCTCACCGCGGGCGGCCAGGACTGGCTGACCCAGCGCCTGCCGCGGCTCAGCCCCAAGCGCACCCGCACCGAGCCGGCCACGCTGAAGACCGCCCAGCCGCGCGTGCGCCCGTCGGTGCCGCTGCTGCTGGAGCTGCCGCAGCCCATGCTGGCCGACGGCGGCCTGGCCATCACCCGCGCCGTGGAGGCCATGCTGGACGACCTGCAGCTGGACCAGGGCCTGCCGCTGCCGCGCCTGGCGCTGCACGGCCGCGTGGGCCGCGACGGCTGGCGGCTGCTGGCGCACGAGGTGCCGCTGTCCGAGGGCGGCGAGGCCGCCGACCCGCAGGCGCTGGCCGAGCAGGTGCGCCAGGCGCTGCGCCGCCATGCCGCGCTGTTCATCGGCATCCAGGAGACCAGCGAGCTGCTGACCCGCGCCCAGGCCGACCTGGCCGACGTGGTGAAGGAGGTGCTGCGCGCGCTGCCGGTGCAGAAGGTCACCGAGGTGCTGCGCCGCCTGGTGTCCGAGGAGGTCTCCATCCGCAACCTGCGCGACATCCTGGATGCGCTGGCCGAGGCCGCCCAGCGCGAGAAGGACGTGCAGGCGCTGACGGAGATGACCCGCATCGCGCTGCGCCGCCAGACGCACCACCGCGTCTGCGGCGGGGGCGAGCTGCAGGCGCTGCTGCTGTCGCCCGAGCTGGAGGCGCAGCTGCGCCAGGGCCTGCACGTCAGCGGCGGCGTGGCGCAGCTGGCCATCGCGCCCGACCTGGCGCGCCAGCTGGCGGCCGACGTGCAGGCCCAGGTGGCGGCGCTGCGGCCGCGCGCCATCGTCTGCGCCATCGACCTGCGCTGGCACCTGCGCAAGCTCATCGAGACCGAATGCTTCGACACCCCCGTGCTGTCCTTCCACGAGCTGCTGCCCACGCTGCGGCTCACCCCTGTCTCTTATACACATCTCCGAGCCCACGAGACGGACTCCTATC
>CAXDTK010000248.1:0-7875 GCA_963992225.1 uncultured Comamonadaceae bacterium | reverse complement strand
GCGGCGAAGCCGAAAGGCGCAGCCAAGGTGCAGGCCCGACAATCCCCCGCCCCCCTCCCAGTTGCCCACAAGCCGACCTTGGCGAGCCCCGGCGCTGACGAGGAATGGGCAAGCCTCTGAATCGGCCCGCACCCGCGCCATGGTTAACACCATACGCGGGTAGCTGAGTGCGCCGCCGAGGGCAGCGCGCTTTCACGCGCGCCCGTGGTCGGGCCTTCCGGCGCGTCAACCCGCGGCTGGGTTTCTCCGCGTGAGCGGCCGACCACACGTCGCCGCCTCCGGCCGGCATCGTCCGCAATCAATCGTAGACTTGTAACAGAAGCGCTCTACCGCCTGGGTAGAGCGTTGCCTGCCTGTTGCGAGTGACCCGAGGTTGCCAGCGATGCATGCCCAGCGAACCCATAGATGCGCCTTCTGAGGTCTCTGCCCGGCCGGCTTGTCGCCGTACTGCTGGTGGCAACGGCGTCACTACTCGCGGCGCCTGCGCGAGCGCAGCCTGTGGATGCCGCGGCGGTCGGCGAAGTCAGGGTTGCCTACGACGCCGGCTTCGCTCCCATCAGCTATGCGGCCGAGGATGGCGAGGCCAAGGGTCTGGCCGTCGAAATCTTTCGTCGCACGGCGGAATCCGCCAAGATCAAGTACCGCCTGACGGCTTTCCCCTCGTTTGGCACGGCACTAGCCGCACTCAGGTCCGGACAGACCGACGTGGTTCTCGCCGCTGTGCGCAGCCCCGAGCGACTTGAGTTCGCCACGTTCGTCGGACCGTACTACACCTCGCCGTCTGCCCTGGTGTCGCGGCTCGATGGCGGTGGCTGGCCCTCTCTGGACACGCTCGCCAATGGCAGCCTCGCTATTGACCAGGACCACTACCTCATCCCCATCATCCAGCGCGAGCATCCACGACTGCTGCTGAGAGTCGTGCCGTCTGTCGAGCAGGTCCTGGTTGCGGTCGCTGACGGCCGAGCGGACGCCGGACTGGCCAATGTCGAATTTGCGGCCGCCCAGATCGCCACGCGGTATGCAGGCCGGCTACAGGTTTCGGGCACCGTGGATCGACATCCCAGCGACCTGAGCTTCATGGTGCGTGCCGATCGGCCTGATGTCGAAGCAGCGCTGAGGACTGGGCTTGCGGCCGTACCTGAGCGTGAACGCCAGACGCTGGCCAATGCGCTCCTGCGCACCAAGATTCCCACCGGACTGCAGTGGCGAGACGTCGCCCTCACGGTCGCGCCCTTCTTCGCCGGTCTGCTCGGGCTGCTGCTTGCAACCTTGCTCTACGCGCGCCGCTTGAAACTCGCCCGCGAAGAGCTGCGCCTGCAGCGGGACCTGGCCCGCAACGAGGCGCAAGCCAAGGCTGCCTTTCTGGCCGACGTTGGTCATGACGTTCGCACGCCGCTGGCCGCATTGGCAAAGGGACTTCAGCTGCTCCAGAAGGAACCTCTCGGCGATAAAGGACGCGACATGGTCGCCGTCCTGCGCGGCTCGGCCGAGCGGTTGGTTGAACTGCTCAATGGTCTGCTCGACATTGCCAGGCTGGAGATGGGCCGCCTCGAACTCATGCGCCGCCCTGGCGACTTGCTTCAGTTGGTCAGCGAAGCGGTCGAGCAGTTCCGTCCAATGGCGACAGCCCGCAACCTGGACCTCCGCCTCGAACTCCCGAAGCACCTGCCACTGCTGATGCTGGATGCGGCCCGCACGGCGCAGGTCGTCAACAACCTGCTGAGCAACGCGCTCAAGTTCACCGAGAATGGATTCGTGCGGGTCAGCCTGACGGTCAAGCCGGTGTCGGTGCGACTCTGGAAGGTCACCCTGATCGTCGCGGACTCTGGGGTCGGCATGGACGAGACGACGAGAGCCCGCTTGTTCGAGCGCTTTCGGCAGGGGCCCGATGCGCAACGCCTGCATGGCGGGCATGGACTGGGCATGTCCATCGTCAGCCAAATATTGCAAATGGCCCAAGGGCGGGTCGATGTACGGAGCACGCCGGGACAAGGGACCGAAGTCGAGGTCGCTGTGCTGATGGAAGAAGCTAACCAGACGGAACCTCTGTCGCGGGTCCAAGCGGCGCGCAGCGTCCTCCTGGTTGACGACGACGCCGTGGCCCAGATCGTCCTCGGCGAGCAACTGCGCAGCAAAGGCTTTGAAGTATCCGTCGCAGCGACCGCCGAAGAGGCTCTACAGCGTCTACATGAGGGTGGCATCGACGTGCTCATCTCCGACGCCAACCTGGGTGTCGGCTCATCTGGCCTAGCCTTGGCAGCGCAGGCAAAAGGGGGCGCGAACGGAGCCAGCCTACGGGTCTTGATCCTTTCCGGGGACGCCGGGCCCCAATCGTTGCCGCCGTCCACCGACGGCTGGGTTCAAAAGCCCGTGAGTCCAGCCGATGAAACCTGGATGCAGGAGGTGCGCCGGCTGCTGAACGTTGGCAACCCGCAGGCGGCCTCGAGCAGTTGATGCCCTGATCGACGGGCGAGAGAAATCGACCACTTGCAGCGAGCCCCTTTGCTCTTGCGGGGCTTGGCGGGGAAACTGATGCGGGTCAACAAGAGCTTTGTGGCCGTGAGCCAACCTGGGAGCGAGGCATGGATTTCCTGAACAACTGGCGCTTGCGCACGTCCTGGCGGGCTTCGCCCTGGTGATGGCGTTGCTGATTGGCGCTTCTGCCGTGGGTGTTGTCCGTGTCTCGAAGCTAGACCAGAGCATCGAGCAGATGGTCGAGGTCGACATGCGGGCGCTGGAGTTGTCCCGCCAGTGGGCCGGCCTGAGCGAAATCAGCATCCAGCGCCGGGTCGTGTCGATGGCCGTTGATGACGAAGCCTTCGTCAAGGCGTTCACGCGCAAGTCTAAAGAGACCTCGGCCAGCATCGACAAGATTCAAAGTGAGCTGGACAAGCTTGCCCGCACGCCTGAGGCCGACAAGTTGACCAATGTGATCGGCGAGGCCCGCAAGAAGTACCAAGCCTCGCGAGAGGAGCTCGTCAAGGCCAAGGCCGCCGGGACGGACATCAAGCCGCGGGTCATCGAGGAACTCATCCCCGCGATGGAGAACTATCTGCAGGCCATCAACGCCTACGCCGACTACACCCACACGCTCCTGGATGCCTCCAAGATTGCAGCCCGTGACGCGGCCTCGGCCACGCGCTCCATCGTGCTGGGGTTGCTGGCACTGGCAACGCTGCTGGGCGTGGGTGTGGCATTCGCAATTGCCGGTTCGGTCACGGGCCCTGCGGCTCAGGCGCGCCAGCTCGCCATGAGCATTGCTGACGGCGACTTGTCCCAGCAAACGAGGCATCAAGGCCGCGACGAGATGGCTGAGCTGAATCAGGCGTTGGCGCACATGCAGACCAAGCTGGCCAGCACCATCCAAGGGGTTCGGAATGCGGCCGAGCAGGTCCGACTGGCCTCCAGCGAAATCGCGACCGGCAATCTCGACCTGTCGAATCGAACCGAACAGGCAGCGAGTTCGCTCGAAGAAACGGGCGCGGCGATGCAGGCCCTCAGCGAGGGTGTGCAGCAGAACGCAGACGCAGCACGTCAGGCAGATGGTTTGGCCAAGGACGCCTCTTCGGTGGCCGGCCGTGGCGGCGAGATGGTAGAACAGCTCATCCAGACCATGGCCGAGATTCAGCAATCGTCGACCAAGATCGGCGACATCATCGGGGTGATTGATGGCATCGCGTTCCAGACCAACATCCTGGCACTGAACGCCGCCGTCGAAGCGGCCCGTGCTGGCGAGCAGGGCCGCGGCTTTGCCGTCGTGGCGAGCGAGGTGCGGGCATTGGCCCAGCGCAGCGCCCAGGCCGCGCGTGAAATCAAGACGCTGATTTCGGCATCAACCGAGCGCGTGGAGAACGGCAGCCGCCAGGTCACCGAGACCGGAAGCACGATGCGGGATGTGGTGGGCAGCGTGCAGCGCGTGACGCAGATCATCGGGGAGATTTCCTCGTCCAGCGCCAGCCAGGCCCTGACGCTCGGCGAGATTGGCCAGGCGGTGAGCCACCTAGACCAAATGACCCAGCAAAATGCCGCGCTGGTCGAGCAGTCGGCTGCTGCGGCACAAAGTCTCAAAGAGCAGGCGCAGGAACTGGTGCAAGCTGTCCAGAGCTTCCGACTCTGATCGGTTGACGCGCTGGCTCGGAGTGCATCTCAGACTGTCCGAGGGCGTCTCAATCTGTCTTCCCGTCAAACACGAGGTCATGCGCAGTATTCGCGCCGACGTAGCGCTTGGCTATGGCTTCCATCGTGCCGTCGCGGATCATGTCGTTGAGCGCCATCCGGATGCGACGCCTGTCCTGGTCGCTGACGCGGGTTCGGGACAGAGCCACACAGACGACCGTCTTGTCTCCCCGGCCCCACGGGGGAAGGTGCAGCGACTCCGTGGGCTTCACGAGCTTCAATAGCGCCGGGTAGCTCAACGGATTTACAACGATGGCGTCGACGCGACCCGACTCGAAAAGCCTGGCCGCGGCGGCGAAGTCAGCCATCTCCTCGACGCGCCGCTGCGCGCGAAGTTGGCCGAGCCAGCCGTCGATCTTGGCACCATAGAGATAGGTCTTCACCACAGCAACCCGCAGCTGACTCGCGGCGACGAACGAGTCCGCGTTTGGAAGCTCAGCAGCGAGAGCGCCCCGAGTCACGATGAAGGAGCGGCCCTTCAGGTAGGGAACCAGTTCCGCCAGTTGTTCGCGCTCCGGAGAGGGCACTGCGGACAGCGTGATGTCCAAGGCTCCATGCCTGAATTGGTCCCAGATTCGAACCCGGGACTCAAGCACTTCGACGAGATTGCAACCCGTGCGGCGCGCCAGTTCACGGGCAACGTCAGCATCAACCCCTGCTTCGCGTCCCTGCTCGTCGCGGAAGAAGAGAAGGCCTTGCGCGTAGTGAGCAACCCTGTAGGTTGCGCAGGGCTCAGCTCTGACGGACCCACTCGCTCCCAGCAGGGCTAGCGTAATCAGGGGCGTCCATGGGGCAGCTGGCTGCCTCATCTGAAAACGGGCCCGGCCCACCTGCAGACTTTTCCGTCTTAGGAACAAACCTAGGCCCCCATCCCAACACCCCCGACTCTCGCGGGTTATTCATGTCTCAAGTTGTAGCACACTTGACGAACATCCCAACAAATGAGCGGCTGAAAGCGGTTGCGCAAAGAAGTTGGCGCCACCGCCGTGAAGCTGCCAGAGTTGGCGGGAGCTGATGATGGAGCGGAGAGTGATGGACATAGTCGGCGGGGCTGGCTTGGCGCCCAAGGACCGATTCGAGCGCGATAGACGTAGGCTCGACCACTCGACGGATGCGGACGCCGTCCGATTGCCGCGCCCCTCGGTTAAACAGGGCGCGTAGAACCATGCCAGGCGCAGTGCTCAGCGATGGCGCGCTGCGCGACACCTACCGACGCACCTGCCGGGTATCGACATGGCTGGTGGCGGCCGTCACCGCCGTCGACTCGGTAGCGCTGGCCGCACTTGGACTGCCCTTGTGGCGCTACCCGGCAGCGCTGAGCTTGCTGGCGGTGGTCATGCAGTGGGGCATGGTCGTCAGGTTGAGCGCCGAGGCCTTCGTCGGATTGCTGGTTTTGGTGTTGCTGGCGCTGAGCGCCACGGCCGGCGTGCTGACACTGGAACTTGGCGTCGAGCCGGGCTTTCACATGCCGCTGTACGCCGTGGTCCTGCTGATTGCCGTGGCCAGCCGACTTGGCCCCTTGTTCAAGTTGGTGATGGCGCTTGGCTTTGGCGCCGCCCTGCAGCTGCTGGAATTGCAGGCCAAAGGGGTGGATTCACATGCGGTCCTGGGGGAGTCGGTCAGCCACGCCTTCCGGAGCTTCAACCTGGCGGTGCTCTGCCTGACGAGCTTTGGCATCGCGCTGAGCTACCAGCTGCTGGCGCAGCGTCAACAGCAGGCGCTGCTGGCTTTAGCCGAGACTGACACATTGACGGGGTTGCCGAACCGACGGGCGCTGAATCACGCTGTCAGTCTGCTGCTGGCGCAGCGGGAGCGTCACGCCATGGTGATCGCCGTGGTGCTGGCCGACCTGGACCACTTCAAGAGCATCAACGACCGCGCCGGCCACGAGGCGGGCGATGCCGTTCTGCGTGAAGCCAGCCGGCGCCTTCAAGGCGCGCTGCGCCGAGGCGACTTGCTGGCGCGCTGGGGCGGCGAGGAGTTCGTCGCCGTGCTTCCCTTCACCGGCCTGGCCGGTGCCGAGAGCCTGGCGCAACGCATGCGGGAAGCCATTGAGGCCAGCCAGGTTCAGATCGGGCATTTGCCGGTCGCGGTAACCGCGACGTTCGGCGTCACGGAAATGGGTTTCGGCGAGCCCCTCGAGGAGGCGTTGAATCGCGCCGACCAAGCGCTTTATCGAGGCAAGCGCGAAGGGCGCAACCGCGTCGTGGCACAAGCCTCCGGCCAGTCCACGGGGCAATCGTCATGAAGGTGACCCTGCTGCTTCTGTTGATGTGGGCGGGTGGCGCGCTGGCCGCCGACTGTCCTCGCGTGGTGTTTTCGGCGAACCCGAACTACCCACCGTTTCACTGGGTCGAAGACGGCAAGCTGGTGGGCGCCAGCATCGAGCTGACGGAGCGAGTCTTCAGAGAGCTGGGCGTCAGTGCCGAGGCTCGCTACGTCGGGCCTTGGAACAGAGTCTTGCGCGCGGCCGAGCTGGGGCAGATCGACATGGTCGCTGCCTTGAAAGTCACCCCTGAGCGCGAGGTCTACCTTGACTTCACAAGCACGCGCTTCTCAGCAAATCCGATGGCGGTCTTCGTGCGCGCCAACCATCGGATTCCCTACGGCGGCTGGACCGACCTGATTGGACGTACCGGTCTCGTCGCGCGCGGCGACCGGTTCGGCGACGGCTTTGACGAGTTCCTGCATGAGAAGCTGCAGCTCATGTCCAGCAACGATATGGCGGACGGATTTGCCAATCTGCAACGAGGTCGCGCCGAATATTTTGTGACCAGCTACCTGGTTGGAAGTGCCTACCTGGCCGCAACGGGCCTCGACACCACCATCTTTCCGCTAAGCCCGATGGTTAACTCCGGCTCGATCCATCACGGATTTGCGCGTCTGTCGCCGTGCCTCACGTACAAGGGAGCGGTTTCCGCCAAGCTGGAGTCCTACGAAGCAGACGGCACAACAGCGAAGCTGATCGGGAAGTACGACGAGCTGTGGAGGAAGAGGTCAGGTAATCGGGCCGAGTGACGTGCGTGGGCGTTGAAGCAACTGCCCCGCATCGGCAGACAAGAACCAAGGTCCGTGCTTGCTTGCCGGCTAGGCGATGCCTTGCTCCAAGCAGCCTCAAGACGGCTTTCCCAAGACCGGAGACGCTTTTTTTGAGATGCGGGCTATCAGGGCCATCGCCTCTGCATTTACTCCCATGGTCGGCTGCTGCGATTTGAGCAGCGGCTTCAAGAGACGACCAACTTCGGCGAGCTCGCACGCCAATTCCGCGTACAGCGATGGATGGCCATCACGAAGTTCTGCAGGCATGCACTGAATCAAATGCGCGTCAGCAACCCGGCAGAGCTCCTCTGACGAGCCAATCAGTTTCTCGACCAGAATCACCAGCCTTTCATGCTCGTCTTGGTCAAACGAGAACGGGTCGCCCTGCAAGTGCACACAGACGACTTGCATCGCCTCCAGCAAGTCGAACATGGCGCCCGAAACCAAGCCAGCAATGTTTTCGTCTTCTGTCGGTTGGACCGAAAGGCTCATACAAATTGCCGCAGCATCCGACGGTGATTCAAGCCTCGAGTTGCAACAGTGCAAGGATCGCAGCTTTAGCGCCGGCACTCAAGGTGAGCAGGTTCTCCCCGCATGGTAGCGACTAGGGCAACGCTGATCAAGTCCCGCCTTGCGGGTTGGTCTGGTGGCGGGGCCGCA
>CAXDTK010000247.1:0-7922 GCA_963992225.1 uncultured Comamonadaceae bacterium | reverse complement strand
TCATCGACGTGGGCATGAACCGCAACGACGAAGGCAAGCTCTGCGGCGACGTGGACTTCGACGGCGTCAAGGAAGTGGCCGGATGGATTACCCCGGTGCCCGGTGGGGTTGGTCCGATGACCATTGCCATGCTGCTGGTGAACACGCTTGAATCGGCAGAGCGAAGCCTCAAGTCCGCCTGATGACCATGTCGAATCCCCTGCTCTCCACCGCCGCCCTGCCCGACTTCGCCGCCATCCGGCCCGAGCATGTCCAGCCGGCCATCACCGAGCTGCTGGCCGCCGCGCAGGCCGCGCTGGACGAGGCGGTCAAGCCCGAGACGCCGGCGGACTACGACGCGCTATCCCGCATCCTCGACAGCGCCAGCGAGCGCCTGGGCACCGCCTGGGGCGCCGTGGGCCACCTGAATGCCGTGGCCGACACGCCCGCGCTGCGCGAGGCCTACAACGCGATGCTGCCGGCGGTGACCGAGTTCTACACGGCCATGGGCGCCAACGAGGCGCTGTTCGCCAAGTACAAGGCCGTGTCGGCCGCGCAGGGCGAGCGCCTGAGCGCCCCGCGCCGGCAGGTGCTCAAGCATGCGATCCGCAACTTCGTGCTGTCGGGTGCCGAGCTGCAGGGCGCGGCACGCGAGCGCTACGCCGCCATCCAGGAGCGCGCGGCCGAGCTGCAGCAGCAGTTCAGCGAGCATGTGCTGGACGCCACGGACGGCTGGAGCTACCTTGCCACGGCCGAGGAGCTGACCGGCGTGCCGCAGGACGTGCTGGACGCCACCAAGCTCGACGACGGTGGCCACAAGCTGACGCTGCACTTCCCGGTCTACCTGCCGGTCATGCAGTACGCCGAGAACCGCGCATTGCGCGAGCGGCTGTACCGCGCCTACGTCACCCGCGCCAGTGACATCCTCGAAGCGGGCAGCAAGCCCGAGTGGGACAACAGCGCCGCGATGCGCGAGATCGTCGCGCTGCGGCAGGAGGAGGCGCGGCTGCTGGGCCACGGGAGCTTCGCCGAGGTGTCGCTGACGCCCAAGATGGCGTCCAACCCGGCCGAGGTCATGGGCTTCCTGCGCGACCTGGCCCGGCGCGCCCGGCCCTTCGCCGAGAAGGACCTGGCCGAATTGCGCGAGTTTGCCCAGGGCGCCCCGCTGGAAAGCTGGGATGTGAGCTACTGGAGCGAGAAGCTCAAGGAAGCCCGCTACGCCTTCAGCGACCAGACGGTGAAGCAGTACTTCACCGCGCCCAAGGCGGTGGCCGGCCTGTTCTCCATCATCGAGCGGCTGTTCGACGTGTCCGTCCACGAGGCGCAGGCGTCGGTCTGGCACGACACCGTGAAGTTCTACGAACTGCGCCGCGGCGGCCAGCTGATCGCGCAGTTCTACCTGGACCTCTATGCCCGCAACGGCAAGCGCCCCGGCGCCTGGATGGACGAGGTGCGCAGCCGCTGGCTCAAGCCCCAAATTGACGGCATCAGCGAGCAGCAGACCCCCGTCGCGCTGCTGACCTGCAACTTCGCCAGCCCGGTCGGCGACAAGCCGGCGCTGCTGACGCATGACGACGTCATCACGCTGTTCCACGAGTTCGGCCACGGCCTGCACCACATGCTGACGCAGGTGAACGACCTGGGCGTGTCCGGCATCTCCGGTGTCGAGTGGGACGCCGTCGAGCTGCCCAGCCAGTTCATGGAGAACTTCTGCTGGGAATGGGACGTGCTGCAGCAGCTCACCGGCCATGTCGACAGCGGCGCGCCGCTGCCGCGCGAACTGTTCGACAAGATGACCGCGGCGAAGAACTTCCAGAGCGGGCTGATGACGCTGCGCCAGATCGAGTTCGCGCTGTTCGACATGCGGCTGCATGCGGAGCCCGGCGCCGAAGGCCACATCCAGCAGCTGCTGGACGAGGTGCGCGCCGAGGTGGCCGTGCTGGTGCCGCCGGCCTTCAACCGCTTCCAGCACAGCTTCTCGCACGTCTTCGCGGGCGGCTATGCGGCCGGCTACTACAGCTACAAGTGGGCCGAGCTGCTGAGCGCCGACGCCTGGAGCGCCTTCGAGGAGGAAGGCGTGTTCAACGCCGCCACCGGCCGGCGCTTCCTGACCGAGGTGCTGGAGCAGGGCGGCGCGCGCGACGCCATCGACAACTTCAAGGCCTTCCGCGGCCGCGAGCCGACCATCGACGCGCTGCTGCGCCACCAGGGCATGAGCTGAGCGCCTGGCGCGGCCTCAGGCCAGCGTCACGCCGTCGTCGCAGGGGATGGCCCGGAAGACCGGCAGCGCCTCGCAGGCCGCCGCGTGCGCGACCAGCGCCGGATGGGCCGCCGCCGGCACCACCTCGGGCAGCAGCGACTGCGTGAAGGTCCACGCCACGGCGGCCGAGATGCCCGACTGGCGCAGCTCGCCCTGCGTCACCGGCAGCGGCTGGCGCGCCAGCTCCGCCTCCAGCTCGCGGTAGGCCGCGTTGAGCTGGCCGCTGACCCGCTCTATCCAGGGCTCATGCCGCTTCTCCACCGGGCGCAGGCCGCGCTCGTAGACGATCTGCGCCGTCTTCTCGCAGGCCGCCAGCGCCAGCCCGATCAGCCGCAGCTCGCGCACCAGCTCGGCCGGCGCGCGCGGCATCAGGCTGCGGCCGGCCAGTGCCTCGACGTAGGCCAGCATCAGCGTCGAGTCCATCAGCACGCTGCCGTCACCACAGACCAGCGTGGGCGCCTTCACCACCGGGTTGATCTGCTCGAAGGCCTCGAAGCCGCGGAATACCGAGATGGCCGCATGCTCGAACGGCAGGCCCAGCAGGCGCAGCGAGATCGCGACGCGGCGCACGAAGGGGGAATCCAGCATGCCGATCAGCTTCATGGGGTGCCCTTGCTGCCGGCGGGCCGGCGTTCGTCGTCGAAACCGGTCAGCCCGTCGGCCACCGCCTTGCCGTGGCGGCGCTCGATCTCGGCGCGCATCACACGGTTGTAGGCGTCGGCAAAGGCGGTGGACAGCGGCGTGGCCTTGTCGCCCTTGTGCACCCACACCACGCCGTAGCGCTGCGTCATGCGCTCGGCCCGCGCCTTCTCGGCCTTGGTCGGCGGCGGGCCCACCACCTGCAGCTTCAGCGCGCCCGCTTCGACGTCATGCCGGGCCAGGGCAGCGCCGCGCTCGGCCGCCAGGGCGGGCGTGCCCAGGCGCAGGTCCACCGTGGCGATCAGCTGGCGCTCGCCGTCCGACGATGCCGCCGGCAGCACGCCGAAGGCGTTGAACATGGCGAGCACACCGCCCGCGGCCGCCAACGCACAGAACGCGGCAACCACGTGCACCCGGCGGATGCCGCGGCGCCGCTGCCATTTCGGCTCCACCCACTCAGAGACCATGACCGCCCACGGGCCGCGTCTCGCGGTGCTCGCCGAACGCCGCGATCAGCGGCATGGCCTGTGCGATGACGGCCTTCACCGCCGGCAGCTGCAGCGACGCCTTGTGCGCCGCCGCGTCGGTCCAGACCTCGGTGACCCAGACGGTCACCTCGTCGGCCGGGTCCTCGGCCACCACGTAGCTCAGGCAGCCGGGCAGCGCGCCCGACTCGGCCAGCAGCAGCCGGATCAGCTCGGCACGCCGGCCCTCGGCCGCCTTGAAGCTGCCCATCAATCCATACATCGCATCACTCCTTGGGGTCCCGGCCGGCCAACGCTACGGTCGCGGGCCTCGATTCTCGGCCAGCGGCGCCAACGCCGCGCGCACGCGGGCCTGCCAGCCGGCCTGTTCGTCCGGGCGCCAGTCCGGCCAGCTTGCCGACTCGGCCGCCAGCTCGGCGGCCAGCTCGCGCAGCCCCGCAGCGCCCGACACCTCGGCCGCGAGGCTCAGGCCGGCCAGCCATTCCTGCGCCTGCCGCATGCGCGGGTAGGCCGCGAACAGCCATTGCGCCACCTCGGGCCGGGCACGCCAGTCGGCGCTGCCGAAGCGCTCGACGGCCAGCGCCGTCAACCGCTGGCCGGCCCCCAGGCAGTCGAACGCGACGCAGCCGCTGAAGCTGCGCTCGACCAGCGCGTCATGGATGCCGCAGCGGTGGTCGTCGCACAGGTGCCGGCAGGGCGACTGCGCCGGCTTGTCGAAGCCGAAGCCCTGCACCGCATCGAACGGCGGGATCACGCAGCACAGCGCCACGCAGGCCGAGCAGTCGGCCCTGAGGTGCGCGGGCAGTTGCACGCCGCGCGCGCCGGGCCCTGCCGCCGTCACTCGGCGTCGGGCGAGACGCCGACCATCCACGACACGCCGAAGCGGTCGGTCACCATGCCGAACAACGGTGCCCAGAAGGTCTTGCCCAGCGGCATGCTCACCTGGCCGCCGTCGGCGAGGGCCGCGAAGGCCTCGCGGGCCTGGTCCGGCTCCGGGCAGTCCAGCGACAGCGAGAAGCCCTTGAAGGCCGCGTCGCCGCCGCACATGCCGTCGGACATCATGACCAGCGCGCCGCCGATGTGCAGCGAGGCATGCATGATCTTGTGCTCCGAGCCGGGCGGCAGCATGCCCTCGGGCGCGGGCTCGGGGCTCTCGGAGTTGCGCATCATGAACTCGACCTTGGCGCCCAGCGCCTTCTGGTAGAACTCGATGGCCTCTTCGCAGCGGCCGTCGAAGAACAGGTAGGGCTCGATCTTCATCGCGGTCTCCAATGTCTGGACGTTAGCTACTGTAGGCCCAATGCGTTTCAAGGGCGCTTGAAGTCGCCCGCCGTGGACACGACGAAGCGGCCGGCATCGATGTGCCGCCGCCACGCCGCGTTGGCCTGCTCCACGGTGACCGCGGCCAGCGCCTCGTCGCGCCGCTGCACGGCGGCCCAGGTCTCGCCGCGCTCGGCCAGGCTGGTCAGGCCGCCGGCCAGCGCGCCGGGGTCGGCACGCCCCTGCTTGCGGCCCTCCAGGATGTCCTGCTTGGCGCGGGCCAGCTCGGCGACCGTCACGCCCTGGGCGGCCATGCGGGCCACCTCTTCCTGCACGACGGCGATGACGCGCTCGCGCTGGTCCGGCGCGTAGCTGGCCTGGATGGCGAAGCTGCCCGCGTTGCCCCAGTAGCCGGCCGACAGGCTGGCGCCGATGCCGTAGGTCAGGCCCTCCTTCTGGCGCACCCGCTCCGACAGCCGGCTCTCCAGCCCGCCGCCACCGAAGATGTGGGCGGCCAGCTCCAGCGCCGGGTAGTCCGCGTCCTCCACGTTCAGCGGCAGCGTCTGGTGCAGGCGCACGGTGGCATTGGCCTTGTCGCGCGCGATGGCGTCGAAGCGCGCCGGCGGCACCGCCACATGCTGCGGGATGTGGCGCACGTAGCGCGGCGCGGCCGGCTTCTTCCAGTCGCCGAACAGCTGCTCCACCTCTGCCGCCAGGCCGTCCGGCAGCGCACCGACCACGCTGACCTGGGCCTCGTTGGCGCTCCAGTAGTCGGCATGGAAGCGGCGCACGTCGTCCAGTGTCGTCGCCTTCAGGTTGGCGATGCGCTCGTCCACGCTCATCACGTAGTCGGGGTGGCCCAGGCTCACGCCGCGGGCGCGGTTGTAGTGGGCCCGCGTGGCTTCCTGGCGCAGCACGCCGGGCTCCTGGCGCGAGGCCTCCATGCCCGCGATGGCGGCCTTGATCTCGCGGTCGAACGCATCCTGCGGCAGCGTGGGGCGGCGCAGCGCGTCGGCCGCCACGCGCAGCGCGGGCAGCAAGGTGTCGCGCTCGGCGCTCATGAACACCGTGGCACCCTGGTCGTCGCTGCCGATGCTCAGCGACGCCCGCAGCTTGATCAGCGCATCCTGCAGCTGCTGGCGGGTCAGGTTGGCGCTGCCCTCGTCCATCAGCTGGCCCACCAGGCCGGTGCCGTTGCGCGCGAAGGTGGCGTCGCGCTCGCCCCAGCGCAGCTGCAGGCGCAGCACCACGCTGTTGCCGCGCGTCTGCTTCTGCAGCGTGTGCAGCGCGATGCCGCTGGGCAGCGTGGCGCGGCGGGTGCGCGACTCCAGCACCGCCGGCACCGGCGCCAGCTGCTCGCCCTCCTCCACCGCCGGCGGGGGCTTGAGCGCGGCCAGCCGCTGGGCCAGCGGCGGCGCCGCCGGGATCTCGACCCGCTCCACCGCGCTGGCCGGCAGGTAACGGCCCAGCGTGCGGTTGGCGGGGCGGAAATAGGCCGCGCGCACGCGCTCCACGTCGGCCAGCGTCACCTTGGGGATGTCCTCCATCAGCTGGAACAGCAGCCGCCAGTCGCCCGCGGCGATCAGGCCGGAGATCTGCTGGATCAGCGCCTCGGGGTTCTTCATCTGCTGGCGGTAGCTGTTGACGGCGATGTCGCGCACCCGCGCCAGCTCGCTGTCCTCGAACGGCCGGGCATTGCGCCCCTCGGCCAGGTCCAGCAGCAGCGTCTCCACCTGGGCCACGTCGCCGCCCGGCGGCAGCGCGGCGAAGGCGGAGATGGTGCCGGGGTCTGCGCCGCCCGCGCCGCCGATGCCCGCGGCCACGGCCAGCTTGGGCTCCACCAGCTGCCGGTAGAGCTGGCCGCTGGGCTGCAGGCTCATCAGCAGGCCGTAGACCAGCAGCGCCGGCGTGTCCGGGTGGGTGATGGCCGGCACATGGTAGGCCGCCAGCAGGATGGGCTGGCCGCCCACGCGGCGCACGACCACGCTGCGCTCGCCGTCCTGCGGCGGCTCCACGGTGTAGGGCTGGGGCAGCGGCGCGGCGGGCCGCGCCAGCGGGCCGAAATGCCGCCCGATCAGCGCCAGCGTGGCGGCCTTGTCGAAGGCCCCGGCGATCAGCAGCGTCGCGTTGTCGGGCCGGTAGTGGCGCTTGTAGAAGGCCTGCAGCTTCTCGATCGGCACGTTCTCGATGTCGCTCCTGGGCCCGATGGTGGCGTGGCCGTACGGGTGCCAGGCATAGGCGGCGGCGTTGACGCGCTGGTTCAGCACCGCGAAGGGCTGGTTCTCGCCGCGCTCGAACTCGTTGCGCACCACCGTCATCTCGGTGTCCAGGTCGGCCTTGGCGACCCGGCTGTGCACCATGCGGTCGGCCTCCAGGTCCAGCAGGAAGGCCAGCGTGTCGGCATTCGCGTTGAAGCTCGCGAAGTAGTTGGTGCGGTCCACCGTGGTGGTGCCGTTGAAGCGCACGCCGCGCTGCGCCATCTGGCCCGGGATGTCCTGCTGCCGCGCGGTCCCCTTGAACAGCAGGTGCTCCAGCAGGTGGGCCATGCCGTACTCGCCCGGCGCCTCGTGGCGGCTGCCGACGCGGTAGGTGATGTTGACGGTGGTGGTGGTCTGCGTGGCGTCCGGGAACAGCAGCACCTGCAGCCCGTTGGGCAGGCGGTATTCCTCGATGCCGCCCAGCGCCTGCACCGGCTGCGGCAGCGCGGCCACCGGCGCGGCCGCGGCGCGCGGTGCGGCGGCGGGCTTGGCACGGGCCGCCGCCGGCTGGGCCTGGGCCGCCCCCAGCACCAGGCTCAACAGGGCCAGGCCCAGGGCTCGCTTCATCCTCATCGCTTCGCTCTCTTCCGCTGCACGGTTCGGGGCGCATTCTGCGCGGTTTCGGGGCGCCGGCCCTTCGTCATGCACGCCGCCGCACCGGCCCGGGGCCGCGGCCGCGCGCGGTGCTCAGAGCCGCGCCAGCAGCGCGGTCACGACCTCTTCGCTGGCCGGCTTGGTCAGGTGCTCGTCGAAGCCGGCCGCGCGCGAGCGGCGCTTGTCCTCCTCCGCGCCCCAGCCGGTCAGCGCCACCAGCAGCGTGTCGGCGAAGCGCGGTTCCAGCCGCAGCCGCGCCGCGAACTCGTAGCCCCCCATGCCGGGCATGCCCACGTCGCAGAAGATCGCATGCGGCTGGAAGCTGGCCGCCGTGCGCAGCGCCGCATGGCCGCCATGCTCCACCTGCACCTCGTGCCCGCCGAGCTGCAGCAGCAGCGCCAGCACGGTGGCCGCTTCCTCGTTGTCGTCCACCACCAGGATGCGCAG
>CAXDTK010000246.1:0-7957 GCA_963992225.1 uncultured Comamonadaceae bacterium | reverse complement strand
GTGGGCTCGGAGATGTGTATAAGAGACAGGGTTGGGGTGGGGCGCGCGTTCGCCATCATTGCTGACCTCCGGAACTCTAGTTGACCCCAGGTTCGTCCAGCGGGCGGCCGCCGGCAAGCCCAGCTTCATGACTTTTTGATGAAAGTCTAGGGTTTGCACCAATTTCGGCGGGTCGTGAATTAGTCGAAGAGGCGGTCGGCCGGGCGTCGCCAGAATGCCGCCCGAATCGCCTCACTGCCTCCCTCTGCCAAGAGCGGGCCTCGCGCCCGGACCCTTCATGACCCGTATCGCCCCGCGCCTGGATCGCATCACCCTTCGCCAGCGCCTCGTGCTGGTGGCCCTGCTCAGCGTGCTGCTCAGCGTGGTGCCCACCTGGCGCATCGGCACGGGGGCTTACGAACAACTCGCCGCGGTGGCCACCGAGCGCGCCGCGCTGCCGGCCAACAAGGCATGGCAGAACGTGCTGGCGGCGCTCGGCGAGCACCGGCTGGCCGCCACGCGGGCGCGCACCAACGCCGACCAGGCCGCCGCCCGGCAGCAGGCCGCTGCACGGGTGGAGCAGGCCTTCCAGGACGTGGCGGCCGCGTCCGCCGCCGCATCGCCGGAGCGCCAGGCGCAGCTGCAGGCGCTGCGTGCCGACTTCCAGGCGCTGGGCACGGCGCTGGCGCAGAACGGGCTGCAGTTCCCTGCGCTGATGAAGCGCCACCGGCTGATCGCCGACCGCGTCATCGACGAGATCGAGCAGCACAACGCCGACGCCGGGCTGCTGGTGGATGCCGACGCCGTGGCGCACTACGCCATCCTGGCCGGCCTGCAGGTCGCGCCGCAGATCGGCGATGCGCTGTCCGAGCTGGGCGCCATTGCCACCGCGGCGACCGTCGACGACGTGGCCAGCGTGGCCGACGTGGCCGGGCGCTACAACGCCAGCAGCCACCGCCTGGCGCAGATCCTGGCCATCGCGGCCCGCATGGACCCCGACGGCGCCACCGAGCACCTGGCCACCCGCGACGCGGCGCTCAAGCAGCAGGCGATGGTCAACGGCACGCTCGACGCGTCGGCGATGGACGTCAACTACCCGCTGGACAAGATGAGTGCCGCGTTCGCCACGGCGGCCGGCCTGCAGGGCGAGCTGGCCGCCCGCGTGCTGGGCGCGGTGGACCAGCGCCTGGCCGGCCGCGAGGCACGGCTGCAGCGCAACGCCGCCTGGCTGCTGGGCAGCGTGCTGCTGGGGCTGACGGCCGTGGCGCTGCTGCTGTGGCGCACCATCGCCGGCATCCTGCAGCCGGTCATGCAGGCCATCGAGGCGACCGAGCGCATCGCGGCCGGCGACCTGGGCGGCCCCGTGCACACCGACCGGCATGACGAGATGGGCCGCGTGCTGCAGGCGATCGCGCTGATGCAGGAACGGCTGCGCGAGCTGGTGCGCAAGCTGCAGGAGGCCTCCGGCGAGATCCATGTGGCGGCCGACGAGATCGCCTCGGGCAACCAGGACCTCAGCCGCCGCAGCGAGGAGTCCGCCGCCCGCATGGAGGTGGCGGCCGGCGGCATCGAGCAGCTCAGCCAGACCGTCGCCACCACGGCCCGGGCCGCCGACGAGGCCAGCCGCCTGTCCGACGGGGCGGCCCGCTCCGCCGGCGATGGCAGCCGCATCGTGGGCCAGTTCCTGTCGACGATGACGGCCATCAACGACGGCTCGCGGCGCATCGGCGAGATCATCGGCGTCATCGACGGCATCGCCTTCCAGACCAACATCCTGGCGCTGAACGCCGCCGTCGAAGCCGCCCGGGCGGGCGAGCATGGCCGCGGCTTCGCGGTCGTGGCCGCCGAGGTCCGTGCGCTGGCGCAGCGCAGCGCGACGGCCGCGAAGGAGATCAAGGTGCTGATCGACGCCTCGGCCGTGCAGGTCGAGACCGGTTCGCGCCAGATCGGCGATGCCAGCCAGGCCATGGCCGAGGTGACGCAGAGCATAGGCAGCGTCGACCAGATGATCCGGCGCATCGCGTCCGACGCGCGGCATGAATCCCAGCGCATGCACGAGCTCAGCTAGGCCATCCTGCAGATCGACGCCCTGGCGCAGCAGAACGCCGCGCTGGTGGAGGAGTCCGCTGCCGCCGCCCATTCGATGAACGAGCAGGCGGAGCAGATGTCGTCACTGGCCGCGGGCTTCCGGCTGCGCGGCTGAGCCCGGCGAGACGGGCATCATGAGGGGCAGCCACGCTGCCGGACACTGCCCATGCCGCACCCCAGGAAGCCCCCGCGCGAGACCTCGGCCGACCATGTCGCCGCCCAGGCCGTGCTCGCGCACCCGAACGACACTGCAGCGGCGCTGCGCGCGCGGCTGCGCGGGCAGCCGCACGCGCACTGGGAGCTGGTCTGCGTCGTCGGGCCGGACGGGCTGCTGCTCGGCACGCTGACCGCCGCGGAGCTGCTGGCGCTGCCGGACGAGGCCCGGCTCGGCGCGGCGTCGGCCCGGCGGCCCGGCCCGCGAGTGCTGCCCGGCACCGACCAGGAAAAGATGGCGTCCACCGCGCTGCACCATGGCGTGGCGGCCATGCCGGTGGTCGACGCCGCGGGCCGGCTGGTGGGCGTGGTGGGGCCGGCCCGGCTGATGGCCATCCTGCGCCGCGAGCATGTGGAGGACCTGCACCGCCTGGCCGGCATCACGCGCGAGACCGAGCAGGCCCGCGAGGCGATCGAGGAGCCGCCGATCCGCCGCGCCCGCCACCGCCTGCCCTGGCTCATCGTGGGCCTGGGCGGCAGCATGGTCGCCACGCTGGTGGTGGCGCGCTTCGAGTCCGCGCTGACGGCCAAGCCCGCACTGGCCTTCTTCGTGCCGGGGCTGGTCTACCTGGCCGACGCCATCGGCACGCAGAGCGAGGCGGTGGCCGTGCGCGGCCTGTCGCTCAGCCATGCCGGGCTGGCCCGGCTGATCGGCGGCGAGCTGCGCACCGGGCTGCTGATCGGGCTGGTGCTGGCGCTGCTGGCCTTCCCGATGGTGTGGCTGGCCTTCGGCGAGCTGCCGCTGGCCGCGGCGGTCGCGGTGGCGCTGGGCGGTGCCAGCGCGCTGGCCTCGGTGCTGGGGCTGCTGCTGCCCTGGGTGCTGGCCCGCTTCGGCTCCGACCCCGCTTACGGCAGCGGCCCGCTGGCCACCATCGTGCAGGACGTGCTGAGCCTGCTGATCTACTTCGGCTGCGTGTCGCTGATCGTGCTCTGAGCCGTGCCGGCCGGGGGGGCGGCGCTACGATGGCCCCCACCTTCCCCACCATTGCCGCAGGGTCGGGCGGCACAGCCTGCCGTGGAGCAACCCAACGACATCGAAGCCAGCTTCCTGGTGCCGCCCGCGGCGCGGGCCGGCGTGGCCGCGGCGCTGGCGCGTGGCGTGACCACGCTGCAGCGCGGCACGCTGCTGACGCTGCACCTCGACACCGCCGACCGCCGGCTGGCGCGCGCGGGCCTGAGCTGGCAGCTGCGCCGCGAAGGGCGCCGCTGGGTGCAGGTGCTGGCGGCCGAGGGCGGTGACGGTGAGCCGCCGTTCGTGCACGAGGCGCCGCAGCCGGCAGGCACCCCCGATACCGCCGCCCATGCCGGCACGCCGGCCGGCGACCGCCTGGCCCAGCTGCTGCAGCGCGCGCAGGCCCGCGGCGACGAGGTGGGGGTGCGGTTCAGCACCCAGGTCCGGCACACGCTGCGGCGCATGCGCAGCGGCGGGGCGGTGGTGGAGCTGCGGTTCGACGACGGCTGGATCGCCGCGGCGGGGCAGCGGCAGCGGCTGTGCGAACTCCGCTTCCGGCGCGTCGCCGGGCCGGATGCGGCGCTGTGGGCGCTGGCCGAGCGCTGGCGCCAGCCGCTGGGCCTGCTGCTCGACCCGCGCAGCGCCGCCGCGCGCGGCGAGCGGCTGGCCGACGGCAAGCCCGCCGCGGCGCTGCGCAAGGCCGCCGGCCCGGTCTATGCCGACGATGCGACGGCTGAGGTGGCCTTCGCCGCGGTGCTGGACGAATGCCTGGCGCAGATCCACGGCAACGCCATCGGGCTGATCGACGGCGACGCGGCGCGGCGCGTCGAGCATGTGCACCAGATGCGCGTGGGCATACGCCGGCTGCGCACCGCGCTGCGCAGCTTCGAGGACTGGGTGCCGGCGCCACCGGCGGAGCTGGTCGACGGGCTGCGCGCCTTGTTCGCCACGCTGGGCGAGTGCCGCGACGGCGATGTGCTGGGCGCCGGCGTGGTGGCCGACCTGGCCCGGGCCGGTGCGCCGCCCCTGGAGGCGCCGCCCGGCCCGGCCGGCCCCGACCCGGCCGCCGTGCTGCGTGGCGCGGACACCCAGCGGCTGCTGCTGGCCTGGCTGGCCTGGCGCGCCATGGTGGCGGCCGCGCCCGCGCCGGCCGAGGCGGCCGCCACCGGGCAAGGCGAGCCGGCGCTGGCGGCGCCACCGCTGCGGCGCCGGGCCGCGCGCCGGCTGCGGCGCTGGCATGCCCGCATCGTGGCCGCCTGGCAGGCCTTCGACGCACTGGACGAGGCCGGGCTGCACGCGCTGCGCAAGCGCATCAAGCGCCAGCGCTACGCGGTCGAGTTCTTCCAGCCGCTGCTGCGCCGGCGCCAGGTGGCGCGTTATCTCGCCGCGCTGGCCGCCATCCAGGACCGCATGGGCGCGTTGAACGACCTGTTCGTCGCGCAGGCCCGCTACCAGGCGCTGGCCGTGCCCGGGCCGGCGGCCTGGTTCGCGCTGGGCTGGCTGGCGGCGCGCATCGCGGCGCTGCGGGCGCTGGCCGGGCCCGAGCTGGCAAGGCTCGCGCAGGTCGACCCGCCCGGCGCCTGAGGCCGGCTGCGCGCCCGGCGGCGTGCGCCAACTTCTCACGCTTGCGGGCGCCGCCGGGGGGCTTGTGCCGGTTGCCGGGGCTGCGGGCGTCATGCACGATCAGTTCTTCTTGGAGATTGGATGGCGCCCTCAGAGTTCACCGACGATGCCCGGCTGGCGCTGCTGCAGTCGCTCGACCTGCTGCGGCCCCAGCAGGACCCGTCGCTGGACCGCATCGCGACCATCGCCGCGCTGGGGGCGGGCACGCCCACCGCGCTGATCACCTTCCTGGCGCCGGGTGGCCAGTGGGTCGCCGCGCGCCATGGCTGGGACGGCGACTTCCATCCGTTGTCCGAGTCGTTCTGCCTGCATGCGCTGGCCGGCGCGGACGTGCTGGAAGTGTGCGACGCGACGGCGGACGCGCGCTTCGCGCACAACGCCCTCGTGACCGGGGCAGCCGGCGTGCGCTTCTACGCCGGCCACCCCATCGACTTCGACGGGCACCGGCTCGGCGCGGTGTGCGTGCTGGACGTGCAGCCCCGCCAGCTCGCCGAGGCCCAGGCAGGGCTGCTGGCGCAGCTGGCCGGGCTGGTGGTGGAGCAGCTGCGCCTGCGGCTGGCGCGCGCGTCGTCGGCCCGCGGCGAGGCGCGCGGCGACCGGCTGCTGGAGGCGCTGCAGGCCTCGGAGCGCACGCTGCGCGAAAGCGAGGAACGCTACCGGCTGCTGTGGCAGACCACCACCGATGCGGTGCTGATCATCGACGACCAGGGCCTGATCCAGTTTGCCAACCCGGCGCTGGAGCGGCTGTTCGGCCACCGGCCCGACGAGGTCATCGGCGGGCCGCTGGGGTTGTTGCAGCCCGAGCGCCTGCGCGGTGCGCACGACCGCGCGTTCGCCCGCTACCTGCAGTCGGGCCGGCGCACGCTGGACTGGCGCGCGACCGAGACGGTGGGCCTGCACGCCAACGGCGGCGAGCTGCCGATCGAGATCGCGTTCAGCGAGCTGCCGGTGGGCGGGCGGCGTCATTTCGCGGCGTTCATGCGCGACCTCAGCGAGCGCCACCGCGCGCAGCTGGCGCTGCGCCGGAGCGAGGCGCAGTTCCGCGCGCTGACGGCGCTGTCGTCCGACTGGTACTGGGAGCTGGACGAAGACTGCCGCTACACCGTCCTCTCCGAGGGCGCGCAGCGCAGCGGCCTGCTCGACGCCGCGGCGGCGCTCGGCCGGCGGCCCTGGGAGCTGGGCGGCGCCGGCCTGGGCGATGGCTGGGCGCCGCTGCGCGAGATGCTGCTGCGGCGCGAGGCCTTCCGCGACCTGGAGCTGGTGGTCACCGACCTGGCCGGTGCCGAACAGGTGCTGAGCATCAGCGGCGAGCCGGTCTTCGACGACGCCGGCGCGTTCGCCGGCTACCGCGGCGTGGGCCGCAACGTGACGCCGGAGCGGCGCGCCGAGGAACGCCGCCGCGAGCTGGAGGACCACCTGCGCCAGAGCCAGAAGCTGGAGGCCATCGGCGCGCTGGCCGGCGGCATCGCGCACGACTTCAACAACATCGTGGCCGGCATCCTGGGCAATGCGCAGCTGGCGCTGCAAGACCTGGCACCCGGCCACCCGGCCGTGCAGAGCGTCGAGCAGATCCGCAAGGCCGGCCTGCGCGGCCGCGACATGGTGCAGCAGATCCTGACCTTCGCGCGGCGCCGGCCCAAGCGGCCGGTGCGCTGCGACGTGGGCGAGCTGGTGGACGAGACGCTGGGCCTGGTGCGGCCCACGGTGCCGACCTCGGTGAAGATCGAGCGCCGGCTGCCCGCGCGGCCGCTGCAGGTGTTTGCCGATCCGACGCAGCTGGAGCAGGCGCTCATCAACCTGTGCGCCAACGCCTGGCAGGCGATGGCCGGCCGGCCGGGGCGCATCGAGATCGGCGCGGTGGAGGTCGCCCTCGATGCCGCGGCGGCCGACCTGCTGGGCGGGCTGCAGCCGGGGCGCTACGTGCACCTGTCGGTGCGCGACGACGGGCCCGGCATGGACGAGGCCACCTGCAAGCGCGTCTTCGAGCCGTTCTTCACGACCAAGCCCGAAGGGCAGGGCACCGGCCTGGGGCTGTCGGTGGTGCATGGCATCGTGCGCGGCCACGGCGGCGCCATCACGGTGGAGAGCGCGCCCGGCCGGGGCTGCACGTTCAACCTGTGGCTGCCGGCCGGACGGCCGGGCGGCGTGGCGGTGGCGGCGCAGCCGGCCGACCGGGCCATCGACGGCGCCGGCCGCCAGGTGCTGTACGTCGATGACGACGAGGTGCTGACGCTGATGGTCTCGCGGCTGCTGGAGCGCGCCAACTTCCGGGTCATGGTGTTCAGCCAGGGCGCGCAGGCGCTGGCCTGGCTGCAGCAGGCGCCCTGGGCGGTCGACGCGCTGGTGACCGACCTGAACATGCCGGGCCTGTCGGGCCTGGAGGTGCTGCGCGAGGCGCGCGCCATCCGCGCCAGCCTGCCGGTCATCATCGGCTCGGGCAACCTGTCGCTGGAGGCGCTGGCCGAGGCCCAGCAGGCCGGCGTGCGGGCCACCTTCAACAAGCAGAACGTGCTGGATGAACTGCCCGCGCTGCTTGCCGAGGTGCTGGACCTGTGACGCGTTCTCTAGAATCGCGCCCCTTTTGCCGGCCTGCGCCGGCGGCTTGCCCCGGGGCGTCATGGACATCGTCGTCAACGAAGAACTCAAGGCCTACATCGAACCGCTGACGGCGGAGGAACATGAAGCGCTGGAACGCAGCCTGCTGGCCGAGGGCTGCCGCGACGCGCTGGTGCTGTGGGGCAACGTGCTGGTGGACGGGCACAACCGCTACGGCATCTGCCGCAAGCATGGGCTGAGCTTCCAGACGGTGCAGAACCCGCGCTTCAAGTCCATCGAGGACGTGCACCTGTGGATGATCGACCAGCACCTGGGCCGGCGCAGCATCTCGGACTTCCAGCGCGGCGTGCTGGCGCTGCGCAAACGCGAGATCGTGGCCGGGCGGCGCGCCCGCAGCGCCGCGGCGCCCGAGGTGGCCGCGGCGCCGGTCGAGGCCGCCGCCTCGGCCGCGGCGCTCGCCGGGCCCGCCGCCCCCCCGCGGGCCCCGCAACCACCCCCGGCCCACCGCACCCAGGGCCCCCGAGAGGCGCAGGCCCAGGCCGCCCC
>CAXDTK010000245.1:0-8029 GCA_963992225.1 uncultured Comamonadaceae bacterium | reverse complement strand
CACGAGGCTCCTATGCCGCCGGCCGATGTTCAAGATGGCGCGGCTGGACGCTCACACACCACCACCATCTCGTCAACATCATCGCGAAGGAGGTTCGGTCGCACCGCGTGTTCCGCGACAAGCTCGGCGTGGACATCAGAGTAGTCTGAAGGTCGCTTAAGTGGGAGAAGTAGGCGAGCAGCAATACTCGCGGGAGGACTTGTAGGGTGTTGACTTCGTTCTGAACGAATGTCCGCACTCACGCCTCCCTCTCTTCAATCCAGTGGCTGCCAGGACCGGCCACCTCACACCCGCTCTCCACGATGATTTCGGCATCCCGCCTGTTCTGCGGAGTGTCCGGAAACCATATGCCACCATCCAGCGGCTGACCGTCCTCGGTCTCGTGGAGGCCAAAAAGCCACCGGACTCGGATCTCTTTCATAACCCGAGCCCAGAGGAGTCGCCTTAGGCGACCGCGAAATCCTCAAGCTTCTTTCCGGACTCGATCGCGGCCCGAAGCCAACGGGGCTGACTGCCTCGGCCGCTCCAAGTGTTGCCGTCAGGATCCTTGTATTTCGCTGCAATCTTGACGCCCTTAGAAGGGCTTGGGGCCCTCGCCGCGCTGGCGCCGTCTGCCGGAGCCTCAACCTTTGGTGCGCGTGGCGTCCTAGCGACCTTAGCCTTGGGCGCTTTCAGCGTGGGCTTGCGAGCAGCAACCTTCTTCGAGTCGACTGCGGCACCGCTTCCACCAAAAATCTGCTCTGCGGTGATGCCGTAGTGAGCAACGGCCTCCTTGATTCGAGCAACAACTCCGACAGCTTCACGCTGCAGCAACGCCTTCTCTCGCTCCTGCAACTTAGCAATCTGTGCGCGGATTTGATCGACGGTTTTTGCCATAAAGGCTCCAAAGTTGTTTGCCGATAGTCTATTACTAGAAGCCAATGCCGCCATCTGGTGCGTTTGAGTAAGTTCTACAACGACGCTCTGCAAGAATCAAGCTGATGGAAGCGTTCACAGTTGATCCCGAGAGGGTCCGCGACATCTCTGGCTTGCTGCTGGATTCAGAGGGAAAGTTGCGCGTCGTGCCTGCCGGCGTGCTTCAAGGAACCACGGCTGAGGAACGACTGTTGTTCGGCGTTCGACACGGCATCTACGGCTTTCCAACTGAGGAGCTGTGCTCCTTCCTCCAAGCCCGCATTCAAGGACGGTCGGCTGTAGAAATTGGCTCCGGTCACGGAGCTCTAGCTAGAGCGCTCGGCATTCCTGCGACCGACAATCGCCAGCAGGAAGACGAGTCCTTCAAGCTCTACTACCAGTCCATCAACCAGCCCACCGTCCCATATGGCGACAACGTCGAACGACTTGACGCGATCTCAGCGGTCAAGAAGTACCGACCAAGCGTGGTCGTCTCTTGCTGGGTCACCCATCTGTACGATCCGGCCCGCGGCCAGGCTGGAGGTAGCGCGACTGGCATCGATGAGGCCGCTCTCATTGCCTCGTGTGACGAGTACATCTCTATTGGGAATGAACATGTCCACGCTGGCAAGCCTATCTGGGCGCTGCCACACGAGAAGCTGACGCCACCTTGGTTGTACTCGCGCGCCATCAACGGGAGCCCAGACTACATCGCTATCTGGCGTCGCGGCGAGATGACGGGCCATCTGCTCTGATGCCACAGGCACTACCTGGGCGGCGGATGTCCCGCCTTTCTATCGTTCAACGGATCCGAGGACGGCTCGTTTTACCGCATCAAGGTCGCCATCTTTGAGGGCCTGCAGCGGTGTCCTTGGGTTGCCCGACGAATCGGCAAGCGAACCCCTGGGGCATGTAAAGAAAAGCATCTTCCCGCCGCCGGACCGGTCGTCAAGCATCTGCGTCACGATCTCTAGCTGGTCCCGTTGAAGGGCCGGGTCGAGGTAGAACGCCGGATAGAGAGTCAGGCCGGGCATCTCGACGCACAAGATGCGGCCTTCATGCACGGCGACATCTAGGGCCTCAGGAGTGAGTTCTGCGCCGAACGCGAACTCGGCTTTCTGCAGCAAGTCTCCGTTCGCAAGCAAGGCGGCGATGTTCTCCTGGATGCTGAGTGGCACGAGCGCGTCGTCCCAGATTTCCATCAGCTTCCCTAGATCGAGAGGCATATCCGGCGCTCGTAGATCAGATGGTGCGCCCTCACGAGGCACCGTGGATTGAGGGACTGGAGCGTCGACCCCAGCCGCCCACTCTCGGATGTCGCTAGCGGCGGCGTTGTCTTCCCCTGCACACTTGCTGCGTTCATCATGGCGTCGCCAGCGAACCGCAAGCAGGCCTCCAGATATGTGGTCGGGAAGCGCGGCAGCAGCCTCTGACGCAGGTTCATTAGACGCCGTTAGACAGGTTTTTCTAATCACAGTCGCCCGACCAGCCCTTGCTACTTCGACTTCTCCATGACCAGATCCACACGGTAGCCCCGATATCCGTTGGGGGTCGTATCCACCGCTACTGACTGGGAGGTGACCTTCCAGCCATGTGCTGCGAACCTCGGGTAGTGAACATTGAAAGAACCGCATTCGAAGACGAGGGAGGTGATGTCCTCACCTGGCGCCTGACGAGCGGTGCAAACCAACTGCGTGCCCTTGGCAGAGTCTTTCAGGGTGGCCAAGATGGCAGCGTCGCGTCGCCGAAGCTGCTCCTCCCAGTCCTTTTGATAAGCGTCACGTTTCGCCTGCTCAGCCCTCTGTTTCTCGGCCTCTTTGCGCCGCATCTCAGCAACTTGGAGTTCGGCAGCCGGGCCGTAGCGATCGACCTCCTCAGGAGCCACCCAGGCGGTACGACGATACTGGTTCTTCTCGACGCCGGAGGCAACAAGCAGGATGTACGTCCGCGCGCCGACCGAACAGGTCTCGACGAACATCTTGTTGATGTACCCAACCACATGGGCGCGATAGATGCTGTCCGCGGCAGTCGCGTCAGCCCGAGTTTTTGCATCGGTGCTGCCCAGCACGCCCGACTGGCCTTTGCACCAGCGCGCGAAATCCTCTCGGCCGTCGACTCCCATAAAGGGAGTGATGTCGAGGGTCCTCGGTAGAGCCGGCGTCCGGAGGTCAACCTGGACTTCACGAGGGTGCCGGGCTGCGAGCGCGGCCTTCAGGTCGCCAAACGACGTTGATGGACTTCCCGGGTCTGTTTGCTTTGCTGGGGTGCCGCAGCCGGAGCAGAGCGCCACAACTGTGAGCCAGACCCATAGACGCCGAAGGTTCAAGAGATCAGTCACCACTTCCTCCTTATAGGTATAACGACTTAGTGTTTTGTGTACTGTGGCCACCTGTCCAAAGTCTACGAGATAGGAACACTTCTGTCCCACATGAGGGACAGCACGAATCCGGTACTACTCCACGCCTTTGCGACGGAGATGCTCGCTCGCCGGCAGGAGTTGCAGCTATCCCAGCGTGACATCGAGACGCGAGCAGGTATCGACCGCGCGTACATCTCGCGACTTGAGGCCGGCAAGAAGCACCCCAGCCTGAGCGTGCTCTATCAACTGGCCACCGCCCTTGAGATGAGCTTTTCAGAGTTCGCAGGCCGCGTTGATGAGCGTTACGTGCTCCTTGAGCGCAAAGCAAAGGCTGCTGCGAAGGCGCTGCAGAAGTAGCTCCAGGCTTTCGTCGCATCAGCACCTAGGCGGGTTTGCCGAGGATGCCGTCCCGCAGGTAAAGCGGAGGCTAAAACAGGTGAAGACACAGCTGATCTCATTTCGAGTGTCAGCTCCATGCCCCGTCGTCCAAAAGCCCCCTCCATCCGCATCACGGATTCCGTCGCGCGCACGCTTGCCCCAGCTATCGACATCCGTCACCACCAACTTTCACATCCGAAAGGTGGCGCAGGCCCTGGCTCGTTCAATAATGCGAGCGACGAGCTACGTGTTGACCTAGCGGATGCGTCGCCCGCGCCGACGCCGCATAGGCCGGTCGCGGACGCGCCGACTGGCATCAGCAGCGCGGCAGGTTCCTATACATGTCACCACCACGATGAACCGGTGGACGAAAGGACCTACTGCTTGCAAGACACCATTCCCGACGACACGGCGCCCCTGTTGACTACACCAGTCGACCTGACTTCAGCCGCTCGTGATGACCAGCTCTGGGAGGAGATTTGCTGGCATGCGCAGCGCGCCCCGAACGAGGTCGTTTTGAGCAAGGACGGCTACCGCTTCGCAGATCCGGCGGCGGATGCCCTGGCGAACTCAGTCCGCGCCGCGCTCTTGTACCAAGTCGCCGTGACGGTCATGGGCCTAGTCGCTGACGTGGCCGCAGAAGAAGCACCCACGTTTGCCAAGACGGGTGGACATTGGACCCAGCTTATCCAGGACTTCCGTGTGGAAGACGAAGCATCCTTGGAACACCTTCTCGAAGCTTGTGCCACGGAGTTGGGTCGGCTGCCTGACGATGTAGCGGGTACGAGGGCGAAGCTGTACTTGCCCAAAGCTCTTCGACGCTGCTGGAACGCCGGAAAGCGCGCGCTAGCGCTCAACGCAAGAACTGAACCCAACTGGGGCGGCATCCTTGACGGCCTGCCGCATGCGCTTCGCCTGGGAAACCTTGGCAATCGGTCTGAACCTGTCACCCCTTGGTCTCAGACCTGCAGGGTGTAGCCAGTCTCTGCCTTACCTTCAGGCCCGAGCATCCGCTCGGGCCTCTTCTTGGCGCGTCTGTTTACCGTAAATCAAGATCTAAACCCGATGCCTATATGACCTGACGTGACGATACCCGTTGCGCAGGAGAACCCATGAACATTGACAAGACCATTGCCCCTTCCGTTGAAGCGCTACCCGCGGTTGTTAGCAACCTCGTTTGCTTTGAACCCCAGACTGAATCTGCAAGTGACAGGCCTACATGGCAGCTTGATTCGCACTGGATGGCCTCGGGACGGAAGCTCACAGCAAACTTCAAGCGGCTTGAGCGCTTCACACTAGGCGCTGGGGTGACAAGCTATGCGCTCATCGGAGAGGCTGTCACCGAGGGCGATTCCTCGCTGGACTTCGTCGTTCTGATGAACCCATGCGATGCAACTGTCACTGGCGCAGTTTCAAGCTGGATGCTTGACGGCCTGCCAGGCTGCGGCCAGGAAAGCAGTCGAGCCGTGCAAGTTCCCATCTCCGATCTCGAGGCTTGCTTCGAGATGACGTCCGCGACCCGGAGGGTGGCATCTCTTATGCATACGGAAGTCGTCACCCAACTCGTGCGACGCGGCCGGCTGCACTCCGTCCTTGCGAAGCAGCTAAACCTCCCAGACTCCCTGGTCTGTTCGACGGTCGGCATCACCTTCTAGCTGGACAACCTCTCGATGGAGGCAGATGGAGGTTCGGCGCATCAAGGCAGCGCGGGCTTCGTCTGTTCCAGCCAAGTCGTCAGCAGCCCAATGATTCCAGGCGTCGTTATGCCCATTGACGGGTCGCACAGCAGGAGCTCATCCGGGGGAGGGTCAAACTCGTCCAGGTCATCGTCCAGGACTCGGTACTCGGTGACTAGCGGATTCATCTGAAGAAACCATCGGATTGCCTCCGCCCTGGGGCCGCGCGGAACCGCCGTAATCGTCCGCGGGGCCGTGGAAGCTAGAAGCTCGCGGAGCTCAGAGATGCTGTACTGATAGCGCCACGTCGAATGGACAGCGAGGACCACATCAGGGTGGGCCGCTAGCGCTCTGGACAGGATCGGAAGCCACAGGAAGTGCGGCCCCACATGTTCAAGGCCGTTGCCTGCTCTGTGCAGCACGCCATCAAAGTCGACAAAGACTACCAGCATATCCAATTCTGTGTACTTTGGACACTCTAAGCGGTTAGGTGCTGTCGACGCAATAGGTCATCAAAGAAGCATTTCTTTCAAGCGGCCCCTGGCTCTTCGAGCTATGGGCCGCTTCGTTTTACCTTTAGTCCTTAGTAGCTAAATCGAGCCGCTAGACGCTGGATGCACTTGCATCCAGCCCTACTGCCGCCGTCGAAGCCATTCCTAAAGTGGGCGGGAGGAAAGTCCCGTCTCTTGAAGGAGCTACTGCCAAACTTCCCCACTGGCCTTCGCCTAATTGAACCTTTTGTGGGGGCTGGCTCTGTATTCCTTGGTTCGACATACCAGCAGTACGTTATCAACGATTCCAACAGCGACCTCGTCGCTGTCTGGAGCGCCCTGAAGCAGCGGCCGCGCGAATTTGCTGAGCGAGCGGCGGCGTACTTCTCTCCCGAGCACCATAGCCAAGCGGCCTACTTGCAGATTCGAGGAGAGTTCAACGGATCGCTCGAACACTTCGAGCGCGCAGTAAGGCTGCCCTACCTAAATCGGTTCGGCTTTAACGGCCTTTACCGAGTCAACCGCAGCGGCATGCTGAACGTCCCATACGGTAAACCGTCCAAGCTCCCGACCTTCCCTTGGCATCAGGTCGAGGCGGCCGCCACGAAGCTGTCCCAATGCCTGGTGCTCAACGGCGGTTTTGCTCAGGCGATCGAGCTGGCCGGGAAAGGCGACATCGTTTACTGCGATCCACCTTACCTGGATGCAAACGACAGACCCAGCTTCACTGCGTACACCACTGGCGGTTTCGAGGCTGCCGATCACCAGCGCTTGGTGGATTGCTGCGAGCTCAGGGGCACGGCGTGCGAGAGATTGCCAGGCGCACCGAGCGCCATGCATCCACGATCTCGCGCGAGCTGCGCCGCAACGCAGCCACGCGCAGTGGCTATGTCGAGTACCGCGCCACCGTGGCGCATTGGCATGCCCAGCGTCGCGCGAAGCGTCCCCGGACGGCCAAGCTGGCGGCCAACCCGGAACTCCAGGCGTACGTGCAAGAGCGCCTTGAAGGCGCCGTTACTGCCGCCGATGGCAAACGCATCGGCCCGCGTGTGGCTTGGTCTGGACGGCGTCATGGGAGGCGGCAGGACCGGCATTGGTCCATTGCCTGGAGCCCGCAGCAGATCGCCAATCGTCTGCTCATTGACTACCCCGATGACCTGAGCATGCGAATCTCCCATGAGGCGATCTACCAAGCGCTGTACATCAAAGACCGCGGCGGCCTGCGACGAGAGCTCTGCACATGCCTCAGAACAGGGAGAGCGCTGCGCATGCCTCGCTCCAGAGCGCAGGCTCGTGGAAAGCAGTTTGTGACTGACAAGGATCTCATCGACAAGCGCTCGGCAAAGGTGGCCGAGCGAGGTGAGCCTGGGCATTGGGAAGGCGACTTGATCATCGGCTTGGACAGTTCTGCCATTGGCACGCTGGTGGAGCGCAAGACCCGGTACACGAAGCTGATGCACTTGCCTCGCCAAGCGGGGTTCGGTGGCCCGCAATTGAAGAACGGGCCTGCGTTGGCGGGGCGCGGCGCGCAAGCAGTACGAGCGGCGATCAGCGCGGCGTTGATGCCGCTGCCGAGCGGGCTGCGCAGGTCACTGACCTGGGATCAAGGGTCTGAGATGGCGCAGCACAAACGTCTGCGTCAGGAGACCGGCATCCGGACGTTCTTCTGCGAGCCGAGGAGCCCCTGGCAGCGTGGAACCAACGAGAACACCAATGGCCTGCTGCGCCAGTACTTCCCCAAAGGCACAGATCTGAGCCGATACGGAGCGGCAGCGCTTCAGGCGGTGGCCAACGCGCTCAACAACAGACCTCGCAAGGTCTTGGGCTGGAAGACCCCAGCCGAAATGTTCGAGACCTTGGTATCGTCAGTGAACCAAAGGCGTGTTGCAACGACCGGTTGAATACGGGCAGTACACCAGCGAGCACTTCCAGAAACTGCTGGCCGAACAGGGCATCGTGTGCAGCATGAGCCGCGCGGGCGAGGTCTGGGACAACTCAGCGATGGAGAGCTTCTTCAGCAGCCTGAAGACGGAGCGCACGGCCCGCAAGGTCTACCGTGCCCGCGAGCAGGCAAGGTCAGATGTGTTCGACTACATCGAGCGGTTCTACAACCCGACGCGCCGGCATTCGACGCTGGGCTACGTCAGCCCGATACAGTTCGAGCAAGCTCGAGAAGCTTAGGGCTACGCTGAACAAGCCGTTGATTTCGACGCTGTGTCGGGCTGACGCCC
>CAXDTK010000244.1:0-8073 GCA_963992225.1 uncultured Comamonadaceae bacterium | reverse complement strand
ATAGGAGTCCGTCTCGTGGGCTCGGAGATGTGTATAAGAGACAGGTCGTTCACCGCGCTGGCCGCCGCCTCGGCGCGGCGGGCCGCGGCGGGCGGCTTGTCGTGGTCCTGCACCAGCGCCACCAGCGGGTCGGCCTCCACCTTGGGATGCAGGTCGAACACCAGCCGGTGCTTGTAGGCCGCGACCGGCGCCAACGTGAAGATCTGCGGCGCAGCGGCCTGCTTCAGGTCCAGCACGATGCGCACGACGGTGGGTGTGTTCTGGCCCACGCGCACGCCGGCGATGTAGGGGTCGTCGGCCTTCACCTTGCCGATCAGCTCGCGCAGGCCCGGGCTGAGCCGCAGGCCCTCGACGTCGATGACCAGCCGGTGCGGCGAGTCCACCAGGAAGTGACGCGCGGCCAGCGGCTCGTCGGACTCGATGGTGACGCGGGTGTAGTCGGTGGCGGGCCAGACCCGCACCGCGACGATGCTGGCCTGGCCGGGCTGGCGCGGCGCGGCCAGCGTTGCCGGGGCCTGCAACAGCAGCGCGACGAAGCCCAGCGAGGTGCGACGCTTCATGGCGCCAGCGCCTTCACGAGGCCGGCGTTGCCGACGGCCCGCACCACGCGGCGGTCGTCGTCGGCGATGTCGATGAAGAGCTGCAGGTCGGGTGGCGGCAGCTGGCCCGCGGCCTTCTCGGGCCATTCGCACAGCTTCAGGCCGGGTGCGGCGAAGACGTCGCGCAAGCCCGCGTCCTCCCACTCGCGCGGGTCGCCGAAGCGGTAGAAGTCGAAGTGACTGGCGCTGCCGCCGCCGGCGGACGCGGGCAGCGCGTAGCTCTCCATGACGGCGTAGCTGGGGCTCTTGATGCGCCCCTCGATGCCCAGCGCGCGCAGCAGCAGCCGCACGAAGGTGGTCTTGCCGGCGCCCAGCGGGCCATGCAGCTCGATGACGGCGTTCGGCGCAGGGAGCAGGGCGGCGGCCAGCCGCGTGGCGGTGGCCTGGGCCGCGGCCTCATCGGGCCACGAAAGCTTCAGTTCGGTGGCCGACCGCGCACCGCCGCTGGCAACAGGTTCACTCATCGATCAACGCGTCTCACGTCCAACATCGTGCCCGGTTCCTCCAACGCTACGCACCCGATCGCACCACCTTGCCACGCCCTGGCGGCGTTGCTCCGCCTGGCGGGCGCGAGCCCGCGGCGTTGTCGCGCCTTGCCAGGCCGCGGCAAGACGGCGCGCTCGCACGCGTCCGGCCACGGAACTGAAGCTGTCGGTTTCTAGAATCGGCGGCAAATGCAAGAGGTCCCGTCCACTGTCGATACCCCAGCGCTGATGGAGCAGCTGCGCGGCTGGGCGCGTGAGCTGGGATTCTCACAGATCGCCGTGGCCGACGTGGACCTCAGCCATGCCGAGCCGGGCCTGCAGGCCTGGCTGGACGCCGGCCACCACGGCCGCATGCACTACATGGCCGCGCATGGCATGAAGCGCGCCCGGCCGGCCGAGCTGGTGCCCGGCACGCTGCGCGTCATCACCGCCCGCATGGACTACCTGCCGCGCGACACGCAGCCGGGCTGGCAGGCCGTCGAATGGGCCGGGCTGGCCCGGCCCGCGCAGGCGCAGATTTCGCTCTACGCCCGCGGCCGGGACTATCACAAGGTGTTGCGCCAGCGTCTGCAGAAGCTGGCCGAGCGGCTGCAGGCCGAGGTCGGCCCGCGGGGCTACCGCGTCTTCACCGATTCGGCGCCGGTGCTGGAGGTGGAGCTGGCGACGCAGTCGGGCCTGGGCTGGCGCGGCAAGCACACGCTGACGCTGCACCGCGAGGCCGGCTCGATGTTCTTCCTCGGCGAGGTCTTCATCGACCTGGCGCTGCCGCTCACCGAGGTGGTCGGCGCGCATTGCGGCGAGTGCCGCGCCTGCCTGGACGTCTGCCCCACGGCGGCCATCACCGCGCCGTACCGCGTCGATGCGCGGCGCTGCATCTCCTACCTGACCATCGAGCATGACGGCGCCATCCCGGAGGAACTGCGGCCGCTGATCGGCAACCGCGTCTACGGCTGCGACGACTGCCAGCTGGCCTGCCCGTGGAACAAGTTCGCCCAGCCCGCCGTGCTGGCCGACTTCGACCCTCGCCCGGGGCTGGCGGGCGCGCCGATTGCCACGCTGCTGGGCTGGGACGAGGCCGAGTTCCTGCGCCGCACCGAGGGCTCGGCCATCCGCCGCATCGGCTTCCAGCGCTGGCGGCGCAACCTGGCGGTCGCGGCGGGCAATGCGCTGCGCCGGCAGGACGACGCGGCGCTGCGTGGCGCCTTGCAATCGGCGGAGCAGGGGGCAGATCAGCTCGTGCGGGAACACATCGCCTGGGCCTTGTCCGCGCCGACGGCGGTTGCCGCGTTATCGTCCCATCCGCTGTCCGTTGGAGTGACCGAATGAGTGTTTCGTTTCGCCAGGCCGCCTCGGCCCTGGCCGTGGCCGTCGCCGCCGTCTCGCTGCCCGCCCAGGCGGTGCGCTACGAGGGCCAGGACTTCGCGGACACGCTGCAGCTGGGCGGCAGCGCGCTGGTGCTGAACGGCGTCGGCAAGCGCCAGGTGGCGATCTATCCGCTGTACTTGGCGTCGCTGTACCTGCCGCAGAAGGCCGGTTCGCCCGAGGGCATCTATGCGCAGACCGGCCCCAAGCGGCTGGAGATGCGCATCGTCATCCCGCTCGTCAAGGACGTGTCCACGCAGGAGTTCGTCAAGGCCATCGACAAGGGCGTGAGGCGCAACAACGGCGAGGCCGAGCAGGCGGCGCTGGCCGAGCGGGTGCGCCAGTTCAACGCCACCATTGCCGAGGTCGGCCGCGTGAAGAAGGGCGACCTGCTGGTGATCGACTACCTGCCCGCCCAGGGCGGCACGGTGCTGACCGTCAACGGCCAGGTGCGCGGCAAGCCGGTGCCGGGGCACGACTTCTACACCGCCTTCCTGAAGGTGTTCATCGGCGACCGCAACAGCGATGCGCACCTGCGCGCCGGCCTGCTGGGCCAGCCGGGCTAGCATCGCCCCATCAACCTCGAGGAGACCGCTCTCATGCAACGCCGTTCCGTCCTCCAAGCTGCCGCCCTGACCGGCCTGAGCCCGCTGGCCTGGGCCCAGGGCTACCCGGCCAAGCCGGTGCGCCTGATCGTGCCGTTCGCGCCCGGCGGCACCACCGACATCATTGCCCGCATCGTGTCGGAGCGCATGGCCGGCCTGCTGGGCCAGACCATGGTGGTCGAGAACAAGGCGGGTGGCGGCGGCACGGTGGGTGCCAACGAGATCGCGCGGGCCACGCCGGACGGCTACACGCTGGGCGTGGCCACCGTGTCGACGACCGCCGCCAACCCGGCGATCAACCCCAAGATCGCCTACAACCCGCTGATCGACTTCACGCCCATCATCAACATGGCGGCGACGCCCAACGTCATCGCCGTGCATCCGAGCTTCCCGGCGCGGGACTACAAGGGCTTCGTCGCCGAGCTGAAGAAGAACCCCGCCAAGCACAGCTACGCCACCTCCGGGACCGGCGGCATCGGCCACCTGCAGATGGAGCTGTACAAGACGCTGGCCGGCGTGTTCGTGCTGCACATCCCCTACCGCGGCGCCGGGCCGGCGCTGAACGACACGGTGGCCGGCCAGGTGCCGATGATCTTCGACAACCTGCCGTCGGCGCTGCCCTTCATCAAGGACGGCCGGCTCATCCCCATCGTCGTGGCGGCGCCGCAGCGCGTGGCCTCGCTGCCCAACGTGCCGACCTTCAAGGAGGTCGGCCTGGAGCCGGTCAACCGCATGGCCTACTACGGCGTGCACGGCCCCAAGGGCCTGCCGCGCGACATCGTCGACAAGGTCAACGCGGCGGTGCGCAAGGCGCTGGAGATCCCGGACGTGAAGAAGCGCATCGAGGACACCGGCTCGCTGATCGCGGCCAACACGCCCGAGCAGTTCGCCGCGCAGATCGCGGCCGAGTTCGAGGTCTACAAGAAGGTCGTCGCGCAGCAGAAGCTCAAGCTTGATTGACGCCGGCATCGAGTCCTTCATCGAGGCGCTCTGGCTGGAAGACGGTCTGAGCGCCAACACGCAGGCGGCCTACCGGCGCGACCTGATCGCGTTGGCCGCCTGGCTGGCGCCGACGCCGCTGGACGGCTGCTCGGAGCTGCGGCTGTTCGAGTACGCGGTGGCCAGGCCGGCGGCGAAGGCCACCAGCGCCAACCGGCGGCTGTCGGTGTTCAAGCGCTATTTCCGCTGGGCGCTGCGCGAGGGCCGCATCGCGACCGACCCGACGCTCAAGCTCACCGCCGCGCGCCAGCCGCTGCGGGTGCCCAAGCTGCTCAGCGAGGCCCAGGTCGGCGCGCTGCTGGCCGCGCCGGACGTGGACACGGCGCTGGGCCTGCGCGACCGCGCGATGCTGGAGCTGATGTACGCCAGTGGCCTGCGCGTGAGCGAGCTGGTCACGCTCAAGAGCGCCCATGTTGCCTTCAAGGACGCCGTGCTGCACGTGACCGGCAAAGGCAGCAAGGCGCGGCTGGTGCCGTTCGGCGAGCATGCGTGCGATTGGATGGCGCGCTACCTGCGCGAGGCGCGGGCCGAGATCCTGGCGGGCCAGTCCAGCGACGACCTGTTCGTCACCGCCCGTGGCGCGGGCATGACGCGGCAGATGTTCTGGACGCTGGTCAAGCGCCACGCGCTGACGGCCGGCATCACCGCGCCGCTGTCGCCGCACACGCTGCGCCATGCGTTTGCGACCCACCTGCTCAACCATGGTGCGGATTTGCGCGCGGTGCAGCTGCTTCTGGGGCATGCGGACCTGTCGACGACGCAGATCTACACCCATGTGGCGCGCGAGCGCCTCAAGGCCTTGCACGCGGTGCACCACCCGCGCGGCTAGGGCGCGCGGCGGCCGGTGCCGCCTGATGGTTTCACCTGTCTGCGGGCCACAACACCCGTGGCGTCCGGGCGTTGGCGCGGGGGCAAACTCCGCCGCCATCACACCATCTTCACGGAGTCCCCATGCCCACCCCCCGCATGCTGCCGATCGCCCTGGCCGTCATCGCCGCCACGGCACCCGCCCTCGCGCTGGCCCAGGACACCACCAACCTCGAGCGCGTCACGGTGCTGGGCTCGCGCAAGAGCCTGCCGGCCGCGTCCAGCACGGACACGCTGGTGCCGGTGGACATCTACTCGATGAGCAAGGTCACCGAGGGCGGCGGCCAGTTCGACCTGGCGCAGTCGCTGCAGTATTTGTCGCCATCGTTCAACTCCACCCGCCAGACCGGCGCGGACGGCGCCGACCTGATCGACTCCGCCGCGCTGCGCGGCCTGGGCTCGGACCAGACGCTGGTGCTGGTCAACGGCAAGCGCCGCCACACGGTGGCCCTGGTCAACCTGTTCGGCGCGCGCAACCGCGGCTCGACCGGCACCGACATGAACTCGCTGCCGCTGCTGGCCATCGACAACGTGCAGGTGCTGCGCGACGGCGCGGCGGCCCAGTACGGCTCGGACGCCATCGCCGGCGTCATCAACATCCAGCTGAAGAAGAAGGCCGGCTGCGAGGCCGTGGCGGGCTTCGGCCAGTACTCGGCCGGTGACGGCAAGAACTACCTGGCCTCGGCCTACTGCGGCGTGAAGCTGGGCGGCGGCAGCCTGGGCATCACCGGCGAATGGCAGGACCGCGGCCGCTCCAACCGTGCCGACCCCGGCGACCTGCGCACCATCGGCGACACGGCTGTCAAGAACAAGACGGTCTACCTGAACGGCGAGTTCCCGGTCGCCGGCGACAACAAGCTCTACGTCACGCTCGGCGCCCAGGACCGCGACGCCTCCTCGGGCGCCTGGGCGCGCGACGGCGACGGCGACATCCCCAGCCGCAACTCGGCCGCGATGTACCCCAACGGCTTCGTGCCCTACATCAACGGCGACGTGCAGGACCGCTACGTCATCGTCGGCTGGAAGTCGGCCTTCGCCGGCTGGGACACCGACCTGTCGCAGACCTATGGCAGCAACAAGATGCGCTACAACATCAGCAACACGCTGAACGCATCCATCGCCAACAAGGACCTGCTGGCGGGCGGCAAGGGCATCAGCCCGGCGAGCTTCGACGCCGGCGGCTTCAGCTTCAGCCAGGCCACCACCAACTTCGACGTCAGCCGCTTCTTCCCCGATCTGCTGGGCGGCAGCAACATCGCGTTCGGCGCCGAATACCGCCGCGAGAAGTACGACATCGTGGCCGGCGAGCCGGGTTCCTACATCGACGCCGACGGCGTGGGCTTCGGCGGCAATGCCGGCAGCCAGGGCTTCCCGGGCTTCCAGCCCGCCGACGCCACCAAGCGCAGCCGCAACAGCCAAGCCTTGTACGCCGACTGGGAGGCCAACCTGACGCCCGCGCTGACGGTGGACGCGGCCCTGCGCGCCGAGCATTACAGCGACTTCGGCTCCACGACGACGGCCAAGCTGTCGGGCAGCTACAAGCTCGGCAACGCCTTCCTGCTGCGCGGCGCGGCCAGCACGGGCTTCCGCGCGCCCAGCCTGCAGCAGCTGTACTTCTCGTCCACCTTCACCGACTTCATCAACCAGCAGCCCCTGGACGTGGTGCTGGCGCCCAACGGCAGCGCCATCACCAACGCGGCGGGCGTGCCGGCGCTGAAGCAGGAAAAGTCCAAGAACCTCTCCGTCGGCTTCACCGTCAAGCCCAGCGCCGACACCGCCATCACGGCCGACCTCTACCAGATCAACATCCAGGACCGCATCGTGCTGTCCGGCCGCTTCGACGCGGACAACTACCCCGCGCTTGGCGCCATCCTGCAGGGTCTGGGCGTGGGTCAGGCGCAGTTCTTCGTCAACTCGGTCGACACACGCACGCGCGGCCTGGACGTGACGGCCTCCAACCGCATGAAGCTGGGCGCCGGCCAGCTCGCCACCTTCCTGGCGCTGAACGTCAGCCGCACCACGGTCACCGGCGTCAACGCGCCGGCCGCGCTGAAGGGCTTCGAGGATGTGCTGCTGTCCACGCGCGAGCGGCTGTTCATCGAGGAGGCCGGCCCGCGCGTCAAGGCCACGCTGGGCTTCGAGTACAGCCAGGGCGCCTGGACCGGCGAGGCCAAGGTCATCCACTTCGGCAAGCAGACGCAGGGTGCCTTCACGGACGGCGTCTACCTGAAGTACAAGCCCAAGACCTCGATGGACCTGGGGCTGAGCTGGCAGGCCACGCCGGCGCTGAAGCTGAGCCTGGGCGGCAACAACGTCTTCAACGTCAAGCCCACCCGCCAGGACCCGTTCGAGACCGACAACGGCTTCTACTACGACAGCGTGCAGTTCGGCCTGAACGGCGCCGCGTACTACGCGCGGGCGCACTACCGGTTCTGAGGCCCGTGCATCCTGCCCGCGGCGCCCGCTGCGGGCGGGCCTGAAGGGCAGGGCGCTGGTGACAATGCGGCACCATGGACCACAGCTTTCTCTCCGCCCTGATCCTGCTGCTGCTGGTGCTCGACCCGCTCGGCAGCTTGCCCATCTTCATTCCCATCATGCGGGCGGTGCCGAAGGAACGCCGCACGCGCGTGGCGATGCGCGAGGTGGGCATCGCGTTCTGCGTGCTGTTCGCCTTCATGTTCGTCGGCGAGGGCTTCCTGCGCGTGATGCACCTGTCGGAGCGTTCGCTGGAGGTGGCCGGCGGCGTGATCCTGATGATCATCGCGATCCGCATGATCTTCGGCGGCTCGGGGGAGTCGGCCTACGGGCTGGAATCCGGCCGCGAGCCGCTGATCTTCCCGCTGGCCGTGCCGCTGCTGGCCGGCCCCTCGGCCATGGCCACCGTGCTGCTGCTGGCCTCGCGCCAGCCCGACCGCATCTACGAATGGATAGGCGCGCTGAGCGCCGCCATGCTGGTGTCGGGCTTCGTGCTGGTGATGGCCGACCGCATCCGCAAGCTGCTGGGCGACTCGGTGGTGTCGGCCATCGAGAAGCTGATGGGCCTGGTTCTGACGGCCATCGCCGTCGAGATGGTGCTGGCGGGCCTGAAGCGCTACTTCATCGGCGGGCTCTGAACGCTGTCTCTTATACACATCTGACGCTGCCGACGAAGGCTTA
>CAXDTK010000243.1:0-8077 GCA_963992225.1 uncultured Comamonadaceae bacterium | reverse complement strand
GATAGGAGTCCGTCTCGTGGGCTCGGAGATGTGTATAAGAGACAGCGGCAGCAGCACGGCGCTGCCGACGATGCTGCGCGCCTCCAGGTCGCGGTGCGACTGGGCCACGTCGGCCAGCGCATAGCGGCGGTCGATGCTTATCTTGACCTGCCCGCCGGCCACCATGCCGAACAGCTCGTCGCCCATCGCCTGCGTGCTCGCGTGGCTGGCGATGTGCGTGAACAGCGTCGGCCGCGTCACGTAGACCGAGCCCTTGGCCGCCAGCGTGCCGATGTTGATGGGCGGCACCGCGCCGGAGGCGGCGCCGAAGCTGGCCAGCAGGCCGAACGGCGCCAGGCTGTTCAGCGAGCCCTCCCAGGTGTCGGCACCCACCGAGTCGTAGACCACCTTCACGCCGCGTCCGCCGGTGATCTCGCGCACGCGGGCCGCGAAATCGGTGTCGCGCCGGTAGTTGATGGCGTGGGTCGCGCCGTTGTCCAGGGCCAGCTGGCATTTCTCGTCGCTGCCGGCGGTGCCGATCAGCTGCAGGCCCAGCGCCCGGGCCCATTGGCAGGCGATCAGCCCCACGCCACCGGCCGCGGCATGGAACAGCACGAAGTCGCCCGCCTGCAGCCCGCCCTGCGGCAAGGTCTTGCGCAGCAGGTACTGCACCGTCAGGCCCTTGAGCATCATGGCCGCGCCGGTCTCGAAGTCGATGGCGTCGGGCAGCTTGAGCACGCACTTGGCCGGCATCACGCGCACCGTGGCATAGGCCCCGGGCGGCTGGCTGGCATAGGCCGCGCGGTCGCCCTCGCGCAGGTGCGTGACGCCCTCGCCCACCGCCTCCACCACGCCCGCGCCCTCCATGCCCAGTCGGGCCGGCAGCGGCAGCGGGTAGGTGCCATTGCGGTGATAGACGTCGATGTAGTTCAGCCCGCAGGCGGCGTGGCGGATGCGGATCTCGCCGGGGCCAGGCGCGCCGACCTCCACGTCCACCAGCTTGAGCTGCTCCGGCCCGCCGGGGGCCTCGATGACGACGGCTTTCTCTGTCATGCGGTATCTCCTGTTCGCAGTCCGGTATCGTGCCAGCCCTTTCGCCGCGCTGCCTTCGCCGATGACGCTGACCCCACGCCTTGCTCTGCTGCTGAGCACGCCGCCCCTGCTGTGGGCCGGCAATGCGGTGGTCGGCCGGCTGGTGCGCGACGACATCCCGCCGATGCTGCTGAACGCGCTGCGCTGGGCGCTGGCCTTCGTGCTGCTGGCCCCGCTGGCCTGGCGGCTGCTGCGCGAGCCGCGCCCGGCGCTGGTGCGCTGGCGCGGCCTGGCGGCGCTGGGCTTCCTGGGCATGGGCTGCTACAACGCGCTGCAGTACCTGGCGCTGCACACCTCGTCGCCGCTGAACGTGACGCTGATCACCGCCAGCATGCCGGTCTGGATGCTGGCCGTCGGCGCCGTGTTCTACGGCGTGCGGCCGCGGCGGCGCCAGCTGGCCGGTGCGGTGCTGTCGCTGGCCGGCGTGGCCCTGGTCATCACGCGTGGCGACCCGGCGGCGCTGCGGGACGTGCAGTTCGCCCAGGGCGACCTGCTGATGCTGCTGGCGCTGTTCACCTGGGCCATCTACTCGTGGATGCTGGCGCGGCCCGCGCCGGGCCTGCGGCCGGGCGAGCGGCCCGACTGGCACTGGGCCGAGGCCTTGATGGCCCAGCTGATGTTCGGCGTGCTGTTCTCGGGCCTGTCCGCGGGTGTCGAGCAGGTCATGGCGCCGGCACCGGTGCACTGGAGCCCGACGCTGGTCGCCGTGCTGGCCTACGTGGCCATCGGCCCGTCGCTGATCGCCTACCGCTGCTGGGGCCTGGGCGTGGCCGAGGCCGGGCCGGCCGTGGCGGGCTTCTTCGTCAACCTGACACCGGTGTTCGCCGCCGTCATCTCGGCGGCGCTGCTGGGCCTGGCCCCGGCCTGGTACCACGGCGCGGCCTTTGCGTTGATCGCTGCCGGCATCCTGGTGTCGTCACGCTGATGCGCATCCTGCACGTGGACGACCGTCTGGTCGTCGTCGACAAGCCGGCCGGCCTGCTCAGCGTGCCCGGCCGCACCGAGCCCGACTGCGCCAGCGCGCGCGTGCAGGCCCTCTACCCCGACGCACTCATCGTGCACCGGCTCGACCAGGCGACCTCGGGCCTGCTGCTGTTCGGCCGCGGCGCGGCGGCGCAGCGCGAGCTGGGCGCCGAGTTCGCGGCCCGCCGCGTGGCCAAGGTCTATGTCGCCGTCGTCGCCGGACACCTGGACGGCGAAGGTGTGATCGACCTGCCCCTGGGCCCCGACTGGCCCAACCGCCCGCGCCAGCAGGTCGACCCGGTACGCGGCAAGCCCTCGCAGACGCATTGGCAGGTGCTGGCACGTGAAGGACCGCACACGCGCGTGCGGCTGGCGCCGCTGACCGGCCGCACGCATCAGCTGCGCGTGCACATGGCGGCCCTGGGCCACGCCATCCTGGGCGATGCGCTCTACGCCGCGCGGGACATCGCCGCCGCCCGCCCGCGGCTGCTGCTGCATGCCAGCGAACTGGGCGTCAGCGACAAATACTTCACTGCGCCGCCCGGGTTCTGAAGCGGCCGCCCGGCCGCTCGTCCCTAACATTCGCGGCGCGGCTGTGTCACCCCGCCCCGCCTTGCCGGTGGCGGATTGTTGTGGGCCGCGCACCACCGACAGCCTTCCGTGCACCCCAATCTCGATGAAAGACCGGCGATGAAGAACAACAAGCGATGGACGGCAGCACTGGGCGCCCTGGCCTGCGCCCTTGCGGCGGCAGGCGCGCAGGCCCAGCAGGGCCAGACCGCGGAGGGCGCGCAGAGGTTCCTGGCCGCGCTGGTGAAGAAGGGCAATGCCCACGCCTGGTTCGTCGACGGCCAGGGCCGGACGAACTACGTGCGCGGCAAGGCGACGGCCACGGCCACGCGCGTCGAACTGCTCGGCCCCGAGCAATCCAAGTCCGAGCGGGTCATCGAGAAACAGCTGGCGGCCTTCACCGTCACCGAGGTCGACAGCCAGGGTGCGGACGGCAGGACGGACGCCTGCCGCACGCGCATCACCAAATGGGAGGTGCGCGACCAGCTGACCGAAAGCCGCAACTGGCAAAGCGTCGACGAAGGCATCCTGATCGACACGACCATCGTGCATGCCGAGACCAGCACCTACGAGCTGTCGCCGGAACTGGCGGCGCCGCACTGGATCGACTGGCGCAACGTCAAGATCGGCCGCAGCACGAACGGCGCGCAGATGACGGTGTCGTTCAAGGAAAAGAACTACACCGCCAACCTGGCGTTCACCGGCGAGACGGAACTCATCGATCGCGTCGAATTCGCGATGAAGTTCCTCAAGCTGAGCTGCGACGACACCACGGCCACCGGCTTCTGACATTTCCCGCTGCGGGCCATGGCTCATCGACCACGGCGCCGGGTGCCACATGCCATCGAGCCGGCAGAAGCAGCGATGGCGTCACCGCGGCACGGCGTTCGGAACCGCCTGGCCGCCGTTCTCTTCCCAACCTCCCGCCCGGTGAGCGCCGCGTGACTGCGCGCGTGTCCGGGCACCCTCGTCGGGCGAAGCAATGACAAACCATGCGAAACGGCTGTGGCTGCTGCTGTGCCTGCTCTGCCTGCCGCCTTTGGGCGCACGCGCCCAGGACGCTGACCCGGCCGTCTGGGGCGTCTATGCGCGGCTGCTGGGTGCCAGCCTGGAGACCGACCTGCTGGACGCCAAGCCGCTGGTCAAGGCCAGGGGCAGGAAGTGGCGCTACACGTGGTCCTGGGACGTCGACAAGACGGCCATCATCGAAGCACGGGACGACGGCATGCGCCAGCGCATCACATCCCTGGGCGGCGGCAGGCTGGCCACGCATGTCAACGGCCAGCAGCGCGGGACCGGCACCGTGCAGGCGGACGGCGCCGTCCTCTGGAAGTCCGAGGGCAGCCTCTACAGCCTCATGGCCCCTCTCTCGCGCGTCCGCCTCGAGGGCGACGCCGTCGTGATGGATTTCGTGTCCATGAGCGACGGCAAGATCGTCAAGGCCGATGAATGGGAACGGCTGACCGGCAAGCTGCCGGAGCAGGCCCAGGCCGCGGCGACGGCGGCCTCGGCCCCGGCCCCGGTGGCTGCGGCGGCGTCCTCTCCGGTGGTGGTGGCGCTGGCCGAGTCGCCGGCCGAAGAGGCTGCGGGACCGCGCAACCTCTCGGACGCCGACATGGCCAGGCTGCGCGCCAGCATGGCGCGCGACAAGTTGCAGCGTGCCGAGACGCTGAGGCGCCAGCAGGAGGAAGCCCGGCGCGCCGAGGAGGCGCGCCGCGAGCAGGCCGAATTCGATGCGCAGATGGCCGCACAGCGGGCCCAGCAGGAACGCGAGGAGCGTGCCGAGGCACGGCGCTCCGACGATGCCTTCGCGAGTGCCCTGATGGGCGGGCTGAACACCTTCAAGAACGAGATGGCCAACGCGCAGGCGCAACGCGCCCAGCAGCAGGCCTTCCTCGCCAACCTGCAGCGCCAGCAGCAACAGGCCGAGCAGGCGCGCCAGCGGGAGCAGGACCGCCAGCGCCAGGCCGCTGCCGCGCAGGAACAGCTGGCCCGCCAGCGAGCTGCCGCAGCCGCGGCGGCGCAGCAGCAGGCCGCGCTCGCGCAGCCGCAGCGCCCGGCCCCGGTGGCCGGCCAGGGCGCCGGGACCGGCACGGGGAGCAGCGGCCTTCGCAGCCCCCAACCGCCGGCAGTTCCGGCGGCGAATGCCTACGACCCGGAGAAGGCCTTGCGCGAGAACGCGGCGGCCGACCGCCTGCGCCGCCAGCAGTTGCAGGACTACCAGCTGGCCCAGCAGAAGGCCCAGGAGCGCGCCGCTCAGGCCGCCCAGAACACGGCGCTCAAACCGTCGTCGCCCGCGGCGCCGGCGCCCGGTTCGCAGACCGTGGCCGCCAACTCGCCATCGTCCTGCCGGACCGACCGCGTCACCAGCATGGTGCTGGGTCGCAACAAGACGGAGGAGTCCACCCGCGCAGACATCATCGCCATGGCGGCCGGGCGCTGCCAGGGCAAGGGCCAGCTTGGCGCCATCAGCTGCTCGTCGACACGCGACATCAGCATCGACGGCCAGGGCCGCACCCATGACCTGGGCACCCGTACCTATGAATGCACCGCCGTGGTGGACTGCGGTACCACGCGCGAGGTCTGCTACGGCGCACCCGGGACGGGGTCTGCCCAGTAGGGAGGCGCGCCCGGCCCGACATCACGATGACCAATCTCGATGATCAGGTTTCTGAATGGAGTTGCCCCCATGTTTGGCATGAACATGCTCGTCGCTCTGGGTGTTGCGCTGGCGTCGGCCGCGGCGCAGGCACAGCCCGCGCAGACCGCTGAAGGCGCGCAGAGGTTCCTGGCGGCCGTGGCCCGCAAGGGTGGCGTGTCGCTGTCGCTGACCAACGCCAGGCAACAGGTCAACCTGATCCCCGGCACCGCCACCCGCACGGCCGTTCGCGACGGGAAAGTCCTGTCGACGGAGAACATCGAGAAGGCATTTCAGCCCTTTCCGGTTCTTGAACTCGACTCACGCACCGCCGACGGAAAGATCGACCCCTGCGTGACCCGCATCGCCAGGCTGTCGGTCTCGGAGCCGTTGACCGAGAAGCTCGACCTCACGCAAAAGGTCGGCGGCATGCTCTTCGCCGATCAGATCGACGTCACCTTGGTACGCACCTACACGCCGGCGCCGACGATGACGGGGCCTCATTGGATCGACTGGCGAAACGTCAAGCTCCGTCGGCACGGCAACACGCCGCAGCCACCCCAGGTCCCGCAGTTCGCGGTCGATTTCCCCGCCAACGGCTACGCCGGGATGCTGGCCTTCAACCCCGACGATCCGGAACTGGCCGCCCGCATCGAAACCGCGGCGAAGTTCCTCCGGGCCACCTGCGACGACACCGCCGCCACCGGCTTCTGACGCCCGCGACCGCGGGCCGCTAGAGTCGGCCCATGCACCTCTACCTCGTCACCGGCAGCTCGCGCGGCCTGGGCGCCGCCCTCGTCCGCCAGCTGAGTCAGCCGGGCCATGCCGTCATCGGCCTGGCCCGCCACATCAACCCGGCCCTGCAGGCCGAGCAATGGACGCTGGACCTGGCCGACCCCGTACCCGCCGCCGAACGGCTGCAGGCCTGGCTGCGCGCCCACCCGGCCTGGGAGAGCGCCACGCTGGTCAACAACGCAGCGCTGCTGAGCGCGCCGGGGCCGCTGGCGGCCACCGGCCTGGCCGAGCTGTCCGCCGCGCTGCGCGTGGGGCTGGAGGCGCCCACGCTGCTCAGCCGCGTGTTCCTGGCCGAGACGGGCGGCATCGCGACCCGCCGCATCCTCAACATCTCCTCGGGCCTGGGCCGCCGCGCGATGGCGGGCAGCGCGGCCTACTGCGCCGTCAAGGCCGGGCTGGACCACCTGAGCCGCGCGCTGGCGCTGGAGGCCCCGGACGTGGGCATCGTGTCGCTGGCGCCCGGCGTCATCGACACCGACATGCAGGCGCAGCTGCGCGGCGCCGACCCGGTGCGCTTCACCGAGCAGGCGCGCTTCCAGGGGCTGAAGGACGACGGCCAGCTGCAGACGGCCGACGCGACCGCCGCCGCGATCGTTCGGTTTCTCATGCGGCCAGACTTCGGCAAAACCGTGGTTGCGGACATCCGCGAGGCTTGAAAATGCCCTCGCGCGCCATCACCTTCCCGGCTCGCCGCCTCATTTCCGGAGACACCGCTTGAACCGCTTCCTCGCGCTCAGCCTGGCCACTGTGCTGGCCATCGCCCTCCCCGCCCACGACGCCGAGGCCAAACGCCTGGGTGGCGGCGGCATCAAGCGCAGCGTGCCCACGCAGACCACGCCGCAGACGCCCCCGGCCCAGCAACCCGCGCCGCAGCAGGCCGCCCCCGCCAAGCAGGCGGCCGCCACGCCGGCCGCGCCGGCCGCGGCGCCCAAGCGCTCCTGGCTGGGCCCCATCGCCGGCCTGGCCGCCGGCCTGGGCCTGGCCGCGCTGGCCAGCCACCTGGGCTTCGGCGAGGGTCTGGCCAACTTCATGATGATCGCGTTGCTGGCCATGGTGGCGTTCGTTGCGATCCGCTTCCTGATGCGCCGCTTCGCAGCGCCGCGGCCGCAGCTGGCCGGCGCCAACGGCGCCAACTTCCAGGCGCAGCAACCGGCCTGGAACCCGCCCGCGGGCAGCGCAGCCGCCCCCATGGCGACTGCGGCCGCAGCCGCGCCGGTCAGCACGGTCCCGGCCGACTTCGACGCCGCCGGCTTCGAGAAGATCGCCAAGCAGGTGTTCATCCGCCTGCAGGCCGCCAACGACGCGGGCGACCAGGCCGACCTGCGCCGCTTCACGACGCCGCAGATGTACGCCAGCATCCAGCACGACCTGCTGGAGCGCGGCAGCCAGCCGCAGCGCACCGAGGTGCTGCAGCTGGACGCCAGCGTCGTGGACGTGGCCACCGAGAACGGCGAGCAGATCGTCTCGGTGCGCTTCTGGGGCCTGGTGCGCGAGGCCAGCGAGCGGGCCGCCGAGGACTTCGACGAGATCTGGCACCTGGCCCGGTCCGGCGACGGCTGGCTGATTGCCGGCATCCAGCAGACCGCCTGACGGGCTGCGGGCGTGCCGGTGGTCACACCGGGTTAGACACTAGCCGCACCGGCATGAGAATGGGCGCTTCAAGCGCCCATTTTTCGTTCTGCCATGACCCGTTTGAGACTCACCCTCTGTGCCCTCGGCAGCGTGCTGCTGGCGGCCTGCGCGACGCCCCCCGTGCCGAGCGCGCCGGCCGTCGTCACCCCCAACGCCAACCTGTTCGTGCAGGGCATCCCGCCGGTGCCGCAGAGCCTGGCCGACGCCATCGGCCGCTACAACGACTTCCGCGGCCACAGCTTCGCGGACTGGCACCCCACCCAGCGCGAGATGCTGGTCAGCCACCGCAAGGCCGGCGCCAACACCGCGCAGATCTTCCGCGTCACGACGCCGCTGACCGATGGCGAGCCTGACTCTTATACACATCTCCGAGCCCACGAGACGGACTCCTATCACGTATGCCGTCTT
>CAXDTK010000242.1:0-8094 GCA_963992225.1 uncultured Comamonadaceae bacterium | reverse complement strand
ATAGGAGTCCGTCTCGTGGGCTCGGAGATGTGTATAAGAGACAGTCCTTGTACAGCGCCCGGGCGATCGCCAGGCGCTGGCGCTGGCCGCCGGACAGCTTGCTGCCGTTGGCGCCCACCGGCGTCTCCACGCCCTCGGGCAGCGTCTGCACGAAGTCCCACAGGTGGGCGGCGCGCAGCACCTGCTCCAGCTTGGCGTCGTCGCGCGGCTGGGCGTAGGCGATGTTGTGGGCCACCGAGTCGTCGAACAGCACGATGTCCTGCGACACCACGGCGAACTGGCGCCGCAGGCTCAGGCGGCTGAGCGTCTCGATGTCCAGGCCGTCCAGCAGGATGCGGCCCGCGTCCGGCCGGCCGAAGCCCAGCAGCAGATGGATGATGGAGCTCTTGCCGGCCCCCGAGGCGCCCACCAGCGCGGTCGTCTTGCCGGCCGGGAAGCGCAGGCTCAGGCCGTCCAGCGCCGGCTGCGACGCGCCCGGATAGGTCAGGCGCACCTCGTCCATGACGATCTCGCCCTGCGCCGGGCCGGGCAGCTCGCGCGTGCCGCTGTCGGCCTCCTTGGGCGCGTCCATCAGCTCGAAGCAGCCCTTGGCAATGACGCCGGCCCGGGTCAGCGGGGCGGCCAGGTCGGACAGGTGGCGCAGCCGCGAGGTCAGCAGCATCAGCGCCGTCACGAAGGTCGCGAAGTCCTGCACGCCGGTGGCGTTGAGACGGGCCTGCCACAAGGCCACGCAGATGATCAGCGACAGGCCGACGCTCGCGACCAGTTGGGACAGCGGCTGGGCCAGCGCGGCGGCCGCGGCGGTCTTGAGGTCGTTGCGGCGCACCGCCTGCGACACCTCGGCGAAGCGCTCGCGCTCATGGGCGGCCGCGCCGAACTGGCGCACCACCCGCCAGGCGCGGGTGATGTCGTCCACCTTGTTGACCAGCAGCAGCTGCGAGTCGTAGGAGCGCGTGGACACGATGCGCATGCGCTGGTTGACCTTCTTCATGACCAGCGCCATCAGCGGCGTGACGATCAGGCTGAGCAGCGTCAATTGCCAGTTCAGGAAGAACAGCGTGCCGACCATGGCGATGGCGGGCAGTCCGTCGCGCAGCACGCTGAGGCCCACGTTGCCGACCAGTTGCAGGATCTGCTGCGGGTCGTTGACCACCTTGCTGACCGCCGTGCCCGCCTGCATGCGGGTGTAGACCTGGGCGTCCAGGCGCAGCACCGCGTCGATGAGCGCGGCGCGGAAGTCGGTCACGCTGCGCGTGATCGTCCAGTTGAACAGGTACTGGCCGGCGAAGCCGAACAGGCCGCGGACGAAATACAGGCCGATCAGCACCGCCGGCACCATCCACAGCGGGAAGGCGTCCTTGGCAAAGCCTTCGCCGAAGGCATAGCCGACCAGGCGCGGGATCATCGTCTCCGTGGCCGCGACGCCGACGAAGGCCAGCACGGTCAGCAGCGCGCCCCAGCGGTGCGGGTAGACGAACTGGCCGAGGCGGCGCGCGACGGAGTCGGACGGGGAGGCGGGGGTGTCAGCGGACATGGGGCGGGATTGTCACTCGCGCGCTGCGCCGTGCCTGAGGCAGGCCCGTCGCGCCGCGCGTCGCAAGCGGCCCGGCGGCGCGAGCCCGCTGATTACACTGCGCGCCCATGCCGAACGACACCTCGACCCGCGAGCGCCCGACCGTCGTTCACTTCGTGACCGGGGGCTTTTCCGGCGCGACTCAGGTGGCCGTCGATCTGTGCCTGGCCGCGCGGCAGGCGGGCCCGTTCGAGCCGGTGCTGGTGCTGCGGCGCAAGCGCCACACGCCCCTGGCCCGCGTCGAGGCGCTGCGCGCCCAGGGCCTGCGCGTGCATCTCGTGTCGGGCTGGTCGCACCTCGTGACCATCGCCGAGCTGGCCGCGCTGCTGCGCACGCTGCGGCCGCTGGCGCTGCTGGCGCACGGCTTTCCGGAGCACCTGCTGGGCCGGCACGCCGGCGTGCGCGCCGGCGTGCCGGTGCTGATCCAGGTCGAGCACAACTCGCGCGAGCGCTACTCGCCGTGGAGCCGCTGGCAGTCGCGCCAGCTCGCCCGGCGCTCGGCGGCGCTGGTGGGCGTCAGCGAGGGCGTGCGCCAGAGCCTGCTGGCGCAGGGGCTGCCGGCGGACAAGACGGTCGCGATCCCGAACGGCATCGACCTGGGGCGTTTCACCGGCGCCACCGCACCGGCGGGCGAACGCGAGGCCGGCCTGGTCATGTCCGCCCGCTTCGCCCGGCAGAAGGACCATGCGACGCTGCTCGACGCGCTGGCGCTGCTGGCCTCGCGCCACGGGCTGCGCCCGCCGCTGAAGCTGGCCGGCACGGGCCCGCTGCTGGCGCGCATGCAGGCCCGCGTGGCGCAGCTGGGGCTGGGCGGGCAGGTGAGTTTTCTCGGCCATCACGGCGACATGCCGGGCCTGCTGGCCTCGCAGGCCGTCTATGTGCTGGCCACGCATTTCGAGGGCATGCCGCTGGCGCTGGTCGAAGCGATGGCGGCGGGCTGCGCCTGCATCGCGTCGGACGTGATCGGCGTGCGCGGCGTCATCGAGCCCGGCGTGACCGGGCTGCTGGTGCCCGAGGCGGACGCGTCGGCGCTGGCCGACGCCATCGCGACGCTGCTGCGCGACCCGGCGCAGGTCGCGCGGCTGGGCGCGGCTGCGCGCGAACAGGCGCTGGCCCGGCACGGCCTCGCGCTGATGCTGCAGCGCTACGAGGCGCTGATCACGCGTTGCGCCACCACTGCAGCGCCCGCAGCCAGCGGCCGCGCCTGAGGTAGGCGGCCAGCAGTTCGCGCCGGCCGAGCGGCGAGCTGCGCTCGAAGCGCTCGGCGTCCGTCGTCAGGCCGGCCAGCGCGTCACCACCCAGCTGCAGCCGCCGCCGGCGGGCGCGCAACAGCGTGCGGGCGCAGAAGTGTGCGATCTCGAAGCGCGTGTCGTCGGCCAGCGGCGGCAGCTCGGCCGCCAGCCCGTCCAGCGCCCGGGTCCAGTCGTCCAGCCGGCGCGCGTCGAGCCGGCTCAGCAGGCTGCCGCTGCGCTGCCGGTAGGCGACCCAGACCTCGGCCACGTGCAGGTGGCGCGGCGTGTGCAGCACCAGCCGCGGGTAGACGGCCATGTCCTCGAACACCCGGCCCTCCGGGAAGCGCAGGCCGGCGGGCCAGCAAGCGCGGCGCACCACCTTGCTCCAGGGGTGGAACTGGCCATGCACGAAGAAGCCGCGCAGGCGTTGGTCCACGTCCTCCATGACGACGCCGGCCGGGCCGTCGAAGCTGGCGATGTGGCGGTGGCGCGGCTTGACGGAGGCGGTCGAGGCGCCGTCGTCGAAGACGCGGAAGTTGCAGGTCAGCAGGTCGGGCCGATGTTCATCGAGCAGGGCCTTGAGCCGCGGGATGACGCCGGGTTCGACGAGGTCATCCGGGTCGATGAACCAGAGGTACTCGCCGGTCGCTGCGTCGAGCAGCCGGTTGCGCGCCGCGCTGACGCCGCGGTTGAGCGGTTCGCGGATCACGCGGGCCTGCGGCAGCAGGGTCTGGGCCAGGGCCGCCGAGCCGTCGGGAGAGGCGTCGTCCACCAGGATGACCTCGACGCCGTCGTCGAGCTGGCCGCGCAGCGAGTCCAGGCAGGCCGGCAGCCAGGCCTCCACCCGGTACATCGGCAGCAGCAGGCTCAGCCAGGTCACGAGGGCCGGCGCAGCAGTTCGTCCAGCACGCTGCCGGGCAGCACGCGCCGGCGCAGCCAGTGGCGCTCGACGACGCGGCGGTCGTTGCCGCGCAGCTTGAGCAGCGCCGGCAGCCGGCGCGGGCAGGGCGTCCACGCGATGCGCACGAACAGGTGCGTCTTGCGCCAGCCCACGCCGCACAGCCAGGCGAAGGGGCCATCCTCGGCGCGCAACAGGGCCAGGCGGTAGCCGGCACCATCGCGGTCCAGCAGGTCCGCGGCCACCACATGCATCAGCAGGTAGCGCTGCGAGTCGTGGTCGAGGCCCTGCAGCACGCGGCCAGCGCGGCCCTCCGCCGTGAGGCGGGCCAGCACCGCCTCGGCGCCGTCGTCCAGCGCGCGGTCGAAGGCGTCGGCCAGGGCCTGGGTGAACGGGCAGCCGGGCGCGGCGGCCATCAGCCAGTTCTCGACGATGGGCTGCTCGGGGCGGGTCGTGAAGCGGTCGATGTAGAAGCCGACGTAGCTCGCCGCCCGGCGGGCCCGCTGCTGGTGCAGCCAGTCGAGGTCGCGGGCCAGCAGGATGGAGGCGTCCATCCAGATGCCGCCGTGGCGGGCCAGCAGCTGGATGCGCAGCCAGTCGGCCTGGCGGTAGGCGGGCAGGGTGTCGAAGTCGGCACGCAGGGCGTGCAGCCAGTCGAGCGCGCTGTCGCGGTTCAGCAGCCGGATCTCGTGATCGGGCGCGAAAAGGCGCCAGTTCTCGAGGCAGGCGGCGATGAAGTCCGGCGGTGTGGCCGCATGCCAGTAGGTCCAGACGACCTTGGGAATCGCCGCCTCGCAGCGCCCGTCGCCCACCACGATCTCGCGGGTGCGCTCCGGCACGCGGGCGCGCAGCACCGTCCACACCTCGCGCAGGAACAGCAGCGTCGCAAGGATCAGCAGGCCTTGCAGGACCAGGACGACGGTGGTCATGCGCGGGTCACTCTCGCCAGTGATCCGCGATCCAGCGTGCCGGCCGCGCATGCCGCCAGTTGCCGTTGCTGCGGCCGGCCAGCGCGTCGGGCGGGTTCATGACGCCGTGGAAGATCAGGATGCGCGCGCCGCCGGGGATGAAGGGGTCACGCCAGTAGCTGGTGGGCCAGGCCGGGATGCAGTGGTACTTGTAGCTGGCGCACCAGGCATCGTCCCAGTACTGCAGCTTGCCCTGGCGGTGCAGCACGGCGCTGAGAAAGGCCTGCTCGTTGCGGAACTCGGCCTTGGCCCTGGCCTGGTCGGCGACGAACTCGGTCAGCACGTCCTGGTGCGCGCCCAGCTCCCAGCGGTAGACCGACGAGTTGCCGGTGATGCGCCAGGGCCGCTTCCAGTCGTGGATGACGAGGAACTCGCCCGGCACCTCGAAGAAGGGCGTGATGTCGTCGACGATGACGACGTCCAGGTCCAGGAACAGCGCGGTGCCCTGAAGCCCGTAGTTGTCGACGAGCACGGGGCTGAAGGTGGTCAGCTTCTTCCAGCCACGCTCGGGCTCGCCGTTGGGCAGCGTCAGCTCCGGGATGGGGAAGCAGGTCACCTCCGCGCGTATGCCTTCGCTGCGGTCGGTCAGGCAGACGAACCGGAACTCGCCCTTCAGGTGCCGGCGCACCATCGCGTAGAGCCGGTTGACGTACTCGGGGCCGTACTTGGTGCCCCACTTCATGCAGATGATGTTGCGCATCTCAGCCCAGGGTCATGCGTGGTGTCTTTTCGCACAGCACCCATGGAACCGGCTTTGCCGGGCCGTCGGGTGCGCCCCCTTGACGGGGAGGCGCGCAGCGCCTTCGGGGGTGGGTCATAGCTCTTCGACGTGGCGCGGGGGATAGGTGTCCCAGTTCAGGCAACCCGGGCACTGCCAGAAGTAGTGCGCCGCCTCGAAGCCGCAGGCGGCGCAGCGGTAGCGCAGCAGCGGCTTGGCGGCCTTCTCCAGCGTCTGCACCAGCGGCGCGGCCTCGTCGGCCGGCAAGGCAGCGGCGTTGAGCTTGAGCAGCTCGGTGGCCGCCGACAGCGCCGGCTGTTCGCGCAAATGGGCGGCCAGGCGCTCGCGCTGCGGGCCCGGCTGCAGCGTGGCCAGCGCGCGCAGCAGGTGCATGCTGGGGGCGCGCTGGTACTGCTCGGTCAGCATCGCGATGGCGCGCTCGGGCTGGCCCAGGGCCTGGGCAGCGCTGGCGCATTCCAGCGCAACGAGATTGAACGCCGGCGGGTTGGCGGCCAGCAGCTGGGCGAAGGCGGCGAACGCCGCCTCGGGCTGGCCGTTCTTCAGCAGCAGCTGCCCCTGCAGCACATAGGCCCGCGCGCCTTCGGGGGCGCGGCGCTGCGCCTGGCCCAGCAGGTCCTGCGCGATGTCGGCGTGCCCCTGGGACTGGGCCACCAGCGCCTGCTCGCACAGGTAATGTGCGATGCGACCGGAGAACGAGCCGGTGCCGGCGGCCTCCAGCTCGGCCGCCACCTCGGCGGCCTTGGCCCAGTCGCGCGAGCGCTCGTACAGCGACAGCAGCGCCAGGCGGGCCTCGCGCTCGAAGGCGGTGCCGCGCAGCTCGGCATAGGCAGCCTCGGCGCGGTCGAACAGGCCGGCCTTGAAGAAGTCCTGCGCCAGTTCGTGCTGGGCCCGGTCGCGGTCCGCCTTGGGCAGGTCGCCACGGCGCAGCAGGTGCTCGTGCACGCGCACGGCGCGCTCTGTCTCGCCGCGGCGGCGGAACAGGCTGCCCAGCGCGAAGTGCAGCTCGGAGGTGTCGGGGTCGTTCTGCACGGCCTCGATGAAGGCATCGATGGCCTTGTCCTGCTGCTCGTTGAGCAACAGGTTCAGGCCCTTGAAATAGGCCTTGGGGGACTCACGCTGTTCGAGCTTCCACTGGCGCGAATCGAGCTTGGAGGCCAGCCAGCCGAGCACGAAGACGACGGGCAGGACGAACAGCAGCCAGCGGGGATCAAACTCCATCTTGGTGGGCAGCGTAGGGAGGAAGGCCGGTCGCGTCGGACGCCGGGGTCGGCGTGCCGGGCAGGGGCTCCGCGCGTTGCGCGGCACGGCGGTGGCGCCACCAGGCCGGCACCATGGCCAGCACGCCGAAGGCGGCACCGAGGCCGAAGGCCAGCAGCACGACGATGACCTGGGGGGCGCGCCATTCGTAGCCGAAGAACCAGCGCACGACCGTCTCGTGGCTGTTGTTCAGCGCGAAGGCGAACAGCGTGAAGAAGAGCAGGGCCCGCAGGAGCCAGACGAGGGTGCGCATGACGCCGGATTCTGGCTCAGCGGCCGCTTGGTTTTCCGGGCCGAGCGCGTTCAGCGCCGCAAGACTGAGCGAGGGGCAGCATCTCAGGCGTCGGTGACTGGGAGGTGCTTGTCGACGGCTTCGCGCAGCGCCTTGCCGGGCTTGAAATGAGGGGCCAGCTTCTCGGGGATCATGACCTGCTCGCCGCTGCGCGGGTTGCGGCCCACGCGCGGCGGGCGGCGGCTGATGGAGAAGCTGCCGAAGCCGCGGATCTCGATGCGGTGGCCGCGCGCCAGGGCGTCGCTCATCGCGTCGAGGATGGTCTTGACCGCGAACTCGGTGTCGCGCTGGGTCAGCTGCCCAAATCGTTCGGCGAGCACGGCAACGAGGTCGGAGCGGGTCATGGCGGATCGGCTTTGTCGTTCTTGAATTGAAACAGGCCCGCTGGCGAGGCCGGCGAGCCTGTGGGGAGCATACCCGGCCGCAGACGCGACCGGGCGGGCCAGCAGGGCTTAGTTGCCCTGGTTGTCCAGCTTGGCGCGCAGCAGGGCGCCCAGGCTGGTGGTGCCGGCGTTCTCACGCTCGCTCGACTGGCTCAGGCGCTGCATGGCTTCCTGGTTGTCGGCGTTGTCCTTGGCCTTGATCGACAGCTGGATGTTGCGGGTCTTGCGGTCGATGTTGACGATGATGGCGGTGACTTCGTCGCCTTCCTTCAGCACGTTGCGGGCGTCTTCCACGCGGTCGCGGGAGATTTCCGAAGCACGCAGGTAGGCCATCACGCCGTCGGCCAGTTCGATCTCGGCGCCGCGCGGGTCGACGGTCTTGACCTTTCCGGTCACCGAGGCGCCACGGTCATTGATCGTGGTGAAGGCGGTGAACGGGTCGCTGTCCAGCTGCTTGATGCCCAGCGAGATGCGCTCGCGCTCGACGTCCACGGCCAGCACGACGGCTTCGACTTCCTGGCCCTTCTTGAAGTTGCGAACGGCGGTTTCGCCGGTCTCGTCCCAGGACAGATCGGACAGGTGCACCAGGCCGTCGATGCCCTGGGCCAGGCCCACGAACACGCCGAAGTCGGTGATGGACTTGACCGGGCCCTTGACCTTGTCGCCGCGCTTGACGTTCTCGGCGAACTCTTCCCACGGGTTGGCCTTGCACTGCTTCATGCCCAGGCTGATGCGGCGCTTGTCTTCGTCGA
>CAXDTK010000241.1:0-8173 GCA_963992225.1 uncultured Comamonadaceae bacterium | reverse complement strand
GTATAAGTGACTGGGGCGGCGTGGTGCAGCGCGGGCGGCGGGCCGGGGCCTGCGGCGACGACGGCGTGGTGCGCACCGCGGCGGCGCCGTTCAGCCCCACCGGCGGCCTCAAGCTGCTGGCCGGCAACCTGGGCCGCGCGGTCATCAAGGTGTCGGCCGTGCCCGAGGACCGCCACACCGTCGAGGCGCCATGCCGCGTCTTCACGACGCAGGAGGCCATGCTGGCCGCGTTCAAGGCCGGCGAGCTGGAGCGCGACGTGGTGGTCGTCGTGCGCTTCCAGGGCCCGCACGCCAACGGCATGCCCGAGCTGCACAAGCTGACGCCGCCGCTGGCGGTGCTGCAGGGCAAGGGCTACCGCGTCGCGCTGGTCACCGACGGCCGCATGAGCGGCGCCTCGGGCAAGGTGCCGGCGGCCATCCATGTCAGCCCCGAGGCGCTGGCCGGCGGCCCGCTGGCGCGGCTGCGCGACGGCGACGTGGTGCGCGTGTGTGCGATGACCGGCACGCTGCAGGCGCTGGTGGACGAGGCCGACTGGGCTGCGCGCCCCGTGGCCACGTTGGACCCGGCCGAGGCCGACGTCAACGCGCACGGCCTGGGCCGCGAGCTGTTTGCCGGCCTGCGCCGCAACGTCCTGAGCGCCGAGGAGGGCGCCATCACCTGGTTGTGAAGCAGCCGCTCGCCCAGGCCGGCGGCGCGGCACGCGCGCCAGCCTGGTCACCCCGAGGGGCCGCCGATGGCTGCGGCATCGAGCCGCCAGCGTCGTCAGGCGGGCCGGCCCGGGAGCGGCCCGGCACCCGGCCCCCATCCCCTGGTTTCACGGAGAACGAAATGCTCGAAACCCTCAGCCTGGCCAGCCACGGCCCCGTCATCCCCGTCATCGTCATCCAGCGCCTGGAAGACGCCGTGCCGCTGGCCGAGGCGCTGGTCGCCGGCGGCGTCACGGTGCTGGAGGTGACGCTGCGCACGCCGGTCGCGCTGCAGGCCATGGAAGCCATGGCCAAGGTGCCTGGCGCCATCGTCGGTGCCGGCACGCTGCGCAGCCCGCAGGACGTCATCAACGCGAAGAACGCCGGCTGCCGGTTCGGCGTCAGCCCGGGCTACACCGACGCGCTGGCCGCCGCCTGCCAGGCCGCGGGGCTGCCGCTGCTGCCCGGCGTCTCCACCGCCTCGGAGGTGATGCAGGCCAACGCCGCCGGCTTCGGCTTCCTGAAGCTGTTCCCGGCGGTGGCCGTGGGCGGCGTCAACTTGTTGAAGGCGCTGGCCGGCCCGTTCCCGGACGTGGCCTTCTGCCCGACCGGCGGCATCTCGCTGGAGACCGCGCCGCAGTTCCTGCAACTGCCCAACGTGAAGGTCTGCGGCGGCTCGTGGCTGACGCCGCAGGACGCGGTGGACGCCAGGGACTGGGCCCGCATCACGCGGCTGGCCCGCGAGGCCGCGGCGCTGCGTTAAGCCCCACGGCCACGCCGGCCGGTGCTCACCGCAGCGGGGGTGTCGTGGCGGTGTCGGCGTCGCCCAGCAACTGCGCCTCGTAGCGGCGCCGGATGCGCTCGATGCTGCCGTCCCGCTGCGCCGATTCCAGGCCGCGCCGCAGCGCGTCCAGCAGCGCCGGCGTGGCGGTCTTGCGGGACACGTGCAGCCAGAAGTCCTGGCTGCCCACCAGCAGCGGCGGCGCAAAGCGGTCGCCCGGCAGTTGCAGCTGGCGCACCGCGCCCAGCAGGCCCAGCCGGCTGCCGAAGGCGGCGGCCACCCGCCCGGCCAGCACCATGCGCACCAGCATCTCGTTGTTCTGCACGCGCTCGAAGCGGATGCCCGGCACCGCCTCGAGGCGTGGGTCCAGCGGCGCGCTGCGCGCCACCGCGACCGTCGCGCCGGCCAGGTCCTGCAGCCGCTCGATGCGGGCGGCGGCGGTGCTCAGCACCACGGTGGGCATGGGCATCACCCGCGCCACCTGGATGGCCACCTCGGCCAGCTCGTCGTTGCTGAAGCGCAGCACCATGTCGGCGCTGCCCTCGCGCAGGCTCACCACCGTGCGCGCATAGGGCACGACATGGTTGACCGCCTGCAGCCCGGCGCGCTCGGCAATCAGGTTGCCCACCTCGTACATCAGGCCGCTGGCCCCGCCGGGGCCCACCATGCCGAACGGTGCGGACTGGATGGTCTCGATGCGGACCGCCTCCGCCGCGCGTGCCGCGGTCGCCGCGCCCACGGCGGCCAGCAGCAGCCCCCGGCGTGTGTGGCGAAGATGCGGCGGCCCCATCAGCCGGCGTCGCGCAGATCGAACAGCAGGCAGGTCGTGCTGGCGTGTGCGTACAGCCGGCCGTCGTGGCCCACCAGCTCGGCCTCGGCGGTCGTCACCTGCCGGCCGCGGTGCACCACGCGCCCGATGGCGCGCACCAACGGCACCCGGTCGGTCAGGCCGCGCACCAGGTTGACCTTGAACTCCAGCGTCGTGTAGCCGCGGCCCACCGGCAGGATGGTGTGCACGGCGCAGCCCAGCGCGGAGTCGAGCAGCGTCGCGAACCAGCCGCCATGCACGCCGCCCAGCGGGTTGTAGTGCTTGAACTGCGGCCGGCCCTGGAACACGGCCTCGCCGTCGGCCACCGACAGCAGCACGAAATCCAGCGTCTGCGAGATTGGCGGCGGCGGGCCTTCGCCGTCCAGCAACGCCTGCATCTGCTGCAGGCCGGTCTTGCCGGCCAGCAGCGCCGGCGAGGCGATACCCGGCACGGTCTGCTGGCGGGCGCGGGCGGCCTCTTCGTCGGCCTGCCAGCGAGCCAGGATGTCTTCGGGAGCGTGAGGCGTCATGGGATGGGAAGCAGGATCAAGGCGCCCATTCTGCGCACGCAGCTCGCCTGTCCCATGTCGCCGGCGTTCAGGCCGCGAGCTGGCGTGTGTGCGGCGCAACACGGCGGGTCGGCGCCGCCAGTCGCAGCTTGTCCAGCACCGGCCCCTGCCAGGGCAGCAGGTAGACCAGCGTGGCCAGCGTGGCCTTGCGGCGCGAGGACAGCAGCGGGCGGCGGTGGTCGTCCAGCAGCAGCACGTTGGAGCGCACGTTCAGCGGGTCGACCTGCACCACCGTGCCCTCGCCGATCTGCACCCATTCCCACTCCACCCAGGCCGTGGCGTCGGCGTAGCAGCGCTCCCAGCGCGTCAGGCCGCCCGGGGCGCGGTGGCCGGCGCGCGGCGGGTGGACGCTGGTCTGGGCGTGCCGCACGTCCTGCGCGGCACTGGACAGGGCGGCCACCGGCCAGCAGACGCTGCCCTCGGGCAGGCGGATCAGGTTCGACATGGGCAACACCTCGAGCGCGTTATTCGGATGACGGGCAGTCTCCGGTCACGTGGGAGCCCGAACAAGCTGGCAGACTTGGCAGGTATGGGCATGGGCGAGATGAACTACCAGCAGCTGGTCGACGTGGGGCTGAGCGAGGACTTCGCGAGCTTCGAGCGGCGCCTGGTCGCGACGGCTGATGCGCTTGGCTTTCCGCTCATTTCCGGCGTGCTGATGCGCGGCCTGCTGCAGGACCCGGATGTCCGCATCACCTCGATGGGCAACACACCGCCCGGCTTCTTGCAGGTGGCCAAGGATCTGGGCGAGGCACGCCGCGACCCGGTCATGGCACAGCTGATGTCTCAGTCGGTTCCAGTGATCTACGACCAGGACACCTACGTCAGCGCCAGTGCCGGCGAGGTGTGGGAAGCCCAGGCACCCTTTGGCTACGAGACCGGCATCGCGGTCAAGCTGCATTTGCCGGGCGACCGGCATTTCCTGCTGGGCGTGGACCGTGAAGAGGCGCTACCGCCGCCCGGGCCGCGGCTGATGCAGATGGTGGCGGGCCTGCAACTGCTGGCCGCGCATGCGCTGACGGCGGCCGACCGGCTGCTGGCGCCACAGCTGCAGACGCAGGACTTTCCGAAGCTCACCCGGCGCGAGCTCGACGTGCTGAGCTGGACCTCGCAGGGCAAGACCGCCTGGGAAGTGAGCGTCATCCTCGGCATGAGCGAGAAGACCGTGAACTTCCATCTGGGCAACGCGATGCGCAAGCTGGACGTGACGTCCAAGCACCAGGCGGTGCTCAAGTGCGTTGCCGCCGGCGTCCTCTGAGGGCACACCATGACGGCGCAACCTAGCAGACTTGCTAGGTTTCTAGGGGGGTGAAAACAGGGAAAGTTCGGGCTAACGGATCTTCGCCCCCCGAACCTACCAGGAGCCTCCATGAAACTCATCGACATCGTCTACGAACTCCTCGGCCTTCCGAAGCTCGGCGGCTGAACCGACAGTCATGCACGTGGCGGCGAGTCGTTTGTCGGAACCCCGCAAGCCGGACGGCGCCCTGCTGGGCGCCAAGCCGGGTGCGGTCCGGCAGGCGGCCGAGGGCCGGGTTCCGGCCGGCGATGCCCGGCTGGTCATCACGGCCAGCGCCCACGCCCGCCTGCTGACGCTGGCCGACCAGGCCCCGCTGGAAGCCTTGCCGCTCGCCCCGCGCACGCTGGCCCATGCCCGCACGCTGGGCTACAACCACATCGGCCAGGTGCGGGGCACGGCGGCCGAGCAGCTTGCCGCCGACTTCGGTGCCGAGCATGCCGACGAGCTGCGGCGGGCGCTGACCGCCTTCGGCCTGGCCGCGGAGAGCCCCTCGGGGCGCGACATCGCCGATTGAGCCGCCTGCTCGTGCGAGCATGCGGTCCATGCAAGCTGACCGCGACATCCCGCTCGAACTCTGGCCGCGGCGGGCGGCTCTCGAACATTTCAGACACATGGCCCAGCCGGCCTTCAGCGTCACCGTGCCGGTGGACGTGACCGGCCTGCGCGAGCGCGCCATCCGCCACGGCGCCACCCCCTGGCTGGCCTACCACCATGCCGCGCTGGAGGCGGCCAACGGCATCGATGCCATGCGCCAGACCCTCAGCGCCGACGGCCGCGGCGTGCGCGAGTTCGGCGCCATCCATGCCAGCACCACCGTGCTGCGCGATGACGGCAGCTTCGGCTTCGTCACCCTGCCGCGCGAGCTGTCGCTGGCCCGCTTCGCGGCCCATGCCAAGCCGCATGTCGAGCGGGTGCGTCAGGCCAGCGGCGACCTGTTCGCCGCCGACGCGCCCGGCGAGGTCCGCCCCGAGACGCTGGTGCACATGACGGCCCTGCCATGGCTGGCCTTCACGGCCTTCACGCATGCCCGAGGGCAGGGCGACGACAGGCCGAAGCTGGCCTTCGGCCGCTTCACGCAGGCCGGTGAACGCTTGCTGATGCCGGTGGCCATCGACGTGCACCACGCGCTGTGCGACGGCGTGCACGTCGGGCGCTTCTTCGAGCGCCTGCAGGCCAACCTCGACATGATCTGACGCGGCGCCGGCGGCGCTGGCGCCGCTCCGTCAGCCGTCGAGGGTCACGATGACCGGGGCGTGGTCGCTGGGCCGCTCGTTCTTGCGCGGCAGCTTGTCGATCTCGCAGGCCGTAACGCGGGGCCTCAACGCTTCGCTGACGAGGATGTGGTCGATGCGCAGGCCCTGGTTCTTGCGGAAGGCCAGGTTGCGGTAGTCCCACCAGCTCCAGCTCTTGGCCGGCTGCTCGAAGAGGCGGAAGGCGTCGGTCAGGCCCAGCGCCAGCAGCTGCCGGAAATGCTCGCGCTCCTCCGGCGTGCAGTGGATCTGGCCGGCCCAGGCCACCGGGTCGTAGACATCGCGGTCCTCGGGGGCGATGTTGAAGTCGCCCATCAGCACCAGCTGCTCGTGCTGCTTCATCTCCTCGACCAGCCAGCTGCGCAGCCCGGTCAGCCAGTTCATCTTGTAGGTGAACTTGTCGCTGTCGGGCGCCTGGCCGTTGGGGAAATAGCCGCCGATGACGCGCACCCCGCCCACCGTGCCGGCAATGACGCGCGCCTGCTCGTCTGCGAAGCCGGTGATGTTGCGCACCACATCGGTGGCCCGCTCGCGGCTGACCAGCGCGACGCCGTTGTAGGTCTTCTGGCCGAACCACTGGACCTGCCAGCCGGCGGCGCCGAACTCGGCCGTGGGGAACTTGTCGTCCGTCAGCTTGGTTTCCTGCAGCACCAGCGCATCCACGGGATGAGCGGCCAGCCAGTCCAGCACCTGCGGCAGGCGGACAGCGAGGGAGTTGACGTTCCAGGTGGCGAACTTCTTCATCGCGCCATCCTAGCCGGCGGACCGCCACGGCACGCGCGGCGGCGGCTGCAACCTGCCCAGCGCCGCGCCCGCGGCCACCCGGTGCAACGACAGCGGCCGCAGCGACGTCATGGCTGCGTCGGCGCCGTTTCTGGCAGGTGCGGTTGTAGCGGTAGACCGTGGGCACACTGACGCGGAGCACGCCCGCAATTCGCAGGGGGTACGGCTCGCCCAAATCCGTTATGAGCATTTGCCAGATTGGCAGTGCTTTGGGGCGTGGTCGATGCCGTAAAAGCTGATCTTCATAGAGCGGAACCCCCGTTGTCGCCCTGGCTGATTGGCGACAATGTGCAGCGTTTAAAACGCGTGCCATCGCCTCGGATGCCCGATGCCTATTGGTCAAAGTCCCGATTTGGGGTGACGACAAAATGTCGCCGCGGGGTGGCCTAGTGGCCGGTCTTGCGGGCCTTCACAGGCTTGCACCGCTTCAGGATCATTTCCCACAGTTCGCGGTCGGTTTCGGACTTCGCGCGCTCCAGATTCACCGACGCGACAACCTCGACGGGATCAAGGCCGCACAGGTCGGCAAGCCGCATGGATATTGGGTTCTCTGGACGGCTGCGCCCGACCCGGTAGTTAGAAACCGTGGTCGCTGGAACACCCAGGAGCTGGGCTAGGCGGTAGTCGGAAACGTCGCCGGCAACAGATTTTGCGCGGTCGAGTAGTTCGATTGTCGAAAGCATGGAAACCCCCCGGTTTCGTGTCGTGGGGGCAACATTAATCCGACCATCCAAGCGGGTCAATACTCGTAGTGGCTTGGAATTCGTGGCGACTTGGATGCACATTCCGCCTCGCCGGTCCCGGGGTCATCGGAAGCCCCCCACATCCCACCCCTGGACCGGCGCCCAAATACATCGCAGCCATGCTGTGTAGGCGGGCCGGGCGGCTGACTTCGTGGGCCGCCCGGCCCCTTTTTTGGGCAGGGCAAGGGATCAGGGGCACGGAAAGGGGTTTCCATGCGAGTCACCATCAAGACTTTTTCAGGCGCTGTCGAAGTCTCGGCCGCCGTCGCCCGCCTCCCGGTGGGCAAAGTCGCCGTGAAGATCGGCGATACCGAGCTGTGGCTAGATCCTCACGAAGCCGCCACCCTGGCCGGCGAAATCGAGCGCGGCGCGTGGCGCGCCATGCGCCAGATGCAGGAGGTCACGGCCGCCAACGTCGCCGCGTGCCTGTCCGTCGTCGAAACCAAGCGGGCGGCCTGAACATGCCGGCCGGCTGGTCGTTCAGCGGAATACTTCACGAGCTGAAGGGCGGGCGCTTCGCTCGCCGTGACGGCTGGGAAGAAGGGCATGTCATCTATGTGATGTTCGCCGGCAGGGGCGCGCGGATCATGGAAATCATCAACGGCGGAACTGCGGCCGAATGGGCGCCCACGAGCGCCGACCTCATGGCCGATGACTGGTGGGTGATCCTGTGAGCGGCCCCATTCCCCACGCCGTCGCCGAAGCCGCCGGCCGCCACGCCCAGCAAGCCGCGGGCGCGGCGGCCGGCGCCGCGTTGCGCGCCGACGCCGACGCCCGCGGCGTCAGCATCGGTCGCGCGCTCATCGCCCGTTACATGGTGGGCCAGCGCCCGGCCACCGAGCCCGACAGCCTGCCGGGCCGGACATGGCGGGCCATGTCGGTGCCGGCGCGTACCGTCGTCGTCATGCTGGCGGCCAGCACCAGCGGCGACCCCCGCGAGGCCGCGCGCCAGCCGTGGGAGTCCTTCAGCGACGCCGACCGCGCCAGCATGGCGGCGTGCGCGCGTGACCTGTCCCGCGAGTTGCGGGATGCGGCCTGCCTCTTCTGAGGCGGGATTTCCGTCCCCCTGCCGAGGACCACACCATGAGCGAGAAAGCCCACTTCCTGACGTATCAGGCCATGTTCTGGTTGGCGCGCGGCGACAGCGTGAACGGCGGGCGCCGTTCGTACTGGGAGCGCACGTGCCGCGAGCTGGCTGCCGAGTTGCTGTCTCTTATACACATCTCCGAGCCCACGAGACGGACTCCTATCT
>CAXDTK010000240.1:0-8179 GCA_963992225.1 uncultured Comamonadaceae bacterium | reverse complement strand
CCGCGATCTCCACCTAAGCCTTCGTCGGCAGCGGCAGAGGTGTATACGACACTGTGTCAGCGCCGCCGGCCCGCCCGCAGGCGCTGACGCGCCCCCGCGGGGGGCAGCGAACGAAGTGGGCGTGGGGGCATGGGGTGCTCAGGCCGCCAGGCGCTGGCGCATCGCGTCGATGACGGCCTGGTAGTCGGGCTGGCCGAAGATCGCCGAGCCGGCGACGAAGGTGTCGGCCCCGGCATCGGCGATCTCGCGGATGTTGTCCACCTTCACGCCGCCGTCGATCTCCAGGCGGATGTCGCGGCCGCTGGCGCGGATGATCTCGCGCGCCTTCTGCAGCTTCTTCAGCGCGGTCGGGATGAAGCTCTGCCCGCCGAAGCCGGGGTTCACGCTCATCAGCAGCACCACGTCGACCTTGTCGATGACCCACTCCAGCAGGTCCAGCGGCGTGCCGGGGTTGAACACCAGCCCGGCCTGCTTGCCCTCGGCCTTGATGAGCTGCAGCGTGCGGTCCACGTGGGCGCTGGCCTCGGGGTGGAAGGTGACGACATCGGCGCCGGCGCGGCAGAAGGCCTGGGCCAGCGCGTCCACCGGCTGCACCATCAGATGCACGTCGATGACGGCCGGCGTGCCATCGGGCTTGACCGCATGCTTGCGCAGCGCCTCGCACACCATGGGCCCGAAGGTCAGGTTGGGCACGTAATGGTTGTCCATCACGTCGAAGTGGATCCAGTCGGCGCCGGCGGCCAGCACGTCGCGGACCTCCTCGCCCAGGCGGGCGAAATCGGCGGACAGCAGGCTGGGGGCGATGAGGTGTTGGGCAGCGGCAGGCATGGCCGCGGATTCTAGAAGTGCGCCGCCGCGCGGGCGCGCCGTGGCCGCAAGGTCAGGCGCGCAGGCCCTCGAAGCAGGTGCGCACCAGCCAGTCGACGATCTGCGCGTCGGCGTGGGCGCCGCCGGCGCGCATGACGGCCAGCACCGGGTCGCAGGCACGGGCGAACAGCTGGTAGAGCACCAGCTCGGGCGGCAGGTCCGCGGCGATGCGGCCGTCGGCCTGGGCCTGCACGATCCAGGCGCCCAGCTCGTCGGACAGCTGCATCAGCTTGGCCATGTAGCGCTTGTCCGCGGTGAGCGCGGCGCGCAGCGTGGAGTTCTGCGCCGGCAGCACCGGCATCTGCCCGGCCAGCTGCTGCTCGTAGCACCAGCGTGCCACCGCCTTGAGGCGGTCGATGGGCGCCAGCGGCTCGGCCTTCAGCCGCCCCAGCTCGTCCAGCGCCCGGTCCAGCACGCGGACCATGGCCGCGGCCGCCAGTTCTTCCTTGGACGTGAAGTGCTTGTAGAGGCTGGCCTTGGCGATGCCCACATCGGCCACGACCTCGTCCACCGTCATGGCCTCGAAGCCCTTCTCGGCCAGCAATCGATTGACGGCGCCAATGATGGCTTCCTCGCGCGCCAGCAGCACCTGTTCTCGAAAGCGGGGGCGGTTCATGCGTCGATTGTAGAACCCACCCGCACGAATCGCACCAGCCGGTAACCATATGCATCGTCGGTTCGTAAAATAAACCACACAGTTGACGAAGTGAACTGATGAGTTCACATTTGCGCCTGACGAGTTTTGCAAGGAGTCTGCCATGTTGGACTGGCTGCAGTTGTTGAACCCGGCGGCGCCGCGCCACCTGCTGGCGCCCGGCGCCGCCGGCGCCGCGCCGGCGCCTTCCGCGCAGTGGCTGGCGCCGGTGCTGGCGGCCGCCCGGCTGTCGAGCCCGCCGTCGTCCTGCGGGTTGACGCTGCTGGCGCCCAGCGACGACGCCCTGGCCGAAGCGGGCGTTGCACCGGTCGAGCTGGCGCCCGCCGACCTGCAGCGCTGGCTGCTGCGCCACCTGACGCTGGACGACGTGGCCGCCGGCGGCAGCGTGCAGATGCTGGACGGCCAGCTGCTGCTGCGTGAAGGTGCGCCGCGGCGGTGGCGCGACAGTGACGGCCGGTGGGTGCGCCCGCTGGGGCGGGTCACGGCGCGTGCCGGCATCGCGGTGCAGCTGGTCGACCGGGCGCTGGTGCCCGTCACCGGCTCGCTGTGGGCGCGGATCGCGGCCGAGCCGGGCCTGGCGGGCTTCGCCGCGGCGCTGCAGCACGCCGGCCTGGACGGGTTGCTGGACTGCAGCGGGCCGTTCACGGTGCTGGCGCCGTCGAACCGGGGCTTGGCGCGCGCCGCCGCCCGCCTGGGCCTGGGCCCCGCCGCACTGTGGGCGGACCGCGACCGCCTCGCCACGCTGCTGATGCACCACCTGCTGCCCGGCCGCTGGTCCAGCGGCGCCCTGCCGTGGAACGGCGCGCTGCGGACGCTGGCGGGCGAGCGCCTGCACTTCAGCGCGCTTGGCCTGCTGCGCAGCGGCGACCTGCTGCTGCCGCTGGCCGAAGGCAGCGACCGCAGCGGCAGCAACGGCGTGCTGCACCGGCTGGACGAGGCCTTGCTGCCGCCTGTCGACTGACCGCCCCCGTTTTTCATGCCCTGCCGGCGCGCCCTGACGGGGCGCGCGGGTTTCACTCACCCTGAAAGGAGACGACCATGCGTTTGAACATCTGGTGGCGTTGGCTCGCCACGGCCCTGGTGGCTACCTCCCTGGCCGGTTGCGGCGGCAGCGACCCCGAGCCCAATGTCGTGGAGGTGGCCCAGGGCGACCCGCAGTTCAGCATCCTGGCCGAGGCCGTGGTGGCCGCCGACCTGGCGCCCGCGCTGTCCGGCCCCGGGCCGCTGACCGTGTTCGCACCGACCGACGCCGCCTTTGCCGCGCTGCTGACCGAACTGGGCGTGACCAAGGCGCAGCTGCTGGCCGACAAGACGCTGCTGCGCACCGTGCTGCAGTACCACGTGCTGTCCGCCAACGTGCCGTCCAGCGCCGTGCCGCTGGGCAAGCCCGTCACGCCGCTGCAGGGCGGCATCTTCAAGGTCGACAAGGTGGGCACCGGGCTGGTCATCACCGACGGCCGCAACCGCCAGGCGCGCATCACCGCCGCCGACGTGATGGCCAGCAACGGCGTCATCCACGTCATCGACCGGGTGCTGCTGCCGGCCGACAAGACCCTCGTCGCCACCGCCCAGGCGCTGCCCGACTTCAGCATCCTGGTGGAGGCCGTGGTCGCCGCCGACCTGGTGAACACGCTCAACGCCGCCGGGCCCTACACCGTGTTCGCGCCCACCAACGCCGCCTTCGCCAAGCTGCTGGCCGAGCTGGGCGTCACCAAGGAACAGCTGCTGGCCAACAAGCCGCTGCTGACCCAGGTGCTGACCTACCACGTGCTGCCCGCCCGCGTGCTGAAGGCCGAGGTGCCGGTGGGCAGCGCGATCACGACGGTGCAGGGCCAGACCTTCACCGTGGACGCCAGCCTGGCCATCACCGACGCCCGCGGCCGCAAGGCAGCCATCACGGCCACCGACGTGCTGGCCAGCAACGGCGTCATCCATGTCGTCGACACCGTGATCCTGCCGCGCCCCTGAGCGGGGTCGGCATGTCTTGCCGGGGCAGCCGCCCCGGCGTTCTCTCCACTGTTTCCCTCTCCCCTCAACCCCCTGGAGTACCCGATGAAGCAACTGATCGCCGTGAGCCTGTTTTCCCTGACCGCCCTGGCCGCCCAGGCCAAGGACATCGTCGACACCGCCGTGGCCGCCGGCAACTTCAAGACGCTGGCCACCGCATTGCAGGCCGCCGGCCTGGTGGACACGCTCAAGGGCCCCGGCCCGTTCACCGTGTTCGCGCCCACCGATGCCGCCTTCGCCAAGATCCCCAAGGCCGACCTCGACGCGCTGCTGAAGGACAAGGCCAAGCTCACCGCCGTGCTGACCTACCACGTCGTGCCGGGCAAGGTGATGGCCAAGGACGTCAAGGCCGGCAAGGTCAAGACGGTGCAGGGCGGTGAGCTGACCGTGTCCACCAGCGGCGGCGTGATGGTCGACAACGCCAAGGTGACGGCCACCGACATCGCCGCCGACAACGGCGTGATCCACGTCATCGACAGCGTCGTGCTGCCGAAGTGAGGCCCCCGACGGGCCGGCCCGGCGCTCGGCCCGGGAGTCAGCCGGGCCGGGTGAAGCGTTCGCGCGCCTGCTGCGCCTCGGCCCAGTGATGGCAGCCCGGCTGGTGGTCGTTGATCAGCCCCATCGCCTGCATCAGCGCATGCAGGGTCGTGGGGCCCACAAACTTCCAGCCGCGCTTCTTCAGGTCCCTGGACAGCGCTTCCGACGGCGGCGACTGCGACAGGTTGTGCGCCACCGAGTTCTGCGGCGGCTCGAAGCGCCACAGGTAGGCCGCCAGCGAGCCCTCCTGCGCCACCAGCTCGACGCAGCGGCCGGCGTTGTGGATGGCCGCCTCGATCTTGCCGCGGTGGCGCACGATGCCCGGGTCGGCCAGCAGCCGCGCCACGTCGGCCGCATCAAAGCGCGCGACGCGGTGGAAATCGAAGCCCGCGAACGCCGCGCGGAAGGCCTCGCGCTTGTTCAGGATGGTGCGCCACGACAGGCCGCTCTGGAACCCTTCCAGGCACAGCTTTTCGAACAGCCGCACGTCGTCGGCCACCGGCCGCCCCCACTCGTCGTCGTGGTAGCGCAGGTAGGTGTCGTCGCCGGGCGCGGCAGCGCACCAGGCGCAGCGCGGCCGGCCGTCGGGCGGCAGGTACAGGGGTTTCATCGGTATTTGTCGGCCAGCTGGCGCAGCGTGCCGTCCTTCTCCAGACGGCGCAGCGCCTGCGTCAGGCGCTCCTCATGGGCGGGCGGAAGGCCGGCGCGCAGTGCCAGGTACTGCGGCTCTTCCTGGAAGACGGTGTGGCCCAGCTTGAGCTGGTCGCCCAGCTTCGCATCGCTCACATGGCGCCGCAGGTTGATGTCCTGGCCGTAGATCACGTCGGCGCGGCCCAGCGTCAGCATCTGCAGCGCCTCGCGTTCCGACGCCACCTCAGCGGTGGCCACGCTGGCGTCCACCAGCCGCTTGGCCAGCGCCGTGCCGCGCATGACCAGCACCGGCTTGTGCCGGCTCGCCTCGGCCAGGTCGGCCAGGGTGTCGAAATGACGCCCATCGTCCACGCGCTGCACGACCACATGGCGGATGGTGTACAGCGGCACTGCGGCATAACGCCACAGGCGCTCGCGCTCGGGCGACTTCAGCAGGCAGAAGAACACGTCGATGGCCCCTTCGGCCAGCAGCCGCTCCACACGCTTGAGCGGCACCCGCTGCTCCAGCCCCTTGAAGCGCAGGCCCGGGTCCAGCCGCTCGACGGCGCGCAGCACCTCCAGGCACAGCCCCGGCAGCTTGCCGTCGGGGTCGTACTTCACCAGCGAGCCGCCCTGCTGGACCGTTCGCAGCTGCAGCGGCGGCTCCTGCGCCTGCGCGCCCAGTGCCAGCAACGGGCTCAGCAGCCAGAGCCGACGCAGCACTTAGGATCACGCTTCCCGATGGACATGCGTCGAGCATAGCCGCCAGCACCGAGAATGACCTGATGGCATCCCCCCGTTTCATTTGCAGCGTCGTGGTCCAGGCCCTGCCCGAGCAGACCCACCTGGAGCAGGGCCTGCACGCCTACAGCTACACCGTCACCATCGAGAACACCGGCGACGTGCTGGCCCAGCTGGTCGGCCGCCACTGGGAGATCACCGATGCCCGCGGCCAGGTGCAGGTCGTCGACGGCCTGGCCGTCGTGGGCCACCAGCCGGTGCTGGCGCCGGGCCAGAGCTTCCAGTACAGCTCCTGGGCGCAGATCGGCACGCCCCAGGGCAGCATGTGCGGCCGCTTCCTGTGCGTCACCGAGGCCTGCGAGGTCTTCTACGCCGAGGTCGCCGAGTTCCTGCTCGCCGACAGCGCGAGCCTGCACTGACCTTGAGCGCCTGGGACCTCACCGCGCTGCTCAACGCCGCCGACCCGCAGGCGCAGCTCGCCGAACGCAACCTGTGGCTGGTGCGGTTGCTGGAATGGCTGCGGCATGCGCCGGGTGAGGCGCCCGCGGGCACGCCGCGGCCGGTGGTGCGGCTCAAGCACCTGCTCAACGTGCTGGAGCGCCACCCCGCGCATGCGCGGGCCTTCGCCGATGTCATCGCCGGTGTCTGGAACGATGTCGACGCGGTGGCGCTGTTCGCCGAGGTCGGCTTTGCGCCACGCATGGCGCTGTGGCACGAGTTCCTGGGCCGGCTGCGCCGCCGCCTGCTGCCGCAGACCACCGACACCCGCGACCTGGCCGCGTTGTTCGAGCTGCTGTTCGGCGACGAGACCGACGAGGACTGGATCGCCGCCATCGACGACGAGCTGCTGGCGCGGCTGGGCCTGCTGTTCGCGGCCGCGCCGGACGACGGCTGGCGCATCGAGACGCGCGCGGCCATCACAGTGCTGGTCAGCGACGTGCATTCGGCCGGCCTGGCCGGGCCGATGCGGGTGCGCATGGACCCGCAGCGGGTGCAGGACAAGCCCTTCCACCAGCTGCCCGCGGCCTGGGAGGCGGTGGAGCGGCGGCTGACCGGCCACGCACCCGACCCGTCCGCCGAGGTCGACGAGGCCGCGCTGCAGCCGGCCCTGCAGTACCTGCATGCGCTGCTGGACCGCTGCCGCGACGCGGCGCTGACGGTGCCCGAGCACCTGGAAGCGCACGGCGTGTCGGTGGACCTGATGTTCTCGGTCGAGCAGCTGACCGCGCGCCTGGACCGCATCGAGGCGCTGCTGGCCTGCCTGCTGTCGCAGGAGCCGCGGCGCGAGCTGCTGCGCCTGGTGGCCGGCCTGGTGCGCGTGGTGCACGAGCGGCGCAGCCTGCGCACGCTGTTCGCGCGGCACTACTCGCTGCTGGCGCGCAAGGTGGCCGAGCGCAGCGCCGAGACCGGCGAGCACTACATCACCCGCAACCGCGCCGAGTACCGCGACATGCTGGCCCGCGCGGCCGGCGGCGGCGCGGTGCTGGCCGGCACCACCTTCCTCAAGTTCGGCATCGGCCTGGTCGGCTTCACCGCCTTCTGGGGCGGCTTCTGGGCCGGCGTGAACTACGCGCTGTGCTTCGTCTTCATCCACCTGCTGCACTGGACGGTGGCCACCAAGCAGCCCGCGATGACTGCGCCGGCGATGGCCGACAAGCTGCTCTACCTGGACCGCGACGACGGCGTGCAGGGCTTCGTCGACGAGGTGACCCACCTGGTGCGCTCGCAGGTGGCCGGCATCGTCGGCAACCTGGCGCTGGTGGCGCCGCTGGTGCTGGGCGTGCAGCTGCTGGCCACGCTGGCCTTCGGCGCGCCGCCGGTGGGCGAGCAGCAGGCGCGCTACGTGCTGCACTCGCTGGACCTGGCCGGGCCGTCGCTGCTGTTCGCGGCCTTCACCGGCACGCTGCTGTTCGCGTCCAGCCTGATCGCAGGCTGGGTGGAGAACTGGTTCGTGTTCTACCGGCTGGACAGCGCCATCGCCTGGAACCCGCGCATCGTCGCCACGGTCGGCCAGGCGCGTGCGCAACGCTGGTCGCGCTGGTGGCGGGCCAACATCTCGGGGCTGACGGCCAACATCAGCCTGGGCCTGATGCTGGGCCTCACGCCGGCGCTGCTGGGCTTCGTCGGCCTGGCGCTGGACGTGCGGCACGTGACGCTGTCCACGGGCCAACTGGCGGCGGCCGTGGGGGCGCTGGGCTTCGGCGTGATGGGCACCTGGGCGTTCTGGTCCTGCGTGCTGAGCATCGTGGGCATCGGCATGCTCAACGTCGGCGTCAGCTTCTTCTGCGCCTTCAAGGTGGCGCTGCGCTCGCGCGGCGTGCGCCTGGCCGACCGCCGGCGCGTCTATGCCGCCATCCGCCAGCGCCTGCGGCACGAACCGCTGAGTTTCCTGGTGCCGCCGAAGTGAAGCCCCTCGTCCAAGGCGTACCTTGGCCGGTCCCCCGAGGGGACGGTGATGCTTGCGGCATTGAGCCGCAAGCACATCGCCCTGGCGGGCCGGCTTGGGGCGGCCCGGCGCTCGGCCCGCTTGAAGATCAGCGATCGTCCTGACGCTCGCCCTTCTTGCGGCCCGAGAACATGGTCCACCAGATGATGAAGACGAAGATCAGCAGCGCGCCGAGGGCTTCGAGGGCAAGGAGCAGCATGGCGTGGTGGGCGCGGGGGATGGTGGCCGTCATTCTAGGAAGCCTGGCCGCCTGCTCGTCGCCGCCGCTGCAGTCGCCGTCACCCTGTCTCTTATAC
>CAXDTK010000239.1:0-8212 GCA_963992225.1 uncultured Comamonadaceae bacterium | reverse complement strand
TAGGAGTCCGTCTCGTGGGCTCGGAGATGTGTATAAGAGACAGCACCAGCATCAGCGCCTGGTTCAGGGCCTGCGAGTTGCTGCCCCAGACGAAGTCGCCGGCCGTCTCCATCGTCAGCCGGTAGGCCGAGGCCTGCCAGGCGGCGGCCAGCTCGTCGCCCAGGCCGCGCACGCGCCGCGTGACGAGGGCGGCCTCGGCGGCCGGCAGCCGGTCACGGTGCTGGGCCAGGCTGACCCAGGCCAGCCCCACCACGTCGCCCCAGTTGGGCACGCGGATGGGCCGGGTCTCCAGCTGCAGCGCCTCGCGGTAGGCCGGCTCGCCGGTGGTGAGGTAGAGCTCGGCCGCGGCCCAGGCGAACTCGTCGTCGAGCTTGTCGTCGCCGTACTCGCCGGTGACGACATCGGGCGGGTTCTTGTAGACCGCGCGCGGGTGGGCCTGGGCCCAGCGCCAGGCAGCCTGCGCCGCCTTCAGTGCCCGTGCGGACAGCCCCGGGCGCTGCGCCTCGAAGGGCTGGAAGACGCGGCTGGCCTGCGCCATCACGGCCGCGAAGTCCAGCGCCGCGGCGGTGCTCTTCTGCACCACATAGCGCGGGCCACGGGTCTCGTGCGGCATCTGGTTGCCGTCGAAGGTCTTGTTGGTGAGCTTGTGATAGACGCCGCCGTCGGCGGGGTCCTGCATGGCCAGCATCCAGTCGAGGTTCCACAGCACCTCGTCGAGCAGGTCGGGCAGGTCGTTGCCGCTCTCGGGGATGTTGAGCGCCTGCGCGCGGAACAGCGCCGGGAACTGCTCCCAGGCGGCCAGCAGCGTGTAGACCGTGATGCCGGAGTTGACGATGTACTTGTTGTAGTCCCCCGCGTCGTACCAGCCCCTGGGCGCGGCGATGCGCGTGCCTTCGGGGCGCTGCTCGCTGGCGGCGGACGCATGGACGAGCACGTCGGTGTCGGCATGGCCGGCCGGCCGCGCCCAGGGGCCGGCGTGGCGGGCCTCGAGTGCCATGCCGGCGCGGTTGAAGTAGAAGGCCTTGAGGCTGGCGGCCGTCAGCGGGGCCAACGCGTCGGCGGCGACGCGGATGCGCGGCGACGCCGGCTGGCCGTCCACGCGCAGCTCGTACTCGCCGGGCGCGGACAGCGCCGAGAAGTCGGCCAGCCGCACGGCCTGCGCGGCGGGCACCCACGTGCGCGCTGCACCGAGGCGGCCGCGCAGCACCACCTCATCGCTGCCGGCGCGGACGATGCGGAACTCGCCGGCCGCGTCCACCGGCAGCACGGCCCACTTGGCCGCACCGGGCAGGTAGCCGACCTGGTTGACGGCAGCGGCCTGGCCCAGCGCCAGGCCGGGCGCGAGCCAGACAGACAGCGCCAGCAGGGCGGCCGGGAACGGCGCAGCGACGACGGGAGCCGCGCGGCGCGGCAGGGGTTCAGGGTGCATGGCGATCCATTATGACAACGCTGTCTACGGCGAGGCTATTGGGGTCGATCCGGGTGCGGCGCCGCCAGCGCGGGTCACCCGGGTCGGCGGTGCGGCCCGCTCAGGGGATCCAGCGCAGTTCACGGCCGTCCGCCATCACGGGGCTGCGGCGTCCGTCCACCTCCAGGCACCAGTCGCGCAGCGCGCCTTCGATGAGGGTGGCCACATAGGCCCCGCCCTGGCGCTGCACGCGCCCGCGCGCCGCCAGGCCGCCCTGCACCGCTGCCACCTCGAAGACCGCATCGGCCCCGTCCGCCAGCTCGAACACGCGCAGCACGGTGCCGCGGGCGTAGTCGTAGTCCGGCCGCTCGGTCTCGGCGCCCCAGGCGATGACGCTGCCCGGCGCCGCATACAGCGGCATCGACAGGAAGCCATGCGTCTCGCGGTGCCAACGCCCGCCAGGTTTCTTCTCGCCGCTGAGCAGGTGGGTCCACCGGCCCTCCGGCAGGTAGACGTCCACCTCGCCGTCCTCGGTGAACACCGGCGCCACCAGCAGCGCCTCGCCCAGCTGGTACTGCCGGTCCAGCGTGGCGCAGGCCGGGTCCAGCGGATGCTCCATCAGCATGGAGCGCATCAGCGGCACGCCGGTCTGCGTGGCCTCGAAAGCCTTGGCGTAGAGGTAGGGCATGAGCTGGTGCTTGAGCCGCGTGAACGCGCGCAGCACGTCGCAGCTTTCCTCGTCCACCAGCCATGGCACCCGGTAGCTGCTGCTGCCGTGCAGGCGGCTGTGTGAGGACATCAGGCCGAACTGGATCCAGCGCTTGTAGACGGCCGGCGGCGGCTTGCCCTCGAAGCCGCCGATGTCGTGGCTCCAGAACGCGAAGCCGCAGGTCGTCAGCGACAGGCCGCCGCGCAGGCTTTCGGCCATGGACTCGAAGGTGCTCCAGCAGTCGCCGCCCCAGTGCACCGGGAAGCGCTGCCCCGAGGCGTAGGTGGAGCGCGCGAAGACGATGGCATCAGGCCCCTGCACCTCCTGCAGCAGCTCGAACACGGCCTGGTTGTAGTGCAGCGCGTAGAGGTTGTGCATCTCCACCGGGTCGGAGCCGTCGTGATAGACCACGCCCTCGCTGGGGATGCGCTCGCCGAAGTCGGTCTTGAAGCAGTCCGCGCCCGTCGCCAGCAGGCGGCGCAGGTGCCCCTGGTACCAGGCCTTGGCCGCCGGGTTGGTGAAGTCCACGATGGCCATGCCGGGCTGCCACTGGTCGGTCTGGAAGGTCCGGCCGTTGGTTCGCTTGATGAAGTAGCCCTGCCGCACCCCTTCGGCGAACAGCGGCGACTTCTGCGCCACGTAGGGGTTGATCCAGAGGCTGATCTTCAGCCCCTTGGCATGCAGGCGCTGCAGCATCGCCTCGGGCTCGGGGAAGCCGCGGCGGTCCCATTCGAAGTCGCACCACTGGAACTCGCGCATCCAGAAGCAGTCGAAGTGGAACACCGACAGCGGCAGCTCGCGGCGCGCCATCTCGTCGATGAAGTGGGTGGCCGTGGCCTCGTCGTACTGCGTCGTGAACGAGGTGGTCATCCACAGGCCGAAGCTCCAGGCCGGCGGCAGCGGCGCGCGCCCGGTCAACGCGGTCAGCCGGCGCACGACATCCTTGGGGCTCGGGCCGGCGATCACGCAGTAGTCCAGGCTCTCGCCCTCGCGGCTGAACTGCACGCGCGCGACCTTCTCGGAGCCCACCTCGAACGACACCGGCCCGGCCTCGTTGACCAGCACGCCATAGCCGCGGCTGCTCAGGTAGAAGGGCACGCTCTTGTAGGCCTGCTCGCAGGCCGTGCCGCCATCGCGGTTGCTGTTCTCCACCACCTGGCCGTTCTTGACCCAGGGCGTGAAGCGCTCGCCCAGGCCGTAGACGTTCTCGCCCACGGCCAGGCTCAGTTGCTCATGCACATGGGGGGTGACGCGGCCATCCCGGCCGGTCCACTGGATGTAGCCCAGGCCGCGCCAGTCGCTGCGCGTGAGCACGCGGCCGCCCTCGCGGAACACCAGCCGCCAGCCCTCGCCCTTGCTCACCTCGACCGACAGCGGCCCGGAGGTCAGCGTGGCGTGGCTGTCGGTGTCGGTGACCTGCACGCCCGGGTGGTCGGCGCCGGGCATGGGCACATGCAGCCGCGGCGCCTCGGCCTCGGCGTAATGCTGCACGCTGACGCGGATGACACCGCTCGACGGCGACGTCAGCGTGACCGTCAGCGTGGGGCCTTGCAGCGTGTCGCCGCGGTGCTTGATGGGGCGGGTTGTGGCGAGCACGACCAGCCGGTCGGGGTGAGCTTCGACGGCATAGGCCTCGGCCGCGTAATGCGCGGCGACGCCTGGCTGAAGCATCCACTGTCCGTCAGTGAACTTCATCGGGGGTCTTCCTGGTTGTCTCCGTTCGGCCGGCGCAGCGCCGGCCTCTTGTGGGCCGGGCCGGGCAAGGGTGCCGCGAGCCAGCCGCGAAGCCCGCCGGCTACCAGCGCCGTCGAGCGGCAGCCCGGGCCGGCGGGCGGCGCGATCTTCGGCGTCCCGGCGCAAAACGCGCTCAGGGCTTTCACCGTATTTACTTCGTGCGACGGCCGAACTAATATGCCTGCAAACCGTGATGCCGCACCCTCTCAGCAGGGCCTGCGGCTCACCCACAAGGAGACACATGCAGGCCGAAGCCGCCGGCAGCCAACAGCTGCTCAAGGTCATCAATCGCATGGCGCTGGTGCGGCATCTGTGTGCCAACCCGGGCCTGTCGCGCGCCGACCTGGCCGGCGCCGTGGGCCTGACCAAGTCCACCGTCAGCCTGCTGGTGCGCGAGCTGATCGCCGAGGGCTGGCTGATCGAGCGCGAGGTCGTCGCCACCGGCGACCTGGGCCGCCGCCCCACGCCGCTGTTCATCGACCCGGGCCGGCTGCTGCTGCTGGGCGCCGAGGTAGGCATCGAGTCGGTGCGCGTCGTCGCCACCTCGCTGACCGGCGAGGTCCGGGCCTGCATCGTGGCCAGCTACAGCGCCGGCCGCAGCGCCAAGGCCTGCATCCACAGCCTGGCCAGCGCGCTGCTGAAGCTGGCCCGCCAGCTCGACGCCGGCCAGCAGGTGCTGGGCATCGGCGTGGGCCTGCCCGGCGGCGTCAACGAGGCCCGCGGGGTGCTGCACTTCGCGCCCAACCTGGGCTGGCGCGACATCCCGTTCGGCGCGTTGCTGGGCGAAAAGCTGCAGGACACGGCGCTGGCCGGCGTGCCGCTCTTCATCCAGAACGAGGCCGATGTCGCGGCGCTGGGCGAGATGGAGTTCAACCCCGCGCCGGCGTCCGACCCGCTGCTGTACGTTTCCATCAACCAGGGCCTGGGCGCCGGCGTCATCGTCGGCGACCGGCTGCTGACCGGCAGCCGCGGCTTCGCGGGCGAGGTGGGGCACATGATCCTGCAGCTGAACGGCCCGCGCTGCTCCTGCGGCCGCCGCGGCTGCGCCGAGGCGCTGATCGCCACCCGCGCGATGCTGGGCGGCAGCGCGGACGGCAGCGCGGGCGGCCCGGCACTGCGCTCGCTGGCCGAGGTGCGCGCCCACCTGGTGGACGAGGACCCCGAGACGCTGAAGGCCGTCGCCTCCGCCGGCCGCTACCTGGGCGTGCTGCTGCAGAACCTGGCCACCGCCTACGACCCCGCCTGCATCGTGCTGGGCGGCGCCGTGGTCGAGCTGGGCGAGCCCTTCCTGGCGCCGGCGCTGGACACGCTGAACGACTATGCCGCCGCCGCGGGCCTGACGCCGCCCGGCGTGCGCACCTCGCGCTTCGGCGCCAACGCCGTGGCCGTGGGCGCGGCCGCGCTGGCCCGCTACCGGCTGACGCGCCCCGCGCTGCCGCTGGCCGACAGCCGCGCCGCCGTGGACGAAGCGGTGGAGGCGGGCTGATGTTCCTGGGCATCGATCTCGGCACCTCCGAAGTCAAGCTGCTGCTGCTGGACGACGGCGGCCGCGTCGTCGGCACGGCGGGCCAGCCGTTGACGCTGTCGTCGCCCCGGCCGCTGTGGGCCGAGCAGGCGCCGGCCGACTGGTGGGCCGCCACGCAGGCGGCCGTCGCCCGGCTGCGCGCCGCCCATCCGGCCGCGTTCGCGGCCGTGCGCGGCATCGGCCTGTCGGGCCAGATGCACGGCGCCGTGCTGCTGGACGCCGCCGACCGCGTGCTGCGCCCGGCCATCCTGTGGAACGACGGCCGCAGCCATGCCCAGTGCGCGACGCTCGAAGCCGCCGCGCCGCGCCTGCACGCCATCGCGGGCAACCTGGCCATGCCGGGCTTCACCGCGCCCAAGCTGCTGTGGGTGCGCCAGCATGAGCCCGCGCTGTTCGACCGCATCGCCACCGTGCTGCTGCCCAAGGACTGGCTGCGGCTGCAGCTGACCGGCGCCAAGGTCAGCGAGCCCTCCGACGCCGCCGGCACGCTGTGGCTGGACGTGGCCCGGCGCGACTGGTCCGACGAGTTGCTGGCCGCCTGCGGCCTGACCCGCGCGCAGATGCCGCGGCTGGTGGAGAGCAACGCGCCGAGCGGCATGCTCAAGCCCGCGCTGGCGCAGGCCTGGGGCCTGGGCGCGGAGGTCGTGGTGGCCGGCGGCGCGGGCGACAACGCCGCCAGCGCCCTCGGCATCGGCGCCACCCAGCCCGGCGACGGCTTCATCTCGCTGGGCACCTCGGGCGTGCTGTTCGTCGTCAAAGACCGCTTCGCGCCCAACCCGGCCTCGGCCGTGCACGCCTTCTGCCACGCGCTGCCGCAGCGCTGGCACCAGATGAGCGTGATGCTGTCGGCGGCCAGCAGCCTGCGCTGGTTCTGCACGCTGACGGGCGCCGACGAGGCCACGCTGCTGGCCGAGCTTTCGCCGGATGACAGCGCAGTCAACGCACCCACGCAGGCGCCCCTGTTCCTGCCCTACCTGGCCGGTGAACGCACGCCGCACAACGACCCGTTCGCGCCCGGCGTGTTCCACGGCCTGCGCACGCAGACCCGCCGCGCCGACTGCACCTATGCCGTGCTGGAAGGCGTGGCCTTCGGCCTGGCCGATGGCCTGGCCGCGCTGCGCGCCGACGGCACCACGGTGGCCCGGCTCTCGCTCGTCGGCGGTGGTGCCCGCAGCACCTGCTGGGCGCAGCTGATCGCCGACGCGCTGGACGTCGAGATCCAGCTGCATGCCGGCGGCGCCGCCGGGGGCGCGCTGGGCGCCGCGCGCCTGGGCTGGCTGGCCGCGGGCGGCGACGTCGCCGCGGTCTGCACCCGGCCGGCCGTCACGGCACGCTGCCTGCCCGACCCGGCGCGGCACGCCCGCCTGGCCCCACGCCTGGCCTTGTTCCGCGACCTTTACCAGCGCCTGCGCGGCGCGCCCCTTCCCCTCTGAAGCACGACATGACGAGCTATTTCCACGCCATCCCGCCCATCCGCTACGAAGGCCCCGCCAGCGACAACGACCTGGCCTTCAAGCATTACGACAAGGACCGCCTGGTGCTCGGCAAGCGCATGGAGGACCACCTGCGCTTTGCGGCCTGCTACTGGCACAACTTCGTCTGGACGGGGCTGGACCCGTTCGGCGGCGCGACCTTCGAGCGGCCCTGGTTCCAGGGCGGCTCGCCGATGGAGCTGGCCCGGCTGAAGGCCGACGCCGCGTTCGAGTTCTTCGCCAAGCTGGGCCTGCCCTACTACTGCTTCCACGACCGCGACGTGGCCCCCGAGGGCGCCACGCCGCGCGAGAGCCACGACAACTTCCAGCGCATGGTGGATATGCTGGCCGAGAATCAGCAGACCACGGGCCTGAAGCTGCTGTGGGGCACGGCCAACCTGTTCAGCCACCGCCGCTTCATGTCGGGCGCGGCCAGCAACCCCGACCCCGAGGTCTTCAAGATGGCCGCGCTGCAGGTGCGCGACGCGCTGGACGCCACGCTGAAGCTGGACGGCGCGAACTACGTGCTGTGGGGCGGCCGCGAGGGCTACGAGACGCTGCTGAACACCCGCGTGGGCCAGGAGCTGGACCAGCTGGGCCGCTTCCTGAACATGGTGGTGGAGCACAAGCACAAGATCGGCTTCAAGGGCGCCATCCTCATCGAGCCCAAGCCGCGCGAGCCGTCCAAGCACCAGTACGACTTCGACACCGCCACCGTCTACGGCTTCCTGGTGCGCTACGGGCTGGAGAAGGAGGTCAAGGTCAACATCGAGGCCAACCACGCGACGCTGTCGGGCCACAGCTTCGAGCACGAGATCGCCACCGCGGGCGCCCTGGGCATCCTCGGCAGCCTGGACATGAACCGCGGCGACCCGCAGCTGGGCTGGGACACCGACCAGTTCCCCAACAACGTGCCCGAGACGGCGCTGGCGCTGTACCACGTGCTGCAGGCCGGCGGCCTGGGCTCGGGCGGCCTGAACTTCGACGCCAAGGTGCGCCGCCAGTCGCTGGACGCCGAGGACCTGTTCCACGGCCACATCGGCGGCATGGACGTCTGCGCCCAGGCGCTGCTGATCGCCGAGAAGATGATCACCGACGGCCGCCTGCAGGCCGCCGTCGACGCCCGCTACGCCGGCTGGGACACCCCGGCCGGTCAGGACATCCTGCAGGGCCGCCGCTCGCTGGGCCAGCTGGCCGACGCGGTGCTGGCCGGCAACTCCGACGTGGCGCCGGTGTCCGGCCGCCAGTAGAAGCTGGAGAACCTCGTCTACCGGCTCTGCCACGGCTGAGGCGCCTCCGCATGCCCCTCACCACCCCCACCGCCCACCGCCCGCGCGCCGGCCCGCGCGGGCGATGTTGATCAC
>CAXDTK010000238.1:0-8247 GCA_963992225.1 uncultured Comamonadaceae bacterium | reverse complement strand
GGCGCCTCCTCGATGATCTTCTGGTGGCGGCGCTGCATGGAGCAGTCGCGCTCGCCCAGCCAGACGGCGTTCTTGAACGTGTCGGCGAGGATCTGGATCTCCACATGGCGCGGGTTCTCGAGGAACTTCTCCATGTAGACCTCGGGGTTGCCGAAGGCCGCACCGGCTTCCGCACGGGTCGTCTGCACCGCATGCACCAGCGCCGCCTCGGTGTGCACGACGCGCATGCCGCGCCCGCCGCCACCGCCGGCTGCCTTGATGATGACGGGGTAGCCCACCGAGCGGGCGATGCGGATGATCTCCTTCGGGTCCTCCGGCAGCGCGCCCTCGGAGCCCGGCACGCAGGGCACGCCCGCGCGGATCATGGCCTGCTTGGCCGAGACCTTGTCGCCCATCAGGCGGATAGACTCCGGCGTGGGGCCGATGAAGGTGAAGCCGCTGCGCTCCACGCGCTCGGCGAAGTCGGCGTTCTCGCTCAGGAAGCCGTAGCCGGGGTGGATGGCCTCGGCATCGGTGACCTCGGCGGTCGCGATGATGGCCGGCATGCTGAGGTAGCTCTGCGCCGACGGCGCGGGGCCGATGCAGACCGCCTCGTCCGCCAGGCGCACGTACTTGGCGTCGCGGTCGGCCTCGGAGTAGACGACCACGGACTTGATGCCCAGCTCGCGACACGCGCGCTGGATGCGCAACGCGATCTCGCCCCGGTTGGCGATAAGAACTTTCTTGAACATCAGAAGTCCTTACTCAATCACGAACAGCGGCTGTCCGAATTCGACGGCCTGGCCGTTCTCGCACAGGATCTTGGTGATCGTGCCCGACTTGTCGGCCTCGATCTCGTTCATGATCTTCATCGCCTCGATGATGCAGATCGCCTCGCCTTCCTTGACGGCCTGGCCCACGTCGGCGAACGGCTTGGCGTTCGGGCTGGAGGCGCGGTAGAAGGTGCCGACCATGGGCGACTTGACGATGTGGCCGGTCTCGATCGGCGCGGCCGGGGCGGCGGCGGGCGCTGCGGCGGTGGCCGGGGCCGCGGCCATGACGACCGGCGCCGGCGCCGGTGCATAGACCGGCTGCATCGCGGCGGCGGCGGCCGGGTCGGCCTTGACGATGCGGACCTTGCCGTCGGCCTCGGTGATTTCCAGCTCGGAAATGTTGGATTCCGAGACCAGGTCGATCAGGGTTTTGAGCTTGCGCAGGTCCATGGGGGCTCCAGGCTGTTGTTGTTGTGGGGGACTGACAGGAGAGGCCGTCGGCGGTTCAGGCGCCGGCGGCTCCCAACGATTGGAGGGCGTGGCGCAGGGCCAGGCGGTAGCCGTTGGCGCCCAAGCCGCAGATGACGCCCACCGCCAGCTCGCTCATGTAACTGTGCTGGCGGAAGGCCTCGCGGCGGTGGATGTTGGACAGGTGGACTTCGATGAAGGGCAGGGCCACGGCGGCCAGCGCGTCGCGGATGGCGACGCTGGTGTGGGTGTAGGCCGCCGGGTTGATGAGGATGAACTGCGTGCCGTCGGTGCGGGCCGCCTGGATGCGGTCCACCAGCGCGCCCTCGTGGTTGCTCTGGAAGCTGCTCAGCACGGCGCCGGCATCGGCGGCGATCGCGCTCAGTTCGGCGTCGATCTGCGCCAGGGTCTGCGCGCCGTACACCTCGGGCTCGCGGCTGCCGAGCAGGTTGAGGTTGGGGCCATGCAGGACGAGAACTTGCATCAAACAGGTGGCGACCGGCGGACCGGAACGGCCTAGAGAGCCGCCACTAAATTGAGGAAGGGCGAACTTTACGCGTTTTGGCGCCGAAATCCCGTCGATTGGGGAAATTCTCGGTGGGGCCGGCGTGGTGGCCCCCCGCAGGCGCTGCGGTCAGCCTTTGGCGAGCGTGCGCAGCTCGTCCAGCCGGGTTACGCCCAGGCGGCGCCAGCTGATGTCGCCGCTGTCGTCGAACACCAGCGAGAACGGCAGGCCCCCGGCCGGGTTGCCCAGCTCGCGCACCAGCCCCAGCCCTTCGGCGCCGGCCAGCGCGATGGGGAAGTCCAGCGGCGTCTTCAGCAGGAAGGCCTTGACCGGCGCCGGCTGGTCCACGGCCAGCCCCAGCACCTGCCAGCCGCGCGCCCGGGCCTCGTTGTAGAACTGGTTGATCTCGGGCAGCTCCTTGACGCAGGGCGGGCACCAGGTGGCCCAGAAGTTGACGAGCAGTGGCTTGCCGCGCCAGCGCGCGACGTCCAGCTCGGCGCCGTCGACGGTGGCGAAGCGGCGGCGCCAGAACGCCTCGGCGACCGCCGACGGGGCGGCCGGCTGGCCGGGGCGGCGCCAGGCCACGGCAGCACCGACCGCGGCGGCGGTCAGGCCGGTGCCGGCGAGCAGGAGGCGGCGGCGGGTGACAGGGGTCATGGGGTGTCCAGCAGGGTTTGCAGCGCGGCCAGGTCGCCGCGCTCGGCCAGGCCGCGCGCGTCCGGCTTGAGGGCGCCGCGCAGGTCGTCGAAGTCCAGGATGGTCAGGCACAGTGTGACGCGCTCGCCCAGCGCCGGGCAGGGCACGTCCAGGATCAGCATGTCGACCGGCCGGCCGCGGCCGGCCGTGGTCTCGGCCACGTCGAAGCTCAGGCCGCGGTTGAGCAGCGCGATCTCGGTCGCCTTGCTGTCGTCGCAATACAGCTGCAGGTGGACGTTGGACAGCTTTGTGGCCGTGCCGCGCCAGACGGCGCCGGTCAGGTGCGGGCGGAACTCGGCCAGGCGCTCCATCCACTGGGCGGCCAGCTCGCGCAGCGCCCGCAGCTCGGCCGGCTGGGTGTCGGCGTGGAAGATGGCGATGTGCTCGCGCACCGCGTCCTCCACCACGTCGTTGCCCGGCAGCGCGGCGCGCGGCGCGCCCAGGTCGCGGGCGGCGCGCTGCTTGGCGGGCCCCCAGTCCATGCCTTCGTCGACGATCAGGCGGGCCGCCGCGGCGGCGATTTCTTCGGTGAGGTCGGTCATGGGGCGAGGGCGCCGCTCATGGCAGCTTGACGTCGTTCATGCGGCCGGCAATCACGGCCGCCCGCGCCATCACATAGGCCGAGGCCGGCTGGCGCTCGAAGCGCTTGGGCGCCGGCAGCATGACCGCCAGCCGTGCGGCCTCGAAGGCGCCCAGGCGCGACACGTCGGTGCGGAAGTAGTGGCGTGCGGCGGCCTGGGCGCCGAACAGGCCCTCGCCCCATTCGACGCTGTTCAGGTAGATCTCCAGGATGCGCCGCTTGTCCAGCAGCGCCTCCAGCGTGAGTGTCAGCACCAGCTCCTGGCCCTTGCGCACCAGGTTGCGCTCGCCCGACAGAAACAGGTTCTTGGCCAGCTGCTGGGTGATGGTGGAGCCGCCGATCACCTTGGGCGTCTTGCCCCGCGCCGCCGCGCGTGCCTGGGCCTTCTCGTTCTTCTTCCAGGCGCCTTCGAGGGCGTCCCAGTCGACGCCGCCATGGTCGGCGAAGCCGTCGTCCTCGCTGGCGATGACGGCGCGCTTGAGCGTGCGGGGCAGCTGGGCGTCGTCCACCCAGGCCTGCGCCCAGGCGACCTGCTGCTTCTCCTGCAGCAGTCGCAGCGCCTCGCTGCGCTGGAAGCTGGTGGACTGCGGCGCAATCCAGGCCATCAGCGCGATGCGGCCGGCAAACCAGAGCTGCAGACACAGCACCCCCAGCGCCAGCAGGGCGGCCAGCCGGCCGAGGTGGCGCATCACCGCGCGGCTCCCAGTTCGCGGCGCAGCGCTGCCAGCACCGGGGCCGTGTCGGGCCGCACGCCGCGCCAGAAGAAGAAGGCCTCCGCGGCCTGTTCCACCAGCATGCCCAGGCCGTCGCGCGGCTCGGCACCCTGGGCCGCGGCCCAGTCGAGGAAGCCCTGCGCCTTGGGGCCGTACATCATGTCCAGCGCCAGCGCGCCGGGCGCCAGCACGCGGGCGTCCACGGGCGAGGCGGCGCCGGCCAGGCTGGAGCTGGTGGCGTTGACGACGATGTGCTGGGCCGCCGGAGCGTCGGCCAGCGTCGCTGCGGCCAGGGGCACGCCCAGGTGGGCATGGCTGGCGACCAGCGCCTGCGCCTTGTCCAGGCTGCGGTTGACGACCGTGATGCAGGCCGGGCCGGTGGCGATCAAGGCGCCCAGCACGCCGGCCGCCGCACCGCCCGCGCCCACCAGCAGCACCTGCCGGCCGACCAGCGGGCGCCCGGCGTTGCGCTGGATGTCGTTGACCAGGCCCGCGCCGTCGGTGTTGTCGCCGGCCCAGCCCGCGGCGTCGAAGCGCAGCGTGTTGACGGCACCCGCCAGCTGCGCACGTTCGGTGCGCAGCGGCGCCAGCGCGAAGGCCTCGAACTTGAAGGGCACGGTGACGTTGCAGCCCCGGGCGCCGGCCGCGGCGAAGTCGCGCAGCGTGGCGGCGAAGCCGTCCAGCGGCGCCAGCAGGCGCTCGTAGCTCAGCGCCTGGCCGGTCTGCGCCGCGAACATCGCGTGGATGGCCGGCGAGCGGCTGTGCTCGACCGGGTTCCCGACGACGGCATATCGGTCGGTCATGGGTTCTGTCCTGTCAGCGTGGTTTCCAGCCCCTCGTCGCGCGTGAAGCGGAAGCGCGACGTGATGACCAGCACCTCGGCGCCGCGCAGCATGTCGGGGCTGAAGTTGCCGAACGGCGAGGCTGCCCGCACGATGGCGACCGCGCGGCGATCCAGCGTGACGTTGCCGCTGGAGGCCAGCACGTCGGTCTCGATGACGCGGCCCTTGTGGTCGATGTGGATGTTCATGGTCAGCTCGCCGTAGAGCTTCTTGCCGCGCGCCTCGGGGAAGTCGCGGGTGCCGCGCTCCTCGATGCGGCGGCGCAGCGTGTCGTAGTACTGCGCGTAGACCACTTCGCGGGTGGCGGGGCTCACGTAACGCTTGCGCGGGCGGGCGCTTTCCTCGTTGACGCGCTTCTCGATCTCGGCCAGCAGCTCCACCAGCTGGCGGCGCTTCTCGGCCTGGGCGCGCTCGGTCGGATCGCTCTTCTCGCGGCGCGGGTCGGGTGGCGGCAGCAGCGCCAGCTCGCGGCGCACCTGGGTCAGCAGTTGCTGCTGCTGTTGCTGCAGCTGGGTGATCTGCGAGTGCTGGGCCTCGGCCGCGTCGCCCACCTCGGTGCGCCGCGCCGGCGGCAGCGGCGAGGTGGCGCGGCCGGTCTCCATGTTGCCGCCACCGGCCAGGTTGGCCTGCGCCAGCGCGGCGGCCTTCACCGGCGCCTCGTTGGAGCGGGTGTTGACCAGCACCACCTCCAGCGGCGTGTCCTGGAAGATGCGGTTGAAGGCCTCGGGTGCTGCGATGCGCAGGCTGAGCAGCGCCGCGTGCACGCCGAGCGAGAACGCGAGCGCGATCTGCAGGGTGCTCGGGCGGCGCATCGTCAGGCGCTGGTGGCGGCCTCGGCGTCGCCGGGGCCGTCGTTCAGGTCGATGGCCAGCGCGATCGGCGCCGCGGCGGCTTCCAGCTCCTCGTCGTCGCCTTCCACGTCGGCCTGTGCCACCGGCTCGTCCAGGCGCTCGATCAGCGTGGCATGCACGTCCAGCGTCATCTCGTCCAGGCCGGTGATGCGCACCCGCACATGGCTGCCGCGCGGCAGGTTCTCGCAGCCCAGCGCCTTGAACACCAGCGGCAGGTCGTCGGCGCGCACCAGCCCGTCCTTCATGACGGCGGCGGTCAGCTCGGTGGTGCCGTTCTGCTCCAGCCAGCGCAGCGTCCAGAAGCGCTCGATGCCGTTCTGGAAGCCGTTGTAGGCCGTGTAGGCCGACTCGAAGCCCGAGATGATGGAGAACAGCTGCGCGTCCTTGGGCTTGAAGGGCGCCACCAGCGCCGCCGTCTTGCCATGGCGGGCGCAGGCAATGATCTGCCACTGGTTGACCAGGTCCACGTAGCGCCGCAGCGGCGAGGTGGCCCAGGTGTACTGCGCCACGCCCATGCCGGCATGCGGCAGCGCCTTCACGCCCATGCGCACCTTGATGCCGGGCGCCAGGCTGGCCTGGCTGCGGTAGATGCCCGGCAGGCCCAGCTCGGCCAGCCAGCCGCCCCAGGCGGAGTTGGCCAGGATCATGGCCTCGGCCACGATCAGGTCCAGCGAGCTGCCGCGGGCGCGCACGCCGATCTCGACCGACTCGCTGCCGTTGGGCGGCTCCATGCGCTCGCCGGCCAGGCGGAAGTTGTAGTCGGGCCGGTTGAAGTTCTCGGGCTTGCCGCGCACCACCTCGCGCTGCGCCTTCAGCGCCTTGGCCAGCCGCCAGCAGAAGGCCAGCTCGGGCGCGAAGGCGTAGTGGGCCGGGGCCTCGCCGGACAGCGAGGCGTCGGTGACGATGCCGTCCAGCTTGTCATGGCGCAGGTTGGCGGCGATGTGCACGCGCTCCAGCTTGGTTTCGCGCGCCCTGATCTCGAACGTGGCCTCGTCCATCGTGAAATAGATGGACACGGCCGGGCAGTCGCGGCCCTCGATCAGCGTGTAGGCCTGCACCACCTCGTCGGGCAGCATGGTGATCTTCCAGCCCGGCATGTAGACGGTCGACAGCCGCTCGCGGGCGACCTTGTCGACGGCCGAGTCGGGTTGAATAGCCAGGCCCGGCGCGGCGATGTGCACGCCGAACACCACCGTGCCGGTGCCCAGACCCTGCACCGACAGCGCGTCGTCGATCTCGGTGGTCTGCGAGTCATCGACGGAGAAGGCCCGCGCGGGCGACAGCGGCAGCTCGTCCCTGATCTCCGGCGCCGAAAGCGCAGGGAAGCCGGTGCCCTTGGGGAAGTTCTCGAACAGGAAGCGCTTCCAGTGGAACTGGTAGGCGCTGGTGATGGCGCCGGCGGCCTGCAGCAGGTCCAGCGGGGCCTTGTGCGAGCGCTTGGCCGCCTCGACCACGGCCTTGTACTCGGGGCCGTTCTTGTCGGGCTTGAACAGGATCTTGTAGATCTGGTCCTGAATGGCGGGCGGGCAGCGGCCCTGGGCCAGCTCCTCGGCCCATTGCTCGATCTGCTGCTGCTGCTGGGCCTTGCGCGCGATGCCCAGCAGCGCGGCCTTGACCGTCTCCTCCGGCGCCTTCTTGAACTGACCCTTGCCGGCGCGGCGGAAGTAGTGCGGCGCCTCGAACAGCCGCATCAGCGCGGCGGCCTGCTGCACCACGCCGGCCTTGGCGTCGAAGTAGTCGCGGGCCAGGTCGGCAAAGCCGAACTCCCCCTCCGGGGCGAACTCCCAGGCCAGGTCCAGGTCGATGTCGTCGGCCAGCGTGCGGGCTTCGCTCAGCAGCAGCGCGGGGGCCGGCTGCTCGAACTTCAACAGCACATTGGCGGCCTTGACCTTGACCCGCTTGCCGGAGTCCAGCTCCACCTGCAGCGAGGCATCGGCCTCCGACATCACACGGCCGGCGAGGAACTTCCCGGCATCATCAAACAGCGCAAACATAAGCGGGCGATTGTCGCCTCAGCCTTGCAGGTGCCGGACGAGCGCCGGCAGGTGGGCCTCGAAGTCGCTCAAGCCATGGTCGCTGCCGGGCAGCACCTCGCCGTCGCAGCCGGCGTAGCGGGCCAGCATCTCGCGCCAGTCCAGCAGCTCGTCGCCTTTGGCGATCAGCGCGTAGTAGCGCGCCGGCGTGGTCAGCTGCGCGGGCGGCGCCAGCGCGGCCAGCTCGGCCACATGGGCGGCGGTGAACTCGAACCGCAGCTCGGGGTCGTGCCAGCCGGTCTGCGTGCCGATGTGGCGGGCCAGGTCGCGGGCCGGGTCGACGGCCGGGTTCAGCACGGCGACCTTCCAGCCGCGGTGCGCCGGCTGCTCGGCCAGCGCCGTGGCGTAGAAGCCGCCCAGCGAACTGCCCACCACGGCCGCGCCCTGCGCCGGCCAGCCGGCCACGAGGCTGGCCACCAGCGCCATGGCCTCGCGCGGCGAGGGCGGCAGCTGCGGGCAGGCGAACGTGAGGCCGGGCTGGCCCGCCGCCCAGGCCGCCATGCGCCGGGCCTTGGCCGAGGCGGGCGACGAGCGGAAGCCATGCAAATAGAGCAGATGCGTGAGATCCATGACGGAAGTTTTGGCGTGAAGTTTGGTGCCCCCGCGACGCGGGAGGACGCGGATTGACGCGAGTGTCGCTGCCAGCCACAGTGCTCGCCTTTTCTCAATCCCTCGGACCTTGCCACCCATGATTCCGATGACCCGCACCGCCCTGGCCGCTGCCACCCTGCTCGCGCTGGCCGCGGTCGCCCATGCCCAGACCCCCCCCCCCCCCCCCCCGCCCCGCCGGGGGGGGGGGGGGGGCCG
>CAXDTK010000237.1:0-8313 GCA_963992225.1 uncultured Comamonadaceae bacterium | reverse complement strand
GCCCGGCTCGGGGGCTCGGAGATGTGTATAAGAGACAGCGGTGCGCGCACCGCGCATCGACCGCAGCTACACCTCGCTGAACCAGGACAGCCGCAGCCTCTTCATCGTGCTGCACTACACGGTGCTGGACTGGGAGAAGTCGCTGAAGGTGCTGACCACCGGCGGCCAGGTGTCCAGCCACTACCTGGTGCGCGACAACCCGGCCATCAGCTACGCGCTGGTGGACGAGAACCGCCGCAGCTGGCATGCGGGCGCCAGCTTCTGGGCCGGGCACCAGAACCTGAACTCCTCCTCCATCGGCATCGAGATCGTCAACCCCGGCTACACCGACACGGCGGCCGGCCGCGTCTATGCGCCGTTCCCGCAGGCGCAGATCGACGAGGTCATCGCGCTGGTGCGCGACATCCAGGCCCGCCATAACGTCAAGCCCGAGCGCGTCATCGGCCATGCCGACATCGCCCCCGGCCGCAAGCAGGACCCGGGCCCCAACTTCCCGTGGAAGCAGCTGCACGAGGCCGGCCTGATCCCCTGGCCCGACGCCAGCTGGGTGTTGCTCAAGCGCCTGGAGCACGAGGTGGCGCCGCGCGACATCGGCTGGCTGCAGGAGCGGCTGATCCGCATCGGCTACAACGTGCCGCGCAGCGGGCAGCTGGACACGCTGACGAAAGAGACCATCGCCACCTTCCAGATGAAGTACCGCCCCAGCGACATCGCCGGCACGCCGGACGCCGAGACGGCCGCGTTGATCGAGGTGGCCGCCACGCCGGGCGGCATGCGCATGGCCGTGGCGGTCGAGCCCGAGACGCGGCCCTACACCTCGCGCTTCTGACGCCGCCGGATGCTGGCCTTCCTGCTCAAACGCCTGGCCACGCTGGTGCCGACGCTGATCGGCATCACGTTGGTGGCCTTCGGCCTGATCCGGCTGGTGCCGGGCGACCCCATCGAGGTGATGATGGGCGAGCGCCGGCTGGACCCCGAGGCGCATGCCGCGCTGGTCAAGCGCATGGGCCTGGACCAGCCGCTGCCGGTGCAGTACGCGGACTATGTCGGCAAGCTGCTGCAGGGCGACCTGGGCCAGAGCCTGGTCAGCCGCGAGCCGGTCAGCAAGGAGTTCGCGGCGCTGTTCCCCGCCACCGTGGAGCTGGCCACGGCGGCGCTGATCTTTGCCGTCGGCTTCGGGCTGCTGCTGGGCGTCAGCGCCGGCCTGAAGCGCGGCTCGCTGCTGGACCAGGGCGTGATGGGGCTGGCCACCGTGGGCTACTCCATGCCGGTGTTCTGGTGGGGGTTGATCCTCATCATGTACTTCTCGGTGGGGCTGGGCTGGACGCCGGTGAGCGGCCGCATCGGCATCGAGTTCGACCCCGAGCGTGTGACCGGTTTCATGCTCATCGACGCCTGGCTGTCGGGTGAGGAAGGCGCGTTCAAGTCGGCCCTGATGCACCTCATCCTGCCGGCGCTGGTGCTGGGCACCAGCACGCTGGCCGTGGTGGCGCGCATGACGCGCTCCAGCATGCTGGAGGTGCTGCGCGAGGACTATGTGCGCACCGCGCGCGCCAAGGGCCTGTCGCCCACGCGGGTGGTGGTCGTGCACGCGCTGCGCAACGCGCTGATCCCGGTGCTGACGGTGGTGGGCCTGCAGACCGGCAGCCTGCTCGCCGGCGCGGTGCTGACCGAGACCATCTTCAGCTGGCCCGGTATCGGCAAATGGCTGATCGACTCCATCGCGCGGCGCGACTATCCGGTCGTGCAGGCCGGCATCCTGATCTCGGCGCTGACCTTCATCGGCGTGAACCTGATCGTGGATGTGCTGTACGGCGTGGTGAATCCGCGGATTCGTGGAGGTGGCCATTGAGCGCCGTCGTCATTGAACGTCAGCCGCCCGGCCCGCTGCGCGAGTTCTGGCTGGGCTTCACCGCCAACCGCGGCGCGTTCGTCGCGCTGGTCGTGTTCGCCGCCATCGCAGGGGCCTCGCTGTTCGCGCCGCTGATCGCACCGCACGACCCCATCGAGCAGTACCGCGACCACATGCTGACGCCGCCGGTCTGGGCCGAGGGCGGCAGCGCGCGCTTCCTGCTGGGCACCGACGAGCTGGGCCGCGACATGCTGAGCCGGCTGCTGCACGGCGGCCGCACCTCGCTGGGCATCGGCCTCGCAGCGGTGGCGCTGTCGCTGGCGCCGGGCGTGCTGCTGGGCCTGCTGGCCGCGTTCTTCCAGCGCTGGCTGTCGCCGGCCATCATGCGGGTGATGGACATCGTGCTGGCGCTGCCGGCGCTGCTGCTGGCCATCTGCGTGATCACCATCCTGGGCCCCGGGCTGGTGAACACGGTGATCGCCATCGCCATCGGCGCGCTGCCGGGCTATGTGCGGCTGACGCGCGCGGCGGCGCTGGCCGAGATCGGCCGCGACTACGTGACCGCCAGCCGCGTGGCCGGCGCCGGCGTGTGGCGGCTGATGTTCATCACCGTGCTGCCCAACTGCATGGCGCCGCTGATCGTCAACGCGACGTTGTCGTTTTCCTCGGCCATCCTGGAGACGGCGGGCCTGGGCTTCCTGGGCCTGGGCGTGCAGGCACCGACGCCGGAGTGGGGCACGATGCTGTCGTCCGCGCGCGACTACATCACGCGGGCGTCGTGGGTGGTGACGCTGCCGGGCCTGACCATCCTGGTGACGGTGCTGGCGATCAACCTGATGGGTGACGGGCTGCGCGATGCGCTGGACCCGAAGTTGAAGAAGGTCGCCTGATGCCGCTGTTGAACATCCGCAACCTGCACGTGCGGTTTGGCGCCTTTCCCGCCGTGGACGGCGTGGACCTGACGCTGGAGCCCGGCGAGCTGCTGGGCATCGTCGGGGAATCCGGCTCCGGCAAATCCGTCGCCATGCTGGCGCTGATGGGCCTGATCGACCCGCCCGGCCGCGTCACGGCCGATGCCGTCGAGTTCCACGGCCGCGACCTGCTCCGGCTCTCTGCGAAGGAGCGCCGCCAGCTGATCGGCCGCGAAGTGGCCATGGTGTTCCAGGACGCGCTGTCCAGCCTCAACCCCAGTTACACCGTCGGCGCCCAGATCGCCGAGGTGTTGAAGGCCCACCTCGGCCTGACCGGGCGCGCCGCGCGGCAACGCGTCGTCGAGCTGCTGGAGCTGGTCGAGATCCCCGACGCGGCCAGCCGCGCCGAGGCCTACCCGCACCAGCTCTCCGGCGGCATGAACCAGCGCGTGATGATCGCGATGGCCATTGCCTGTGGCCCCAAGCTGCTGATCGCCGACGAGCCAACGACGGCGCTGGACGTGACCATCCAGGCCCAGATCATGACGCTGCTGCTGAAGCTGCAGCGGGAGCAGGGCATGGGGCTGATCATGATCACGCACGACCTGGCCATCGTCGCCGAGATGGCGCAGCGGGTCGCGGTGATGTATGCCGGCCAGATCGTCGAGACCGGCCCCGTGCCGGGGCTCTTCGACCGACCGCGCCACCCTTACACGAACGCGCTGCTGGCCGCGATCCCCGAGCACAACCAGGGCGCCCGCCGCCTGTCCGCCCTGCCCGGCATCGTGCCCGGCGCGCTGGACCGGCCCGTGGGCTGCCTGCTGGCGCCGCGCTGCCCGCGCGTGCAGCCACGCTGCGTGGCGGAGCGCCCCGCATTGGCGAACGGCGTGCGCTGCTTCTTCCCGGTCGAGGAGGCCGCGGCCCATGTCTGACCTCCTGCTCGAAGCAACGGACCTGGCCAGGCACTACACGGTCAGCCGCGGCTTCTTCAAGCCCAAGGCGACCGTGAAGGCGCTCAACGGCGTGAGCTTCACGCTGGCGCCGAAGAAGACGCTGGCCGTCGTGGGCGAATCCGGCTGCGGCAAGAGCACGCTGGCCCGGCAGCTGACGCTGATCGAGCCGCCCACGGCCGGCTCGCTGAAGATCCGCGGCACCGATGCGGCGACCGCCGACGCCGCCACGCTGAAGGCGCTGCGGCGCGACGTGCAGATGGTGTTCCAGAACCCCTTCGCGTCGCTGAACCCGCGCAAGACGATCGCCACCACGCTGGCCGAGCCGCTGCTGATCAACACGCCGCTGTCCGCCGCCGAGCGCCAGGAACGCGTCGCCGCGCTGGCCGCCAAGGTGGGCCTGCGGCCCGAGCACCTGCGCCGCTACCCGCACATGTTCTCGGGCGGCCAGCGCCAGCGCATCGCCATCGCGCGGGCCATGGTGCTGAACCCCGGCATCGTCGTCGCCGACGAGCCGGTCAGCGCGCTGGACGTGTCCATCCAGGCCCAGATCCTGAACCTGTTCATGGACTTGCAGGACGAGTTCGGCACCGGCTACGTCTTCATCTCGCACAACCTCAGCGTGGTCGAGCATGTGGCCGACGAGGTGATGGTGATGTACCTCGGCGCGGCGGTGGAGGTGGGCGAGAAGACGCGGCTGTTCGGCGCGCCGCTGCACCCCTACACGCGCGCGCTGATGAGCGCCACGCCGGCGCTCCGGCGCGCCGACCGGCGCGAACGCATCGTCATCCGCGGCGAGCTGCCCAGCCCGCTGAACCCGCCCAGCGGCTGCGCCTTCCACAAGCGCTGCCCGCTGGCGATGCCGCGCTGCGCCGAGGAGGCGCCGCGGCTGCGCGAGGTCGATGGCCGCCGGGTCGCCTGCCACGCCGTCTGAGCGGATGCGGGCATAACCGGGGCACATGCCCCGCGCTCATTCCGTGATGTGCGGAGTGTTGCTGCGGTGCCGACTTCGAGGGCCTGACCTCTGGGGCCGTGTGAGATGCCGCACAAGAATCTTTGCGTTGCGCAACGTGAGGACACAGCATGAGATTCCAGCCCACCCCCATCGCCTGCGGCCTTGCCGGCCTGTTGCTGAGCCTGCAGGGCGCGGCCCTGGCCCAGCAGACGGAAACCCAGGCGCAGAAGGACGCCAAGGCCAAGCAGCAGCTGGAGGCCGTCGTCATCACCGGCATCCGCGCCTCGCTGGAAAGCTCGCTGGACGCCAAGCGCAATGCGTCGGCGAACGTGGACGTCATCACCGCCGTGGACGTGGGCAAGATGCCCGACAAGAACCTGGCCGACTCGCTGCAGCGCGTCGTGGGCGTGGCCGTGCGCACCGACTACGACGAGGCCGAGAAGGTGGCCATGCGCGGCGCCAACCCCGACATGTCGCTGATCCTGTTCAACGGCCACACGGTCAGCGGCGGTGACTGGTACCTGAACGACCAGGCCTCCAGCAGCCGCTCCACCAGCCTGTCGCTGATGCCCAGCTCGGTGCTGAACTCGGCCACCGTCTACAAGACCTCGCAGGCCAACATCGTGGACGGCGGCCTGGCCGGCACGATCAACGTGACCACCCGCAAGCCGCTGGACAGCCCCAAGGGCTTCAGCGGCGTGGTCAGCGCCGGCGCCGTGTACGCCGACCTGCCCGGCAAGAGCAGCCCGCAGCTCAATGCCAGCCTGAACTGGAAGAACGAGGACAGCACGCTGGGCTTCATCGGCCAGGTGTTCGCCGAGAAGCGCTACATCCGCCGCGACACCGCCTCGCGCTTCGCCTACGGCGCCAACTCCGGCTGGGACCAGATCAACACCGCCACCATGCTGGGCATCACCGACGCCTCGCTGGCCGGCTCGGGCTACACCGCCGCGCAGCTCAACGGCGTGCGGCTGCCGGGCTCGATGTCCACCGAGTTCGTCGAGGGCGTGCGGGACCGCAAGGGCGGCATGTTCTCCGGCCAGTTCAAGCCCACCACCAACACCGAGGTGGGCCTGACGGGCTTCTACTCCAAGATGAACGCGGCCAACTTCGGCCGCGCCACCATGGGCGCCATCTACCAGATGCTGGCCGGCCAGTCCGGCCCGCTGGGCGGCACCACGCCCACCAACGTCAATGGCCAGCGCGTCTACGCCTCCATCAAGAACCCGGTGATCGTGGAGGAGGAGACCGTCTACGGCCACAAGCTGCGCGTGCTCAAGTCCGCCGAGATCTCCTACGCCAACGGCCTGCCGGCTCAGTACGTCGGCGACTCCGAAGGCTTCTACCGCAGCGGCGCCTATGCCAGCAGCGGCTTCCTGGACCTGGACGGCAAGTGGGTCGTCAGCGACAAGCTGACCCTCAAGGGCCTGCTGAGCACCACCAAGGGCATCGGCCACACCGACATGGACCGCGGCCTGACCTACTCGCGCTACGGCCAGGGCATCAAGTACGACATCACCGACCTGGAAAAGGCGCCGGACTTCAGCTGGATCAACGCCGGCAGCGGCACCACGCCGCTGGCCACCGGCGCGGCGCCGGGCACGCCCGGCTACCGCCTGACCGGCCGCAGCGGCCTGAACCGCTACCACACGGTCGACAGCGAGAAGAGCTTCGCCCTCGACGGCGAGTACACGCAGGACAGCGGCATCTTCAGCTCGATGAACTTCGGCTTCCGCAACGCCGACCACCGCCGCCAGTACGGCCTGTCGACGGTGGCGCTGAAATCGGCGTTCGTCGCGACGAACGCGCCCGACCCGGCGCTGGCCGTGCCCTACCCCGGCGACTTCGGCAACTACCTGGGCGGCAACTTCGACAACTCCGGCTTCTACTTCTCCAAGGAGACGCTGACCGGCCTGTTCGCCGACCTGGCCAAGCCGACCAACCAGCAATGGGAGCGGCGCATCGCCAACTCCATCGACCTGCGCGAGGTGCAGAGCGCGGCCTACCTGATGCAGAACCTGGACGGCGAGAAGTGGTCGGGCAATGTCGGCGTGCGCCTGGTGCGCACGACCGTCACCTCGCGCACGCCCGTACCCATCCCCGCCGGCGCCTGCGTGCGCATCGAGCCGGGCAAGCCCTTCGTGCCCTGCGCCAGGTACCCGGACGCCATCATCGACGTCAGCGAGGGCCAGCCCTACTACGACAACCTGCCGTTCAACGGCGCCACCGGCACCATCTACCGCAAGGAGACCACGCGCCGCGTGTTCGACGACATCCTGCCCAGCCTGAACCTGCGCTACGACTTCGGCCAGGGCATCATCGGTCGCCTGGGCCTGTCCAAGACCATCGGCCGCCAGAACTACAACCTCTACGGCGCCACCTACTCGGCCCAGGCCTGCGGCTCGCAGGGCTGCACGGTCACCGGCCCCAACCCCAACCTGAAGCCGCTGAGCTCGCGCAACCTGGACATCTCGGTGGCCTGGTACTACGCCAAGCGCTCCATGGTGTCACTGAGCGCCTTCAGCTCGCTGATCGAGGGCTACGCCAAGACCGGCGGCACCGCGTCGGGGCAGACGGTGGACCTGTACGACGGCACGACCAACACGGTGCGCACCTACCTGATCAACAGCTCCACCCAGCAGAAGGCGCGCATCCGCGGCCTGGAGCTGTCTTGGGAGCAGCCGATCGCGTGGGGTTTCGGCCTGCAGACCAATGCCAGCTATGCCGAGACGCGCGTGGAGGACGGCCGGCCGATGAACGGCGCCTCCAAGATCGCCGGCAACGCGGGCGTGTACTGGGAGAACGACGTCTTCAGCGCCCGGCTGGTCTACAACTACCGCGGCGAGTACGTGTCCAGCACCACGGCCCCGTCGCCGACGGCCAACAGCCAGGGCATGTCCAACATCGGCGGCGTGCTGATGCCTTCCGCGCCGACCATCGCGGCGCCGGTGTCCAACGTGGCCTTCACGGCCAACTACAACGTCACGCCGGAACTGCAGATCGCCTTCAGCGCCACCAACCTGACCAACCCGGTCCGCGCCACCTACCGCTACAGCGAGGCGGAGCAGCAGAAGGTGGACGCGTCCGGGCGCCAGTACTACCTGGAAGCGCGCTACAAGTTCTGAGACGCGTCACGCACCAGCAGCAAGGCCGGCATCCGCCGGCCTTTTTTGTGAGCGCGCTCAGTGCTTCTTCTTGGACACTTCGTTGCCGATGACACCGCCCGCGGCGGCGCCGAGGGCGGCACCGGTGGTCGTGCCGGTCAGCACGCCGCCCACCACGGCACCGGCCGTCGCGCCCACCACGGTGCCTTGCTCACGCTTGGTCATGCCGGCGCAGCCGGTCAGGGCCAGCGTGGCGGCGGCCAGCAGGGACACCAGGGTCACGCGCCAGTAGAGGGCGCCACTGTTCGGGTTCAGCAGGGAGGTCATGGTTGCTTCCTTTGCGGTTGCCGTTCACATGCCTCCACTTTCGGCGCTGCGGGCCGCCGCCGTCACCGGAGGGCGGGCCGATCCGGTGTCGGACGCAACCTACCGGCCCCGCCGGGCAGCAAAAAGCCGCCCGGCGGGCGGCTGGTCGCGGCGCAGGGCGGCGTCAGTTCTTGGCGCTGAGGCATTCCTTCATGAAGGCCTTGCGCTCGTCGCC
>CAXDTK010000236.1:0-8316 GCA_963992225.1 uncultured Comamonadaceae bacterium | reverse complement strand
ACCTAAGCCTTCGTCGGCAGCGTCAGATGTGTATAAGAGACAGATTCTATGGGCCGGCCTTCCGGGCCACCGCGAGCGCCAGCAGGGCCAGGCCCCAGAGCGGCCACAGGCCCAGCGCGGCCAGCCAGCGGGCATAAGGCGTCGAGCCGGCGCGGCCGTCGACCTGGGCCTCCAGCACGCCGCGTTGCAGTGCCGGCAGGCGCGCGGTGACCACGCCGCGGTGGTCCACCGCGGCGGTCGAGCCGGTGTTGGTCGAGCGCACCACGGGCCGCTGGAACTCGAGCGCGCGCATCTGCGAGAACTGCAGGTGCTGGTCCTGGACCATGACGGTGCCGAACCAGGCGAGGTTGCTGACGTTGACGAAGACGGTGGCGGCGTCCGGGCCGACGGCGCTCTGCACGAAGTCCTCGCCGAACAAGTCCTCGTAGCAGATCAGCGGCCGCAGGCGCTGGCCGGCCACGGCCCAGGGGCGCTGGTGGTCGCCGCGGGCCTGGTCGTCGAGCGGGATGCTCATTGCCCGCACGAACCAGCCGAAGCCCGGCGGGATGAACTCGCCGAAGGGCAGCAGGTGGCGCTTGCCGTAGTGATAGTCGGTGCCCAGGCCCACAACCGAGTTGACGTAGCCCGAGTTGGCGTCGCCGAGGAAGGCGCCCAGCAAGGCCGGCCGGTCGGGGCGCGACAGGCGCACCAGCGTGTCGCGGTCCAGCTCAGACAGCGGCAACGGCACGACCGACTCGGGCGTGATGACCACCTGGCCGCGCGCCGATTCGATCAGCCCGGCCAGCGCTTCGAGGTTGGCGGCAAAGCGCGCGGGGTCGAACTTCTGGTCCTGCGGGATGCTGGGCTGCACCAGGGACAGCGCCACGCGGCCGCTGGAGGTCGTGAAGTCCTGCGGCAGCAGCAGGCCGGCCAGCGGCAGCAGCAATGCCGGTGCCGCCCAGCCCCAGGCGCGCTGCCCGGCCAGCGTCAGCCCGGCCGCCGCCAGTGCGGCCAGTGCCGTGATGCCGTAGACGCCCACCCAGGGCGCCCAGCCGGCCAGCGGGCCGCTGGTGTGGGCATAGCCCGAGGCGATCCAGGGAAAGCCGCTGAACCAGGTCGCCCGCGCCAGCTCCGCCAGCAGCCAGGCCGGCACCAGGGCCAGCAGCCGCCCGCGGCCCGGCGCGATGAAACGCGCGGCCAGGCCCAGCGCCAGCGCGTAGTAGCCGCACAGGAAGGCCGCCAGCAGCCCCACGGCCAGTGCCGCCAGCACCCAGGGGATGCCGCCGAACTGGTGCATGCTGATGTGCAGCCACCACAGGCCGGAGGCCAGCCAGGTCCAGCCGAACAGCGCCCCGCACAGCGCGGCGGTGCGTGGCGTCGCGGGAGCCACGACGTGGAAGAGCAGCGCCAGCGCGGCGATCTGCGCCCACCAGGCCCCGGTCGGCGCGAAGGAAGCGGTCTGCAGCAGGCCCGCGGCTGCCGCGAGGGCGATGGCGATGCCGGGCCGCCAGCCGGGCGCCGCGCCCGGCCCCGGGACCGGCCTCACGAGCGCCCGGCCTCGGTGTCGTCGTCGGGCGCGCGCGTGACCTTGAACCAGCGCACCGCGCCGCCACGCGTCAGCATGACGGCGAAGTTCAGGCCGGCGAAGCGCACCGACTCGCCGCGCCGCGGCACGCGCCCCAGTTCATGGGCGACCAGGCCGCCGATGGTGTCGAAATCGTCGTCCGGCAGCGCCAGGCCGAAGCTGCCGTTGACCGCGGCGATGGTGGCGTCGCCGGCCACGCGCTGGCTGCCGTCGGCCAGCGTGTAGATGCCCGACTCGCCGTCCTTGTCGTCGAACTCATCCTCGATCTCGCCGACGATCTCCTCCAGCACGTCCTCGATGGTGATCAGGCCGGCGGTGTTGCCGAACTCGTCGATGACGATGGCCAGGTGATTGCGGTTGGAGCGGAAGTCGCGCAACAGCTCGTTCAGGCCCTTGCTCTCCGGCACGAAGACGGTCGGGCGCAGCAGCGCGCGCAGGTTCAGCTCGGGCGCGCGCTGCATCTTCAGCAGGTCCTTGGCGAGCAGGATGCCGATGATGTTGTCGCGCGCGCCCTCGAAGACCGGGAAGCGCGAATGGCCGGTGGCGATCACCAGCCCCAGCAGCTCGTCATAGGGCGCGTCGATGTCCAGCAGGTCCATGCGGGGCGCGGCCACCATGGCGTCGCCGGCGGACAGCTCGGCCATGCGCAGCACGCCTTCCAGCATCTGGCGCGACTCGGGCTCGATCAGCTCGCGCTGCTCGGCGTCGGCCAGCGTGTCGATCAGTTCGCTCTTGGAGTCGGGGCCGGGGTGCAGGAACTCCAGCATGCGCTCCAGCAGGCCGCGGGCCTCGGGCGGGTGTTTGGCGGCCCCGCGTGCTGGGGGCCGGCCTGAATGCGGTTCGCTCAAGTGGAGCAGTCAGGGTATTGCGACAGGGGACAGAATAGCCGATTGATCAGCCCAGGCCTTGTCCTGGGGCGTCCAGCCCCCACATCCGCAGCCTTCCAGAAAACGGTTCCCATCATGTCCAAGCCCCAAGGCCTCATCCCGGCCACCATCCTCACGGGTTTCCTCGGTGCCGGCAAAACCACGCTGCTCAAGCGCGTGCTCACCGAGGCCCACGGCCAGAAGATCGCCGTCATCGAGAACGAGTTCGGCGAGGAGAACATCGACACCGACATCCTCGTCTCGGACACCAACGAGCAGATCATCCAGATGAGCAACGGCTGCGTCTGCTGCACCATCCGCGAGGACCTGCGCACCACGCTGAGCGACCTGGCCGCCAAGCGCCGCAAGGGCGAGCTGGACTTCGAGCGCGTCGTCATCGAGACCACCGGCCTGGCCGACCCCGGCCCGGTGGCCCAGACCTTCTTCATGGACGACGAGATCGCCGAGGCCTACCTGCTGGACTCGGTGTTGACGCTGGTGGACGCCAAGCATGCCGACGAGCAGCTCAACACCCGCCAGGAAGCGCGCATGCAGGTGGGCTTCGCCGACCAGATCTTCATCAGCAAGAGCGACCTGGTGGAGCCGGCGGCGGTCGAGGCGCTGATCCACCGCATCAAGCACATGAACCCGCGCGCACCCATCCAGACGGCGCATTTCGGCGAGGTGGCGCTCTCCAAGGTGTTCGACCTGCGCGGCTTCAACCTGAACGCCAAGCTGGAGATCGACCCCGACTTCCTGAAAGCGGACGACCACCACCATGACCACGCTCATCACGATCACGAGCATGGTGAGCACTGCGATCACCCGCATCACCATGCGCATGAAGACGACGTGAAGAGCTTCGTGTTCCGCTCGGACAAGCCCTTCAACCCGGCCAAGCTGGAGGACTTCCTGGGCGCCATCGTGCAGGTCTATGGCCCCAAGATGCTCAGATACAAAGGTGTCCTACACATGAAAGGTACCGACAAGAAGGTGATCTTCCAGGGTGTTCACCAGATGATGGGCTCCGATCTCGGCCCGAAATGGATGCCGGGCGAGAAAAAGCAGAGCAAGATGGTGTTCATCGGCATTGACCTGCCCAAAGAGATCCTGATGCAAGGCTTGGAAGGCTGTCTGGCGTGACGTTTTTGCCCGGCCGCGACAGCGTTCGTCGCCGGGCCCGGACCTTGGAATCCGCATGGCTACAATCCGCCGCGCTCAAATTCGGGCTGCCGGCTGAAAAGCGGTGCGACCAAGGTCTGACACCGCGCCGATGCAAACCCTGAGCGAGGAGAAGACAGTGAGCAAGACCCCGGCCCCCAAAACCGCCGCCGCACCCAAGGGTGCGAAGACAGGTGCCAAGACCGACGCCGGTGCTGATGTCGCGACGCTCGACGTCCCGGCCCCGGCCAATCGCTTCGCCGATCGCTTCGCGCCGCCCAAGCCGCCCGCGCGCGGCGCTGCCGTCGAGGACGAGACGCCGCGCATCGCCGCCAAGGGCGATCCCAAGCTGGCCAACGCCTGGAAGACCAAATCGGGCGCCGAGCTGACCGACGCCGAGGTGCTGGCCATGCCGGACTCGGAGTACATGAACGCCAAGCAGATCGAGTTCTTCCGCGCCAAGCTGACGGAGCTGAAGAACGGCGTGCTGTCGAATGCCGGCGAGACGACCGAGCACCTGCGGGAAGACACGACCATCGTGCCCGACCCGGCCGACCGCGCGACCATCGAGGAAGAGCATGCGCTGGAACTGCGCACCCGCGACCGCGAGCGCAAGCTGCTGAAGAAGATCGTGCAGTCCATCGCCCGCCTGGACACCGGCGAGTACGGCTACTGCGACGAGACCGGCGAGCCCATCGGGCTGGGCCGGCTGATCGCCCGCCCGACCGCCACGCTGTCGCTGGAAGCGCAGCAGCGCCGCGAGCTCAAGCAGAAGATGTTCGGGGACTGATTTGACCCGCCCCGTACCGGCTTCGCTGGCTTTGCCAGGGGGCACGGCCCGTGGGCCGGCCAGGCCGGTTCCACGGCAGTCGCCGGACAAGACCCCACGCGAAGCCGAATAAGGGATATTCAGCACATGTCGGATTCGAAGCCCACCGATCCCAAGGAAGGCGACAGCTTTTTCCGCAAGGTCGCGCGTTTCGTCGCCAATCCGACGACCGACTGGGCCGAGATCAATTCGCGCCAGGACGATCCCGAGGGCGATCTGGCCAAGGCCGAACTGCGCGCCATGGTGGAGCGCAAGCGCCGCAACGACTTCGTGCGCAAGCGCGAACTCGACATGCTGCGCCGCATCCGCCGCGAGGGCCTGACGCCGGAGCAGCTGGCCGCGCTGGCCTCCTCGCCGTCGCGCCTCGGCGAGGACGAGCGGCTGAGCGAGCCCAACTCCAAGATCGACCTGGGCGTGAAGGCCAAGATCGACGAGATCGAGCAGCAGATGGTGGGCGAGAGCTTCGCGACGACGCAGGCCGTGCCCAAGCAGCAGCCCGGCTTCTTCGACACCAGCACGCGCCCGGCCGCCTTTGCGTCCACCGTCGTGGAGCCGGCCGGGTCCGACACCGCGGCGGGGCGTGTCAGCGCGTTCTCCAGCCCGCGCGAGGCGCAGCGCCTGTCGGCTCCGACGCCGCCCGCCGCGGTCACGATGGGGGCGGCCATCCCGCCGCTGTCCGACTCGCCGCCCAGCCGGCTGCCCGAGCTGCCGGTGCTGGACATGCCGCTGTCGTTCACGCTGGCCCAGTCGACCGCGCCGGTCGAGGTGCAGGAGGTCGTGCACGACCCCGAGCTGGACGAGGCCGTGATCGCCTTTGCCAATGCCGACTACGAGAACAGCGAGCATGCGCTGACCGAGCTGGTGCGTCCCGGCGGCAGCCGCAACCTGCATGGCGAGACCTGGCTGGTGCTGTTCGACCATTACCGCGCGACCGGTGCGCAGGGCAAGTTCGAGGCGCTGGCCGTCGAGTACGCCCAGCAGTTCGGCCTGTCCGCGCCGCAGTGGTTCTCCATGCCCAAGCTGGTCGCCGAGACCGCCCGCCAGGCCAACCGCTCGCCCATGGGCAAGGCCGGCCAGGTCAGTTGGACGGCGCCGTCCACGCTGGCGGCCGATGACGTGGCGCTGCTGCAGCGCCGCAGCGAGACGCTGCCCATGCCCTGGGTGTTCGACTGGGGCACGCTGGAGGAGGTGGACATCGACGCCGCCATCCAGCTGCGCCAGCTGTTCCGGCAATGGGCGCAGCAGCAGGTCGACCAGCGCTGGCTGGGCGGCGACCGCTTCCTGAACCAGCTCAAGGAACTGGCGCCGGTGGGCGAGCGCGACACCGACCCGGCGCTGTGGATGCTGCGCCTGGAGGCGCTGCGGCTGGCCAACCGCCCGGACCAGTTCGACGAGGCGGCCATCGACTACTGCGTCACCTACGAGGTCTCGCCGCCGTCCTGGGAGCGCGCCAAGTGCCGCGTCCGCATCGGTGGCGAAGGCGCGTCGACCAACGGCTCGCCCACCAGCACCATGCAGAGCGAGGCGCAGTCCAGCTTCCTCGACACCAACCTCACCGACCCGGGCAGCGTGGCCGCGCAGCTGGAGCTGCTGGGCCAGCTCAGCGGCGACATCTCCGACGTGCTGCGCAGCATGTCCACCGAGGTGGGCGAGGCCAGCCTCATCAACATCTCCTGCACCAAGCTGATCCGGCTGGACTTCATGGCCGCCGGCGACCTGCTGAACTGGGTGCTGCAGCGCCGCACCGAGAACCGCATGGTGGTGTTCAACGATGCCCACCGCCTGGTGGCGCTGTTCTTCGGCGCGATGGGCATCAACGAGCACGCCAAGGTCAAGGTCCGGGTGAACTAGATCCCCCCTACGGCCTGCGGCCGTCCCCCAGGGGGCGCTGCCAGTGGCCTGGCAAAGCCAGTTCCACGGCAGCTGCTGGGTCAGTCGTCAGGCCACGCGGGTTCGGTGCGGTGGATGCCTTGCGAAACCCGGGGCGGACCTTACCTGGAACCTCTATGTCTTCTGATTCCTCCTCCGCCGTGTTTCACGGCACCACCATCGTCTCGGTGCGGCGCCAGACGCCCACCGGCTGGCAGGTCGCCATCGGCGGCGACGGCCAGGTCACGCTGGGCAACACCATCGTCAAGGCCAGCGCGCGCAAGGTGCGCAAGCTGTACCGGGACCAGGTGCTGGCCGGGTTTGCCGGCGCCACGGCCGACGCGTTCACCCTGTTCGAGCGCTTCGAGGCCAAGCTGGAGAAGCACCAGGGCCACCTGGTGCGCGCCGCCGTCGAGCTGACCCGCGACTGGCGCACCGACCGCGTGCTGCGCCGCCTGGAGGCCATGCTGGCCGTGGCCGACCGCACGGCGTCGCTGATCATCACCGGCAACGGCGACGTGCTGGAGCCCGAGCAGGGCATCGTCGCCATCGGCTCCGGTGGCCCGTTCGCGCAGGCCGCCGCCAAGGCGCTGCTGGCGCACACCGAGCTGGGCGCCGCCGACATCGTCAAGCGCTCGCTGGAGATCGCCGGCGAGATCTGCATCTACACCAACCAGAACCACACCTTGGAGGTGCTCGAATGAGCTCGATGACGCCTCAGGAAATCGTCTCCGAACTGGACCGCCACATCGTCGGCCAGCAAGCCGCCAAGCGCGCCGTCGCCATCGCGATGCGCAACCGCTGGCGCCGCCAGCAGGTGGACGACAAGCTGCGCGGCGAGATCACGCCCAAGAACATCCTGATGATCGGCCCGACCGGCGTGGGCAAGACCGAGATCGCCCGCCGTTTGGCCCGGCTGGCCGGCGCGCCGTTCGTGAAGGTCGAGGCCACCAAGTTCACCGAGGTGGGCTATGTCGGCAAGGACGTGGACTCCATCATCCGCGACCTCGTCGAGGTGGCCGTCAAGCAGGAGCGCGAGGTGGCGATGCGCCGCTGCCAGACGCGCGCCGAGGACGCCGCCGAGGAGCGCATCCTGGACGTGTTGCTGCCCGGCACCGACGCCGACAACGCCACCCGCCAGACGCTGCGCAAGCGCCTGCGCGAGGGCCAGATGGACGACAAGGACATCGAGCTGGACCTGGCCGCGCCCAAGCCCAGCCTGGAGCTGCTGGGGCCCTTCGGCAGCCAGCCCGGCATGGAGGACATGACGGAGCAACTCAAGGGCATGTTCAGCCAGCTCGGCGCCGGGCAGAAGAAGACCCGCAAGCTCAAGATCGCCGAGGCACGCAAGCTGCTGGTGGACGAGGAGGCCGCCAAGCTCGTCAACGAGGAGGAGATCCGTGCCGCCGCGCTGACCCATGCGCAGGAGATGGGCATCGTCTTCATCGACGAGATCGACAAGGTCGCGTCGCGCCAGGAGCAGGGCGGCGCGGACGTGTCGCGCCAGGGCGTGCAGCGCGACCTGTTGCCGCTGGTGGAAGGCACCACGGTGTCGACCAAGTACGGCCTGGTCAAGACCGATCACATCCTCTTCATCGCCAGCGGCGCCTTCCACCTCGCCAAGCCCAGCGACCTGATCCCGGAGCTGCAGGGCCGCCTGCCCATCCGTGTCGAGCTGGACTCGCTCTCTGTGGCCGACTTCGAGGCCATCCTGACCAGCACCCACGCCAGCCTCGTCAAGCAGTACCAGGCGCTGCTGGCCACCGAGGGTGTCACGCTGGACATCCAGCCCGAAGCCATCCGCCGCATCGCGCAGATCGCCTTCGAGGTCAACGAGCGCACCGAGAACATCGGCGCGCGGCGCCTGGCGACGGTGATGGAGCGGCTGCTCGACGAGATCAGCTTCGACGCGCCCAACCGCAGCGGTCAGGCGGTGGCGCTGGACGGCGCCGCGGTGGACGCCAAGCTGGCCGCGCTGGCCGCCAACGAAGACCTGTCGCGCTTTATCCTGTAGCTGTCTCTTATAC
>CAXDTK010000235.1:0-8524 GCA_963992225.1 uncultured Comamonadaceae bacterium | reverse complement strand
CCGCTGGTGGGCGGCGACACCACGCAGGGGCCGCTCAACCTCTGCATCACCGTGTTCGGCGAGGCGCCGGCCGGCCGGGCGTTGCTGCGCAGCGGCGCGCGGCCGGGCGACGGGATCTGGGTGTCGGGGCGGCTGGGCGATGCGCGGCTGGCGCTGGAGGTGTTCCGCGGCACGGTGGCGCTGGACGGCACGGGCTTCGCGCAGGTGCGCGCCGCGATGGAATGCCCGACGCCGCGCGTCGCGCTGGGGCAGGCGCTGCGCGGCGTGGCGACCGCGGCCGTCGATGTGTCCGACGGGCTGATCGGCGACCTGGGCCACATCCTGGCCGCTTCCCATGTCGGCGCGCGTCTCGACGCGGACGCGCTGCCGCGCAGCGCCGTGCTGGCCGCCCAGCCGCCGGCGCTGCAGCGCCTGTGCACGCTGGCGGGCGGCGACGACTACGAGCTGGTCTTCACCGCGCCGGCCGGTGCAGCGCTGCCGGACGTGGGCGTGGCGTTGACGCGCATCGGCGTCATCGAGGCGGTGCCGGGCCTGCGGGTCGTCGACGCGCAGGGCGAGGCCGTCGAGCATGGCCTGCGCAGCTTCGACCATTTCGCGGCATGAGCGGCGCCCCGATCCGGCCCACCGCGGCCTTCCTGTGGCGGCATCCGGCGCACTGGATCGCGCTGGGCTTCGGCAGCGGGCTGAGCCCCAAGGCGCCCGGCACCGTCGGCACGCTGTGGGCCTGGCTGACCTTCGTGCTGCTGGGGCCCTGGCTGGACGATGCGGGCTGGGCGCTGCTGATCGGTGCCGGCACGGCGGTGGGCTGGTGGGCCTGCACGCGCACCGCGCGCGACCTGAACACGCCCGACCCCGGCGCCATCGTCTGGGACGAGGTGCTGGCCTTCTGGCTCATCCTGTGGGTGGCCGCGCCGGCCGGCTGGCTGGGCCAGGCCGTCGCGTTCGGCCTGTTCCGCTTCTTCGATGCCGCCAAGCCCGGCCCGGTGGGCTGGGCGGACCGCCTGTTCAAGGGCGAGCGCGGCGCGCCGGTCAGCTGGGCCCAGGGCTTCGGCATCCTGTTCGACGACTTCGTCGCGGCCGGTTGTACGCTGCTGGTCCTCGCGCTGGGGCGCGCGCTCCTGGGGTGATGTCATGTCCGCCAACGACCTCGAACTGATCGACCGCATCGCCGTGGCGCTGATGCAGCGGCGCGAGCGCATCGGCACGGCCGAGAGCTGCACCGGCGGCCTGATCGCGGCGGCCTGCACCAGCCTGGCCGGCTCCAGCGCCTGGTTCGAGCGCGGCGTGGTCAGCTACAGCAACGAGGCCAAGGCCGAGCTGCTGGGCGTGCCCAAGGGGCTGATCGCGCTGCACGGCGCCGTCAGCGCCGAGGTGGCCGAGCACATGGCGCGCGGCCTGCTGGCCCATGCGCCCATCGACTGGGCGCTGTCGGTCACCGGCATCGCCGGGCCCAGCGGCGGCAGCGCGGCCAAGCCGGTGGGCACCGTCTGGCTGGCGCTGGTGCATGCCGGCCGGCCGGCCCGGGTCTGGTGCGAGCATTTCGGCGGCGACCGCCAGGCGGTGCGGGCGCAGACCGTGACGTCGGGCCTCGCGGCGCTGTGCGAGGCGCTGGAAGACGGCGACGCCTGACGCGGTCGCGCCGGTCGCTCAGCCCAGCTGCGCCATCACGCTCTCGGCCGAGAAGCCGGGGTTGTCCGGCGGCTGCCAGCCGCGCGCCCAGGCGATGAACTGCTCCTGCGGCATGGGCTTGCAGATGTAGTAGCCCTGGCCCTCGTCGCAGCCCAGGCGCGCGAGCATGGCCCAGGCCTTGGCCGTCTCCAGGCCCTCGGCCACCACGGTCAGGCCCAGGTTGTGGGCCAGCTCGATGGTGGAGCGCACGATGCGCGCATCGTCCAGGTCGCGCTCCATCGCCATGACGAAGCTCTTGTCGATCTTCAGCTCGTCCACCGGCAGCCGCTTCAGGTAGGCCAGCGACGAGTAGCCGGTGCCGAAGTCGTCGATGGACAGCTTGAAGCCCATCGCGTGCAGATGCTCCAGCGTGGACAGCGCCCGCGCGGGGTCGTCCATGATGGCGCTCTCGGTGATCTCCAGGCACAGCGAGCCCGGCGGCACCTGCAGCGGCGCCAGCATGGCCTCGATCTTGGCGGGCAGGTCCTGGTCCATCAGGTCGCGCGTGGACAGGTTGACCGACAGCCGCAGCGTCAGCCCCGCGTCGGCGGCCTCGCGGGCGAAGCGGGCGGCGCCGGCCAGCACCCAGGCGCTGAGCATGCGGATGAAGCCGGTCTGCTCGGCGAAGGGGATGAACTGCATCGGCGGCACCAGGCCGCGCGTCGGGTGCTGCCAGCGCACCAGCGCCTCGGCGCCGATGACGCGGCCGGTCTGCAGGGCGATCTTGGGCTGCAGGAACAGGCGCAGCTCGTCGTTCTCGACCGCGCGGCGCAGCTCGGACAGCAGCGACAGCGACTCCTGGCTGCCGGCGTCCAGCTGCGCGTGGTAGATCAGGCTGCCGCACTGCCGGCTCTTGGCCGCATACATGGCCAGCTCGGCGCGGCCCAGCAGCAGGTTGACGTCGGTGCCGTGCTCGGGGAACAGCACGATGCCGATGCCCGCGCCCAGGTCGATGGTCTCGTTGTCGATCTGCAGCGGCTGTTCGAAGTCCTTCAGGATGGCCAGCGCCGCCTCGCTGGCCGCACGGGCGTCGCTGCGCGCCAGCAGCACCGCGAACTCGTCGCCCGACAGCCGCGCCAGCACCGCGCCGACGGGCTCGCACAGCGCCTGCAGCCGCAGTGCGACGCTCTGCAGCAGGCGGTCGCCCACCTCGTGCCCCAGCACGTCGTTGACATGCTTGAAGCGGTCCAGGTCCAGCATCAGCACCGCGCCCGGCGCATGGGCCTGCAGCAGGTGCTGGTGCAGCATCTCGGTGAAGCGCGCGCGGTTGGGCAGCTGCGTCAGCTGGTCCACATAGGCCAGGTTGTTGACCAGCTCGTCGCGGCGTTTGATGCCCTCGCGCATGCTTTCCAGCGCCACCGCCAGCTTGTTGACCTCGTCCAGCCGCGAGGCGGCCGGCACCGGCGTGTCGTAGTCGCCGCGCTCCAGCCGCCGCGCCGCCGCCGACAGCGTCGTGATGGGCCCGCTGATGCCGCGCGCCAGCAGCACGCTGACCCCCGCGAACACCGCCACGCCCAGCAGCGTCAGCCCCAGCAGCACCAGCTGCAGTTGCCGGTAGGGCGCCAGCGCGACGTCCAGCGAGCGCAGCAGCAGCACGCCCACATGTTCGTCCCCCGCGGCCAGCGGCAGGAAGCGCGCGCGCATGCGCTCGCCGCCCAGCGCCAGCACGCCGTCCTGGGGCTGCTGCGTGCCGAGCTGGCCCTGCAGCGTGGCCAGGGTGTCGCCCTCCAGGTTGGCCACGCTGCCCTGCCAGCCCTGGCCATGGGGCTGCAGCAGCAGCACGCTCTGCAGGTCCGACAAGGCCTTGAGATCGTCCAGCACCTCGCGGTCCACCGCGAAGCCCATCAGCACCCAGCCGACCGGCGCGGGCGTGCGCACCTGCACGGCCACCACCTGGTAGACGCGCCCGCCCAGCACGGCCAGCGCCGTGCCGTTGCCGTTGCCGCTGTTGACCAGCTGCTGCAGCGACGGGGCGAAGGCCGCCGCGCCGTCGCGCGTGGCGGCCACCAGCCGCAGCTGGTCGTCGAAGTAGGCCACCACCGAGGCGCCGATGCGCTCGCCCTGGTTGACGAGGGCGTCCTTGATGGTCTCGACCGTGCCTTCCTCGGTCAGCGACAGGCCGATGGTGGTGCGAAAGCCGTAGTCCTTGGCCAGCAGCTCGGCCGCGTCGTGCAGCTTGCCGGCGCGCTGGTCCAGCAGGCGGCGCAGCACGCGTTCGCCGGTCTGCAGCTCGGCGGCCAGCGAGACCTCGGCGTTGTGCGTGATGCTGGCCCGGATGGCGCCGAAGCTGACCAGCTGCACCACCAGCAGCAACGCCAGGAACAGGCCCACGATGCGGCCCTGCAGGCGGCGCGGGTTCAGCCAGGCGGGCCAGCGCATGGTGCGTTGGGCAGCCGTCAGTCCGCCAGCGTCAGCACGCTGCTGCCGCCAGCTGCGGGAACCACCAGCTTCAGGCTCTGCAGCGTCGCCGACTTCTGGCCGGGCCGCCAGGCCTTGACCCCATGCTCGCCGGGCGGCAGGTCGAAGCCGGCCTGGCCCTGGTCGTCGGTGCGCGCGAAGCTGGGCGTGTCGACCACCACCACATGCGCGCTCATGCGGTCGTGGATGTTGCAGCCCAGCGCCGCGACGCCGGGCTTGTCGAACACCACCGGCTCGGCGGGCGTGCCCGAGTACAGCTTGATGTCGAGGATCTTGATCGGCGAGATCGAATAGACATGGTGGCGCACCGTGTCGAAGTTCGGGAAGCTCACGGCCGTGCCGGTCTGCACGATCAGCAGCTGCGGCGTGAACTGGCGCTCACGCTGGCCGATCTCGGCCTTGGCCGTGGTGGTGCGGCCGGTGCGCCCGCGCACCTCGACGGCCAGCGCGGCGCCCGCCGCGGGCTTGCCGTCGGCGGCGCGCAGCTGCACGGTCACGGGCACGGCGAGCGCCGGCAGGGGCGACAACGCAAGGGTCAGGACGGCGAGGCGGCGGGAGGTCATCATGGCGGCGGCAATTGCCCGCGCACGATAGCCCAATCGCGCTCAGCGGACCGTGAGAACTGCCCCGGTTTTGCCGCTGGCAGCTTCGGCCAGCATCAGCGCGAAGCGGCGCAGCGCGGCCCAGGGGTCGCTGGGCCAGTCCGGGTGGCGCAGGCCCTTGACCAGCCCATCGCAGACCTGCGCGGCCTGCACCAGCGCGCCGGCCTGGGCGCTGTCCAGCCGCGGCGCGATGCGCTCGATGAGCCGCTCCTTCGCGCCCCACACGCGCGCCTCGCGCATGGCCATGGGCAGCGGCTTGCCGGCGTCCAGCGCGGCGCGCACGCGGGCCAGCGCGCGGGCGTCCTCGGCCAGCGTCCAGTGCACCAGCACGGCCGCCTCGCCCTCGGCCTCCAGGCCGTCGAGCATGCGCAGCAGGCGCGGCACGGCGCCCGACAGCACCGCCTCGCTGAGCTTGAAGACGTCGAAGCGCGCCACGTCCAGCACCGCGGCCTCGATCTGCGCCAGCGTCAGCTCGCCCTTGGGGTGCAGCAGCGCGAGCTTCTGCAGCTCCTGGTGGGCGGCCAGCAGGTTGCCCTCCACGCGGTCGGCGAAGAAGGCCAGCGCACGCTGCCCGTCCTCGCCCTCGGGCACCGGCTGGCCCTGGGCCTTGAGCCGCTGCGCCAGCCAGGCCGGCAGCAGTCGGCGCTCGACGGGCTCCACGCGCACCGACACGCCGTGGCCGTCCAGCGCGGTGAACCAGGCGCTGGACAGCTGCGTCTTGTCCAGCCGCGGCAGCGTGACGAGCGTCAGCACGTCGTCGGGCGCGGCCTCGGCATAGCGCTGCAAGGCCTCGGAGCCGTCCTTGCCCGGCTTGCCGGTGGGGATGCGGATCTCGATGAACTGGCGGTCGGCGAACAGGCTCATCGCCTGCGCGGCGGCCAGCACCGGCGCCCAGTCGAAATAGGCACCGCTGACGGTGAAGATCTGCCGCTCGCCGAAGCCCTGCGCCCGCGCAGCGGCGCGGATCAGGTCGGCGGCCTCCTGCGCCAGCAGCGGCTCGTCGCCGTGGACCGTGTAGATGCGGGCCAGGCCCTTGGCAAGATGGGCCGGCAGGCCTTCCGCGCGCAGCTGCATCAGCCGTTCAGCTTCACGGCGGCGAGGCGACGCATGACCTGGGCGATCGCGTCCGAGTGCATGGCGCCGTAGAGGTTGGCGGCCTCCTGCTCCTTGGCCAGCGCCGCGGTCTCGGTGTAGTTCATGTCGCGCGCCAGCCGCACCTCGACCTTGGGCACCAGCAGCTCGCCGGACGCGGTGCGCACCAGGTAGTCGAACTGCAGGCGCAGCTGGAACTCACGCACCTGGCCCACGCTGGTGGACGCCACCACGGTGCGGTCGCGCCACTCGTACAGCACCTCCAGCACGACCTCGGCGCGCGCCGGGTCGTCCAGCAGCTGCACCGGCGTGCGGCGGATCTGGCGCTTCAGGCCGGCGGCCAGCGGCGAGTCCGGCGCGAAGCCGGTCAGCGCCAGCGTCTTGAACGGCAGCTCGGGCTCGCGGCGCAGCTCGAAGCCGCAGCCGGTCAGCGCCGCTGCGGCTAGCAAAACGGATCTACGGTGCATGGTGTCTTTCCAAGCGGCCGCCGCGGAACTGGCTTTGCCAGGCCGCCGGCGGCGCCCCCTTGAGGGGGCCGGCGAAGCCGGTAGGGGGTGGGCTCATCTCTAGACGACGATGTTGACGAGACGGCCGGGCACGATGACGACCTTCTTGGGCGCCCGGCCCTCGCTGAACTTCGCGAACTCCGGGTGGGCCAGCGCGGCCGCCTCGATGGCCGCCTTGTCGGCGCCGGCCGGCACCTTGACCGAACCGCGCAGCTTGCCGTTGACCTGCAGCATCAGCTCGATCTCGTCCTGCACCAGCGCCGCGTCGTCCACCGTGGGCCAGGGCGCGTCCAGCAGGTCGCCCAGCTCGGCCGCGAAGCCCAGCTCCTGCCACAGCGTGTGGCTGATGTGCGGCGTGGCCGGGTAGAGCACGCGCAGCAGCACCGAGAAGCCGTCGCGCACCGCTGCGGCCTGGCCTTCAGCCTTGAAGCCTTCCAGCGCATTCAGCAGCTTCATCGCGCCGGAGACGACGGTGTTGTACTGCATGCGCTCGTAGTCGTAGCTGACCTGCCTGAGCACCTGGTGTACCTCGCGGCGCAGTGCCTTGCCGTCGCCGTTCAGTACGGCGAAGTCGCTGCCGCCGCCGCGGATGGCGTCGGCGTTGCGCATGCCGAAGTTCCACACCCGCTTCAGGAAGCGATGCGCGCCCTCCACGGCCGCATCGTTCCATTCCAGCGTCTGCTCCGGGGGCGACGCGAACATCACGAACAGGCGGGCCGTGTCGGCGCCGTACTGGTCGATCAGCGCCTGCGGGTCGACGCCGTTGTTCTTGGACTTGGACATGGTCGTCATCTCGTACTCGAGCGGCGTGCCGTCCTTCTTCAGCTTCGCCCCGGCGATGCCGCCGCGCTCGTCGTGGATGACGTCGATCTCGTGGTCCCAGTAGTAGTCCTTGCCACCGCCCTCGGGCTTGTGGAAGAAGGCGCCCTTGAGCACCATGCCCTGGGTCAGCAGCTTTTCGAACGGCTCGCTGACCGACACCAGCTTCAGGTCGCGCATGACCTTGGTCCAGAAGCGCGCGTACAGCAGGTGCAGGATGGCGTGTTCGATGCCGCCGATGTACTGGTTCATGCCGCCGCGGCTGCCGGCGGCGGCATCGGCGCCCATCCAGTACTGCGTGCCCGCGCCGACCATGGCCTGGTCGTTGGCGGGGTCGCAGTAGCGCATGAAGTACCAGGACGAGTCCACGAAGGTGTCCATCGTGTCCGTCTCGCGCCGCGCGGGCCGGCCGCAGCTGGGGCAGTCGACGTTCAGGAAGGCGGCGTGCTTGTTCAGCGGGTTGCCGCTGCCGTCCGGGATCAGGTCCTCGGGCAGCACCACCGGCAGGTCGGCTTCGGGCACCGGCACGACGCCGCAATCGTCGCAATGGATGATGGGGATGGGCGTGCCCCAGTAGCGCTGGCGGCTGACGCCCCAGTCGCGCAGGCGCCAGGTGGTCTTCTTCTCGCCCAGGCCCTGGTCGGCCAGCAACTCGGCGACCTTGTCCACGGCCTCGGCATGCGACAGGCCGTCGAGCACGCCGGAGTTGATGCAGCGCGCGCGCGCCTTGTCGCCGTACCACTCGGCCCACTTCTTGTCGTCGTAGGCCTCGCCGTCGACGGCGATGACCTGCTTGATGGGCAGGTCGTACTTCAGCGCGAACGCGAAGTCGCGCTCGTCGTGCGCCGGCACGCCCATCACGGCGCCGTCGCCGTAGCTCATCAGCACGTAGTTGCCCACCCACACCGGCACCTGCGCGCCGGTCAGCGGGTGGGTGACGGACAGCCCGGTGGGCACGCCCTTCTTGTCCTGCGTGGCGAGCTCGGCCTCGGTCGTGCCGCCGGCCTTGCATTCCTCGATGAAGGCCGCAACCTCGGGCCGGGTCCTGGCCGCCAGCGTGGCCAGCGGGTGCTCCGGCGCCACGGCGCAGAAGGTCACGCCCATGATGGTGTCGGCGCGGGTCGTGAACACCCACAGGCGCCCGCCCTCGCCGTCGATGTGGTGCGGGAAGGCGAAGCGCACGCCCTGGCTCTTGCCGATCCAGTTCTCCTGCATCAGCCGCACGCGCTCGGGCCAGCCGCTGAGGTAGTCGGGATCTTCAGGGTTGGCGACGGCCGACAGCAGCTCCTCGGCGTACTGCGTGATCTTCAGGTAGTAGCCCGGGATCTCGCGCTTCTCGACCAGCGCGCCCGAGCGCCAGCCGCGGCCGTCGATGACCTGCTCGTTGGCCAGCACGGTCTGGTCCACCGGGTCCCAGTT
>CAXDTK010000234.1:0-8600 GCA_963992225.1 uncultured Comamonadaceae bacterium | reverse complement strand
GAGATAGGAGTCCGTCTCGTGGGCTCGGAGATGTGTATAAGAGACAGCACAAGACCCATGCGAAGAAGCATGCCGCCGACAAGGCCGGCCACATGCCCGCCAAGGGTGACGCGAAGGGCGACACCAAGACCGAACCCAAGACGCAGTAAGCGCGACAGCGCTCGGCGCAAGGCCGCAGTCCATCCGGGCTGCGGCCTTTTTTGTCGGCCCTGACCACCGGCATCGCCGCCCACTCCGTGGTGCATGCCGGCGTGCGCCGTTCCTGCCTCATCTCCCGGCCAGCAGCAGCCGACGCACCTCTCACGCCGGCGCCCTGCCCTGCTTGGCAGGCCCGAGCGTCAGGGGTGCCGCCGTCTCGGCGGTCGTTGACGGCGGCCAGCGCCTGCATCAGCCGCGCGCGGACGCGTGATGGTTCGTCGTCTCCGAGGCCGAGCTCCACGCGGCTGGTCGCCCAGGTCCTGCAGCTCCAGCAGCATGACGCCGGCCTGGGCCAGGTTGAAGCCCCGCCGGTAGATCACACGCAGGCCAGCCACCGCGGCCCCGACGATGAGCGCCGTGTCTGCGCAGGAGGCGCAGCGGCACGACAACCAAGCGCGAATACTGAGCGTCTTTCCGAGGGGCAGACGGTTCAGGGACGGGCGGTACTCCAGGCGAATTGCCGACCGCTGTACACCACCTGACCGTGGCGACATCAGCCTACCGGCCGACGCCGACGCCTGTTGAGCTGTTGCTTGACCGCTTCGCAGGCCTCATCCAGCAGGAGCGGACTGCTGGCCAGTTCTTCCGAGAGGGCGAAGGCCGGCGCAGTGCGCTCGATCTCGACATCTGGGACACCCAGCTCGCGAAGCCGCCGCTGCCAGTTCTGCGCGATGAACCTGCTCTTGGCTGCCAGCCAGGCTGCGCCTTCCTCGACATCCACCCCGAAATGGCTGGCGGCTACCAGCAAGCGCTCTACCGAGGGGATGGCCGATCCATCGACTCCCACAGCCATTCGCAGAACGACCGCCTCGTTGGCGACCGGGGTGACGTCGAAGAGCGGCGCCAGGCGCCAATGGCCACCTTCGAACAGGAAGCCGTGGTTGCGCGGGTGGTCATCTGAGTTGCCCACCAGCGCATTGGTCGTCATTCGTCTCCAGAGCTCCGCCACATCGCCGTCGAGCCAAGGGCTGTTGCGCCCCCATCGCCTCAGCTCGTCGGCCAGCGCGAGGTAAGACCGCCCCGGGTCGCCAGCTACCGCATCGAGCCGGAGCCGCAAGGCTGTGTGCGCACTGGCAAAAGGAAGCCTCGCCGGCGCATCACCGGGAAGGAGAGCGGTGCCGTCGGCGCCTACGCGGTCGAACCGCTCAATCAGAAAAATCGCATGCGCCCCAGCTTGCACGTACCGAAACTCGGGCGCCCGAAGGTCAACACCATCTCCGGAGTTTTCGGGCAGGTCTCTGGCCAGCGACATGGCCACGAACTCCTTGGCCGGCAGCCATGGGATGTCGCTGCGATCGCGCATCTTGGCCAGCCACCAGCGCCCATCTGCATGCACGGTGACCTTGGGGCGCTCGCCGCCAGCGCTGGTCGCATGGCCATCCTGAAGCCGACGGATGGCGCGGCTCGATGGAGCCTCCTCGTCCAGTTCGCGCGCCAGCGCCTCCAGCTCGGTCAGAGCGCGAGGCCGCCACTCCAGCTTGCGCTCTACGTTATGGCTCGCTTCAAGGGCTCCGACACCGTCAGCGGGGCCCAGTTCTAGACGCTCAAGCGGACGAAGCTCCCGACCCGCTTGGGCGTCCAGCCGGTCAGCGCCGTAGCCGGCCGGCGCCGCGTCGCGCAGGACGCCTGGAAGCCTGTCGGCATCCGAAATCAGGACTCCCTTGGTGCGATTGACTCTGCCCAGTTGCACGGGGTCAGGAGCCTGCCAGCTTGGATGGTCCAGATAGTTCTGGCGGTACAGCCAGCGGCTTGCATTTCCTTCTGAGCGCAGGTCCGCCGCCAACTCAGGTTGGGTGCGACCAGGCAGCCAGAACCACACCGGCGTTGACAGAAGCTGGCCCTGATCAGCCACGGCGACCTGCCTTGGGGAAGGCTGGCATGACTGCCCGAATGCCCCGATCGATGATCGCTTCGTCCATCTGCGGGAGCAGCCAGGCGTCCACCTGGTCGAGAAGCTCCAAGGCCTTCAGCACCTTCAGCAGATTTCCCACAGACACACCCTGATGACCAGCCTCAAGCGAGGCAACCGTGCTTACGCCCACGTCAGCCAATTGGGCCAAATCGATCTGGGAGAGTTCCCGCGCTCGCCGTGCCAGAGCAATCCGGGATCCAAACGCAATCAACTTCTGCTGAACGCGGATTGGAGTTGAGGTGGATTTCGTTGACATAGGAACGAAATCTATCTGAACTTCACCCTAGTAGCAATGATACAGAGGCGCAGCACGCGTCACACCACCTGGCACCGCCGCAGGATGATCCTGCGGTTCCTGCGGGGTGCTTTGCTGCGCTCTGCTTGGGTTCGTCGCCACGGCAGCCCCTGGCCACCGCTCACCCCACCATCGCCACTCATCGCCTCTGGCCCCAGGGCACTTCCCGCTGCAGCGCAGCTGGAAACGAGTGGTTCAGGGCGGACGTTCTATGGTCAGCGGATCGGGGCCATCTCGCGCAGCGCGCGCACCGCACCGGCACCCACGCCGGCGCCGAAGCGCTTGGCCAGCCGCTCGGCGACGTTGTCGCGCGGCGTGTAGTCGATGACCTCCTCGGCCTTCACCACCTCGCGGGCGACGTAGTCGAGGTTGCCGAAGCGGTCGGCCAGGCCCTGCTTCACGGCCTGCTCGCCGTTCCAGAACAGGCCCGAGAAAGTCTCGGGCGTTTCCTTCAGCCGCTTGCCGCGGCCTTCGCGCACGACGGCGATGAACTGCTGGTGGATCTGGTCCAGCATGGCCTGCGCATAGGCGCGCTGCCGCGGGCTCTCGGGGCTGAACGGGTCGAGCATGCCCTTGTTGTCGCCCGCCGTCAGCAGCCGGCGCTCGATGCCCAGCTTGTCCATCAGGCCGGTGAAGCCGAAGCCGTCCATCAGCACGCCGATGGAGCCCACGACCGAGGCCTTGTCGACATAGATCTCGTCGGCCGCCGCGGCGATGTAGTAGGCGCCGGACGCGCACATCTCCTCCACGACCGCATAGACCGGCTTGTCGTGCAGCTTCTTGAGCCGCTTGATCTCGTCGTAGACGATGCCGGCCTGCACCGGGCTGCCGCCGGGCGAGTTGATGCGCAGCACCACGGCCTGCGCCGCCTCGTCCTTGAACGCATCGCGCAGCGCCGCCAGCAGCATCTCCGCACTGGCCTCGGTGTCGGCCGCGATCTCGCCGCGCACCTCCACCAGCGCCGTGTGCGGCGTGGTCGTGGGCGTCACGTGCCGGCCCTGCAGCCACAGGCTGTAGACCAGCATGCCGGCGATCACCAGCCAGAACAGCCGGAACACCGTGCGCCAGCGGCGCTCGACCCGGCGCTCGCGGATGAACTCGCGCGCCAGCTGGGCCAGCATGGGCTCGCTCAGGGTAGGCGGGGCCGGCGGCACGCCGACGGGCTCCTGCATGGGGGGCGGCAGATCGTCGTTGGGGGTGCTCATATCAATCCTGGAAGGCAGGCAGGGTGTCGCGCGTCGGGTGCCAGTAGACCTCGCCGTCGTGCTCCGTCAGCGCGATCTTGGTCAGGCGCCCGCGGTTGCAGGGGCCCATCACGCACTGGCCGGTCAGCGGGTCGTAGACGGCGCCATGGATGCTGCACATGATGAAGCGCTTGTCGCCGTCGAGAAACTCGCCCTCCTGCCAGTCCATCTCGGCCGGCACATGGGCGCAGCGGTTCAGGTAGGCGACGGCCTGGCCGTCGAAGCGCAGCGCGAAGGCGCGCGCCGGCTCGCGCCACTGCAGCACATCGAAGCTCACGGCCTTGCCGCGCTCGGCCAGCTCGGCCGATGCGCACAGGCGTTGCGCGGGCAGTTGGGTGGGTTCAGGCATGCTGGATCAGCCAGTCGTGCAGTTCCTGCGTGGAGTGCGCGACGAACAGCGGCTTGTGCTCGGCAAAGGTCTCGTGGTCGTGCGCGCCGAAGCTGACGCCCACGCTCGCGGCACCGGCGTTGGCGGCCAGCAGCAGGTCGTGCGTGGTGTCGCCGATCATCAGCGTGCGCTCGGGGTCGACGCCGAACTCGCGCATCAGCTCCAGCAGCATCTGCGGGTGCGGCTTGGAGCGTGTCTCGTCGGCGGTGCGGGTGCCGTCGAACAGGTGGCCCAGTTCGCTGGACGCCAGCACGCGGTCCAGGCCCACGCGGTTCTTGCCGGTGGCCACCGCCAGCCAGTGGTGGCGGGCCTTGAGGGCTTCCAGCATGGCCAGCGTGCCGTCGAACAGCGACAGCTCATGCTCCGACGCCAGGTAGTGGTGGCGGTAGCGCAGGCCCAGCTCGGGGTAGCGGTCCTCCGGCAGGCCGGGCACGGCATGCTCCAGCGCGTCGCGCAGACCCAGGCCGATGACGTACTTGGCGCGGGCGAACTCGGGCTCGGGCAGGCCGATGTCCACGGCGGCGCGCTGGATGCAGCGGGCGATCAGCGCCGTGGAGTCGAACAGGGTGCCGTCCCAGTCGAAGGCGATCAGGTCGAAGCGTTGAGGGCGAGCGGTCATCGGTGAATTGTCGGCGCTGTGCCAATGCGCAGGTTGGCGGTAGGCGCAGGGCCAATGCGATGCTTGGCCTCCGGTTGATGGCATGGCCAAGCTTCGAGCGAATTGCGTCTGCACCAAATTTGATGCACATTCACATCAAATTCTACGCGGACAGCTGATATGCGCACCACCGTCACCCTGGATGATGACTTGTACGCACGGGCCGTCGCCTTGAGCGAGAACGCCCTGGAGGGGTCGCGACTCATCGAAGAAGCCGTACGCACCTTCGTCCAGGTCAAAGCCGCGCAGCGGCTGATCGCGCTCGGCGGCGCAATCCCCGACGCACTCGACGTCCCGCGTCGCAGGCCCGAGCGGGAGCAACGGTGATCCTTGTCGACACCTCGGTGTGGAGCGAACACTTCCGGCGGACTGATGCTCAATTGGTCGCCCTGCTGCAGGCCGGGCTGGTGCTGGGCCACGAGTTGGTGATCGGCGAACTGGCCTGTGGCACGCCGCCAGCGCCGCGCCGCCAAGTGCTCGCCAGTCTGGGCGACTTGCCTCAAGCACGCAGCGCCACCGTCAGCGAGGCCATCAGGCTGCTGGAAAGCCGTCAGCTTTACGGCCGCGGACTCGGGCTGATCGACGTTCTGCTGCTGGCCTCGGCACTCATCACGCCGGGAGCCCGCCTGTTCACACTGGACAAGCGCCTGGATGCTGCGGCCCGCAGCCTGGATGTGGCCCATGGCGAAGCGATCCAGTAGAGCGCATCGGGCCGCACTGCTGCGGCTCACGCGCGTTGATTGATCAGTTGCAAGCACGCCGCTGGCAGCGGCGCCTCGACCACCACGTCCGCCCCGGTGGCGGGGTGGGTGAAACGCAGCCGGCGGGCGTGCAGGAACATGCGGTCGAACTTGAGCGGCCCGCGCGCCAGCGCGCGGTTGCGCTCGAAGTCGCCGTACTTGGGGTCGCCGACGATGGCATGGCCGGCCTGTTGCAGGTGCACGCGGATCTGGTGCGTGCGGCCGGTCTTGATGGTGACGTCGAGCAGGCTGAACTGCGGCGTCCGCTGGACCACCTTCACCAGGCTGATCGAGCGCTTGGCGTCCTCTTCGTCCGCCTTGCCCGGCCGGACCCAGCGCTCGCCGTCGCTGCCGACGAACTTGACCAGCGGCACGTCGATGACCTTGAGCTTGTCGGGCCAGTCGCCCCACACCAGCGCGGCATAGGTCTTGCCCGTCTCGCGGTCGCGCAACTGGTCCTGCAGGTGGACCAGCGCGCTGCGCTTCTTGGCGATCATCAACAGGCCCGAGGTCTCCCGGTCCAGCCGGTGCACCAGCTCCAGGAACTTGGCCGTCGGCCGGGCCCGGCGCAGCGCCTCGATGACGCCGTAGCTGACGCCGGAGCCGCCATGCACGGCCACGCCGGCCGGCTTGTCGATGACCAGCAGGTGCTCGTCCTCGAACACCACCGGGAACTCGCGCGCCGGCGCCTCCGGCTGCGGCGCGCGCTCAGGCAGGCGCACGGGCGGGATGCGCACCTCGTCACCGATCTCCAGCCGGGTGTCGGCCTGCGCGCGGCCCTTGTTGACCCGCACCTCGCCGGCCCGGATGACCCGGTAGACATGGGTCTTGGGCACGCCCTTGAGCTCGCGCAGCAGGAAGTTGTCCAGCCGCTGTCCGGCGGAGCCTTCGTCCACCGTCACCCGTCTGACCGCCGGTACCGCGCCGGGGGCCATGACGGGGGTTTGCGTGGTGTCGGGCGGCGCCTGCACTGCCCCTATAATCCTTTTCACCACGTTGCTGCCGTAAGTATTTGATTTGTTTGATTTTAGCGGCGGTAACGTGTGGTCGACGGGGCTCAACCCCGCTGGCCACAGGCGATGCAACGCGAACGATGGCCGGCAGGTTCCCTCCCCGAGTGAGTGAACGGCCCGCCGCCCGACGCGGCAGAGCGATGACACAAGAACCCGCGAGCCCCCGCTGCCCTTCGGGCACCAGGCGCGCGCAGACAACAAGGTTTCCATGGCGACAGAACGCGCCGGCCTCACGGCCTCGCGGGCTGTCACCAGCGTCCAGCAGCCCACGCGGATGAGCATGCCCCTCCCCCCACACGCACCCCTGCGGCCCCGGCTAGATCCCGGTGTGGCCGCCCTGTTCCGGCCCCGCGCCGGACGGGTGCGCATGGGAGCCGGCGGCTCGGCTCGCATGACAGCTGTTGCGGCGCACGCGCCAACGCCGGTGGCACGCTGACCCTCACGGTCGGCCACACCATCGGTCCAGGGCGATTCCTTCCTCGGTTCTCAGCCATCGCCCGTGCATCTTGAGCTGCCAAGTGTTGAGCTTGGCAGCGTGATGAACGTGCGCGTTCGCGGCGGTTAGACCCTGCCCGGCGCGCGAGGAGATGACATGAAACGCATGCTGATCAATGCGACGCAGCCGGAAGAGCGGCGCCTCGCCATCGTCGACGGCCAGAAGCTGCTGGACTTCGAGACCGAAATCGAAGGGCGCGAGCAGCGCAAGGGCAACATCTACAAGGCCGTCGTGACGCGGGTCGAGCCCTCGCTCGAAGCCTGCTTCGTGGACTACGGCGAGGACCGCCACGGCTTCCTGCCATTCAAGGAAATCTCGCGCCAGTTCTTCCGCGAAGGCACCGACGTCAAGAACGCGACCATCAAGGACGCGATCAAGGAAGGCCAGGAGCTGCTGGTCCAGGTCGAGAAGGAAGAGCGCGGCAACAAGGGCGCGGCGCTGACCACCTTCGTGTCGCTGGCCGGCCGCTACCTGGTGCTGATGCCCAACAACCCGCGCGGCGGTGGCGTGTCGCGCCGCATCGAGGGCGAGGACCGCGAGGAGCTGAAGGAAAACCTCGACCAGCTCGAGTACCCCAAGGGCATGAGCCTGATCGCGCGCACCGCCGGCATCGGCCGCACGGCGCCCGAGCTGCAGTGGGACTTGAACTACATGCTCAAGCTCTGGACCGCCATCGACGAGGCGGCCAAGGGCGGCAAGGGGGCCTACCTGATCTACCAGGAATCCAGCCTGGTGATCCGCGCCATCCGCGACTACTTCACCGCCGACATCGGCGAGATCCTGATCGACACGGACGACCTGTTCGAGCAGGCCCACCAGTTCATGAACCACGTGATGCCCGACCAGGGCCATCGCGTGAAGCGCTACCGTGACGACGCGCCGCTGTTCAGCCGCTTCCAGATCGAGCACCAGATCGAGACGGCGCACAGCCGCACGGTGACCCTGCCGTCCGGCGGCGCCATCGTCATCGACCACACCGAAGCGCTGGTCTCGGTCGACGTCAACTCGGCCCGCTCGACCCGCGGCACCGACATCGAAGAGACGGCCACTCGCACCAACCTCGAAGCGGCCGACGAGATCGCCCGCCAGATGCGCCTGCGCGACCTGGGCGGCCTGATCGTCGTCGACTTCATCGACATGGAGGAGAGCAAGAACCGCCGTGACGTGGAACAGCGCCTGCGCGACGCGCTGCGCAGCGACCGCGCCCGCGTGCAGTTCGCCTCCATCAGCAAGTTCGGCCTGCTGGAGATGAGCCGCCAGCGCCTGCGCCCGGCACTCAGCGAAGGCAACCACATCACCTGCCCGCGCTGCAACGGCACCGGCCACATCCGCGACACCGAGTCCTCGGCGCTGCAGATCCTGCGCATGGTCCAGGAAGAGGCCATGAAGGACAACACCGCTGCCGTGCACGTGCAGGTGCCGGTGGAGGTCACGAGCTTCCTGCTCAACGAGAAGCGCACCGAGATCACCAAGATCGAGCTCAAGCAGCGCGTCACCGTGCTGCTGGTGCCCAACAAGCACCTGGAGACGCCCAACTACAAGCTGGAGCGCCTCCGCCACGACGACCCGCGCCTGGAGAACCTGCAGGCCAGCTACACGATGATCGAGGAGCTGTCTCTTATACACATCTCCGAGCCCACGAGACGGACTCCTATC
>CAXDTK010000233.1:0-8621 GCA_963992225.1 uncultured Comamonadaceae bacterium | reverse complement strand
ATCCCGCCCCGCTGACCGCCCTCGTCGCCCTGGCCCTGTGTGCCTGGGGGCAGGCGTGCGCCCAGGCCGCGGCCGAGGACGCGCCGCTGCCGCTGCGCAGCAGCCGCGTGCTGGGCCCGGCGGCGAAGTCGGGCGCCAGGCCGGCGATGGTCATCAGCGCCGGCAAGGTCACCGCGCAGACCGACCAGCAGGCCGATGCGTCCGGCGGCGTCGAACTGCGCTACGGCGAACTGGTGCTGAATGCCGACCAGCTGAACTACCGCATCGTCGACGACTTTGCCCGTGCCGAGGGCCAGGTGCGCATCAGCCACAACGGCAATGTCTTCACCGGCCCGCTGCTGCAGCTGTACGTGAGCCGCTTCGAGGGCGAGTTCCTGACGCCCAGCTTCTTCCTGGCCGCCACCGGCGGCGCTGGCAAGGCCCGCGTCATCAAGTTCCAGGACAGCGAGCACCTGAGCGCCACCGAGGGCAGCTACAGCAGCTGCCCGGTGGTGGAGAACCAGGAGCCGGCCTGGCAGATCACGGCCAAGCAGCTGCGCCTGGACCTGGCCGCCAACGAGGGCGAGGCCGAGGGCGCGGTGCTGCGCTTCCAGGGCGTGCCCATCCTGGCCGCACCGTCGCTGAGCTTCCCGCTCAGCTCGGCGCGCAAGTCGGGCCTGCTGCCGCCCAACATCTTCCTGGACAACCGCAGCGGCCTCGAGCTGGGCGTGCCCTACTACTGGAACATCGCGCCGCAGCGCGATGCGACGTTCACGCCCTTCATCATGACCAAGCGTGGCGTGGGCCTGGACAGCGAGTTCCGCTACCTGGAGCCCGGCCATGCCGGCCGCGTCAACGTCGACCTGCTGCCGGGCGACCGCGTGTTCGGCCGCTCGCGCTGGGGCGTGAAGCTCAACAACGACGGCCTGCTGGGCGACTGGCGCTACCGGCTCAAGGGCGAGCGGGTGTCCGACGACGACTACTGGAAGGACTTGTCGCGCCGCGTCGAGAGCCAGACGCCGCGGCTGCTGGCCACCGACCTGACGCTGAACCGCCAGCGCGAGCTGTCCTGGGGCGTCATCGACACCTACGCGCGGCTGCAGCGCTGGCAGACGCTGCAGGGCAGCGACGCGCTGGCGCAGTTCGACTCGCCCTACCAGCGCAGCCCGCAGGTGGGCATCCGCGTGACGACGGCGGCCGACGAGGCGGTGCTGGACAGCTTCCGCCCCTGGGGTCGCAAGGCCCGGCTGGAGGGCGGCCTGGAGCTGGAGTACAACCGCTTCGACCTGCCGGGCTCGGCCCTGGCCGGCCAGCCGCGTGGCGGCCAGCGGGCGCACGCGCTGGGCCATGTGGCCGCGCCGGTGGGCGGCGAGGCCTGGTGGCTGATCCCGCGCCTGGCGGTCAATGCGGCGGCCTACGACCTTGACCGCCCGCTGGACGACGGCCGGCGCCGCATGAGCCGCGTGATCCCGACCTTCAGCGTGGACCATGGCTGGGTGTTCGAGCGCGACACCAAGCTGTTCGGCCGCGCGATGCGCCAGAGCCTGGAGCCCCGCCTGCTGTACGTGAACACGCCGTTGCGCGAGCAGGCCAGCCTGCCGAACTTCGACGCGGCGCCCAAGGACTTCAACTTCGACTCCATCTACACCGACAACCAGTTCTCGGGCGTGGACCGGGTGTCGGACCTGCATGCCGTCAGCGTCGGCGCGACCAGCCGCTGGGTCAGCGCCGCCAAGGGCGAGGAGATCCTGCGCGTGGGCGCCGTGCAGCGCTTCCTGTTCCGCGACCAGCGCATCACGCCGGACGGCCAGCCCGTCACGCAGCGCTTCTCCGACCTGCTGCTGGCCGCGGCCGCCCACCTGGACGAGCGCTGGTGGGCCGACAGCACGCTGGAGTTCAACCCCGAGACCGGCCGTTCGGTGCGCTCGGTCGTGCGGGCGCGCTACTCGCCGGGGCCGTACAAGACCGTCAGCGTCGCCTACCGGCTGGCGCGCGCGCAGAGCGAGCAGGTCGAGTTCGCCTGGCAATGGCCCATCTACGGCCAGCCGGTCACCTCGCGCGGCGCCGACAGCCGCGCCAGCTGCAGCGGCGCCTGGTACAGCGCGGGCCGCGTGCAGTACTCGCTGCGCGACAAGCGCCTGACCGACTCGGTCGCCGGTTTCGAGTACGACGCCGGCTGCTGGGTGCTGCGCTTCGGCCTGGAGCGCTTGTCCACCGGCCGCGCCGAGACCAACACCCGTTTCATGCTGCAACTGGAGCTCGTCGGCCTGTCACAGCTGGGCTCCAATGCGCTGAAGGTCTTGAAGGACAATGTTCCTGGTTACCGCAGGCTGAGCTCCGACCGCTCACCGAGTTCAGACTTCCTACCATGATGCATCGCCTCGTTCCCTCTTTTCTGGCCGTGACGCTGGCCCTGGCCGCTCTGCAGGCCCCCGCCCAGACGCCCACGCTGCAGCCGGGGGACTACATCGCCGCGGTGGTCAACCAGGACGTCGTCGCCGCCAGCGAGGTCATCCAGCGCACCGAGCGGCTGCGCCAGGAGGCGCGCCAGCGCGGCGAGGTCATGCCCGAGACGGCCGGCCTGCGCAAGCAGGCGCTGGAGGCGCTGATCGAGGACCGCGTGCTGGTCACCTACGCCCGCGAGAACGGCCAGCGCGTCGACGAGGCCGAGCTGGACCGCGTGGTGGCCAACGTGGCCGCGCAGAACAAGCTCACCATGGCCCAGCTGCGCGAGCGCCTGCGTGCCGACGGCACCGACTACAAGAGCTTCCGCGAGAACCTGCGCGACCAGATGATGACCGAGCGCGTGCGCGAGCGCGAGGTGCAGGGGCGCATCAAGGTGACCGACGCCGAGATCGACGCCTACCTCGACAAGAAGCGCGCCGCGCTGGAGCAGGGCGGCCAGATCAACCTGGCCCAGGTGCTGGTGACGGTGCCAGACGGCGCCGCCGCCAACGTCGTCGCCGAGCGCCGGGCGCTGGCCGAAGCGGCGCTGGCCCGCGTCAAGGCCGGCGAGGACTTCGGCAAGGTGGCCCGCGAGGTCTCCGAGGACAGCAACAAGGCGCGCGGCGGCGAGATCGGCATGCGCCCGGCCGACCGCCTGCCCGACATCTTCGTCAATGCGGTCAAGTCACTGAAGGCCGGCCAGGTGGCGCCCGAGCTGCTGCGCAGCGGCGCCGGCTTCCACCTCCTCAAGGTCGTCGAGCGCCAGGGTGCCGCGTCGCTGACGCAGGCCCTGCAGACGCGGGCCCGCCACATCCTGCTGCGGCCCTCGGCCCAGCTGACCGCCGAGGTCGCCGCGCGGCGCCTGGCCGAGTTCAAGCGCCAGATCGAGACCGGCCAGGCCAAGTTCGAGGCCCTCGCCAAGGCCAACTCCGAGGACGGCAGCGCCGAAGCCGGCGGCGACCTGGGCTGGATGGGCGCCGGCGGCTTCGTGCCCGAGTTCGAGGAGGCGATGAACGCGCTGCCGCTGAACGGCATCTCACCGCCCATCATGTCGCGCTTCGGTGTGCACCTGATCCAGGTGCTGGAGCGCCGCACGGTCGAGGTCGAGATGAAGCAGCTGCGCGACCAGGCGCGCGGCGCGCTGCGCGAGCAGAAGTACGACGAGGCCTACCAGGAGTGGGTCAAGGACCTGCGCAGCAAGGCCTTCGTCGAAGTGCGCGAGTGGCTGGATTGACCGCCCCCGCCAGAGGAACGGCGGGGCTGCGCCCGCCTTGCTGCGGCGCGGTGTCGTGAAGTCGCACATCCCGCGCAAGCGCTTCGGCCAGCATTTCCTGACCGACGCGGTGCTGATCGAGGCCATCGTCGACCTGATCGACCCGCAGCCGGGCGAGACCCTGGTCGAGATCGGGCCGGGGCTGGGGGCGATGACGCTGCCGCTGCTGGCCCGTCACAAGCCGTTGACCGTCATCGAGCTGGACCGCGACCTCGCGGCGCGGCTGCGCAAGCGCGGCGACATCGAGGTCATCGAGAGCGACGTGCTCAAGGTGGACTTCAAGGCGCTCGCCGTCGCCAAGGGCGCCAAGCTGCGCGTCGTCGGCAACCTGCCCTACAACATCTCCACGCCCATCCTGTTCCACCTGCTGGACGCGGTGGACGAGGTGGTCGACCAGCATTTCATGCTGCAGAAGGAGGTGGTGGACCGCATGGCCGCCGCGCCGGGCGGCAAGGACTACGGCCGCCTGTCGGTGATGCTGCAATGGCGCTACGACATCGAGTCGGTGCTGGACGTGCCGCCCGAGGCCTTCGACCCGCCGCCGCGCGTCGACTCGGCCATCGTGCGCATGCGGCCGCTGAAGGCTCCGCCGGCGCTGGACCCGGCGCTGCTGGGCGCGCTGGTCGCGAGCGCGTTCTCGCAGCGCCGCAAGCTGCTGCGCCACAGCCTGGGCAAGTGGCTGACCGAGCGCGGCTATGCGGGCCACTTCGACCTGCAGCGCCGGGCCGAGGAGGTGCCGGTCGACGAGTTCGTCGCGCTGGCACTGGAAGTCGCCGCGCTGCAATGAAAAACGGGACCCGAGGGTCCCGTTTGTTGTCCATCGACGGTTCGGCGCATCAAGCCACCGAACGTGCGGTGAGCGCGCGGTCAGGCCGCGCTCAGCCACATCGACGTGTCGAAGGCGCTGCACATCATCGGCATGTTCATGCCGAAGTTGGGGTTGCCTATCGTCGACTTCGCGCTTTTCGGCGCAGGCTTTTCAATCACCGGGGCCACCTCAGCAGCCCGCTCCCATGACCCGTTTTCTTGGGAGCGGGCTACTGAAAAGAATAAAAACACCGGAACGGTATTTTTCGGTCGGCCCAGTAGTCGGCCGTGTCGCGGAACACATCGAGCAGCTGCTCGCGCGCCTCGCGGTCGAAGCGCACGTTGTCGGGCAACTGTTCCAGCACGACGACGAAGCCCGGCTGCGAGCCGGCCTTGTGGACGAGGTCGGTCATGCAGTCATGCAGGGCGTCCAGGTTCTTGCCGAAATGTGCCGGGAACAGGAAGGCCTGCGCGATGCCGTCGAGCACGTCCTGCTTGGACTGCGCCTCCGACAGGTTGGCGTACAGGAAATGCTGGCCCGCTTCTTGGGCGGCCTGCATCAAGTCCTCGACCCGGTAGGCCCGTATGGCCTGCACGATATTGGGACGGACGGTCTGCAAAAGCATGGTCGCGTTCCTCCTTTCAAGTCACAAAACTGCCAAAACTCGGATTCGCTCGACGTTCACCGGCCGGCGCCGGCGCGAACGCGCTGGAAGCTGGCATAGTGATCGGCGGTGTAGTAGCAAACTTCGGGCGCCGTGGGAGGCGTGCCGCCGCAGACGAGGCGACGAGCACCCCGGTTGCGTGCGCCAGGAGTCTTGACCGTGTATTCGCGGTAGAAGCCGCGTGCCTTGCGGGGCAGCAGGCGCTCGCGATTGCCGAACACCACGCCGTCCTTGGCATAAGGAAACGGGCCGCCGGCGTGGATGAGCCGGTGGGTTTCCTGGGCCTGGACGGGCAGCTCGCTCAGCGCGATCTCGGCCAGAGCGGGCGTTGCGGTGGGCGCTTCCTTGGCTTGCACGCCGCCGGCCAGGCCGGACAGCAGCAGGGCGGTGGTGACCGCCGAGGCGCCGGAGCGCGCCAGCCACGAGAGCAAAAACACGGGTTTACCCTGTTCCGAAAACCCACATGGTACCGAAGGGGGGCCGAAAGCTCAAGCCGATGTCCGGTCGCGCCGTCTGGAATCAGGTCATGTGAGCCTGCGCTCACACTGCGCTAAGTGCTTGTTTGTTCGAGGTGCATGACGGCGCCATGACGAAATTTTCAGACTGAAAACTTCTGTCAATTGGGGGAGTCCGGGCGCTGGCGGACCGGCGCCCGGACGCTCAGGCGCGTGCGGCGTTGGCGTCCGCGACGGTCAGTGCCGTCATGTTGACGATGCGCCGCACGGTGGCCGACGGCGTCAGCACATGCACCGGCTTGGCGGCGCCCAGCAGCACCGGGCCGATGGCGATGCCGCCGCCGGCGGCCGTCTTCAGCAGGTTGTAGGAGATGTTGGCGGCGTCGATGTTGGGCAGCACCAGCAGGTTGGCCTCGCCGGTCAGCGGGCTGTGCGGCATGAGCTGCTTGCGATAGGGCGCGTCCAGCGCGGTGTCGCCATGCATCTCGCCGTCGACTTCCAGCCACGGGGCCAGCTGCTGCAGCAGCGCCAGCGTGTCGCGCATCTTCACGGCCGAGGGCTTGTCGCTGGTGCCGAAGTTGCTGTGCGACAGCAGTGCCGCCTTGGGGGTCAGGCCGAAGCGGCACATCTCCTGCGCGGCCATGATGGTGATTTCGGCCAGCTGCTCGGCGGTGGGGTCGTAGTTGACGTGGGTGTCGACCAGCATGACCTGGCGGCCGGGCAGGATCAGCCCGTTCATGCAGGCGTAGGTCTTGACGCCGGCGCGCTTGCCGATGACCTGGTCGATGTACTGCAGGTGGGTGGCGGTGGTGCCCCAGGTGCCGCACAGCATGCCGTCGACCTCGCCCTTGTGCAGCAGCATGCTGCTGATCAGCGTCAGGCGGCGGCGCAGCTCGATCTTGGCGAGCTGCTGGGTGACGCCCTTGCGCTCGGTCATGCGCAGGTAGGTCTGCCAGTAGTCGCGGTAGCGGTCGTCATGCTCGACGTTGACGACGTCGTAGTCGCGGCCCTGCTGCAGGCGCAGGCCGAAGCGCTCGGCGCGCTCGGCGATCACGGCCGGGCGGCCCACCAGCGTCGGGCGGGCCAGGCCCTCGTCGACCACCACCTGGGCCGCGCGCAGCACGCGCTCCTCCTCACCCTCGGCGTAGGCGACGCGCTTGTTGGGCGCCCGCTTGGCGGCGGTGAAGATGGGCTTCATCGTATTGCCGGACGCGTAGACGAAGCTCTGCAGCTTTTCGCGGTAGGCATCCCAGTCGGTGATGGGGCGGGCGGCGACGCCCGAGTCCATCGCGGCCTTGGCCACGGCCGGCGCGATGCGCATCATCAGCCGCGGGTCGAAGGGCTTGGGGATGAGGTAGTCGGGGCCGAAGGAGAGCGTCGCGCCGACGTAGGCCGCGGCCACCACCTCGCTCTGCTCGGCCTGCGCCAGATCCGCGATGGCATGGACGGCCGCGATCTCCATTTCGATGTTGATGGTGGTCGCCCCCGAGTCCAGCGCGCCGCGGAAGATGTAGGGGAAGCACAGGACGTTGTTGACCTGGTTGGGGTAGTCGGTGCGGCCGGTTGCCATGATGGCGTCGCTGCGCACCTTCTGCACTTCCTCGGGCAGGATCTCCGGCGTGGGGTTGGCCAGCGCGAAGATCAGCGGCCGGTCGGCCATGGTGGCCACCATGTCGGCCTTCAGCACGCCGCCGGCCGACAGGCCCAGGAACACGTCCGCGCCCCGGATGACGTCGCGCAGCGAGCGCGCGTCGGTCTTCTGTGCGAACACGGCCTTGTCGGGGTCCATCAGCTCGGTGCGGCCCTCGTAGACGACGCCGGCCAGGTCGGTCACGAAGATGTTCTCGCGCGGCAGGCCCAACTTGACCAGCAGGTTCAGGCAGGCGAGCGCGGCGGCGCCGGCGCCGGAGGTCACCAGCTTGACCTGCTTGACGTCCTTGCCGATGACCTTCAGGCCGTTCAGGAAGGCGGCGCCGACGACGATGGCGGTGCCGTGCTGGTCGTCGTGGAAGACCGGGATCTTCATGCGCTCGCGCAGCTTGCGCTCGACGTAGAAGCAGTCCGGGGCCTTGATGTCCTCGAGGTTGATGCCGCCGAAGGTGGGCTCCAGCGCGGCGATGCAGTCGACCAGCTTGTCGAGGTCGTTCTCGGCCACTTCGAGGTCGAAGACGTCGATGCCGGCGAACTTCTTGAACAGCACCGCCTTGCCTTCCATGACCGGCTTGGACGCCAGCGGGCCGATGTTGCCCAGGCCCAGCACGGCCGTGCCGTTGGACACCACGGCGACCAGGTTGCCGCGCGAGGTGTAGCGGTAGGCATTCGCCGGGTCGGCCACGATCTCCTCGCAGGCGGACGCGACGCCGGGCGAGTAGGCCAGCGCGAGGTCGCGCTGGTTGACCAGCGACTTGGTCGCGGCGATGGCCAGCTTCCCCGGAGTCGGGAACTCGTGGTATTCGAGGGCGGCCTGGCGGAGCTGGGCGCGTTTTTCTTCTGGGCTGTGCATGGCGGGACGAGCGAAGGCCGGCGGGGTCGGAATCATGCCACTGCGGCCGAAAGCGGGCGCTGCGGATGTCCACAGCCCGGACAATCGCGCGATGGGCGAGTTCGATCTGATCCGGCGCTATTTCCAGCGCCCCTTGAGCCAGCACGCGGCGACCGGCGTCGAGCTGGGCGTGGGCGACGACTGTGCGGTGCTGGTGCCCACGCCGGGCGCGCGCTGGCTGGTGTCCAGCGACATGCTGGTCGAGGGCCGGCATTTCCTGTCCACCGTGGACCCGGCGCGGCTGGGCCACAAGGCGCTGGCCGTCAACCTCAGCGACCTGGCGGCCTGCGGCGCGACGCCGCGAGGCTTCACTTTGGCGATCGCCATGCCACGCGTTGACGAAGCCTGGCTGGCTGGTTTCTCCCAGGGCCTGTGGGCGCTGGCCGATGCGCATGCCTGCCCGCTGGTGGGCGGCGACACCACGCAGGGGCCGCTCAACCTCTGCATCACCGTGT
>CAXDTK010000232.1:0-8627 GCA_963992225.1 uncultured Comamonadaceae bacterium | reverse complement strand
GGCAGCGAGTTCCTGGACGTGATCTCGCCGCAGTACATCGGCGACCTGATCGCCTGGGGCGCCATCGGCGCGCGCACGACCGAGAGCCAGGTGCACCGCGAGCTGGCCTCGGGGCTGTCGGCGCCCATCGGCTTCAAGAACGGCACCGACGGCAACATCAAGATCGCCACCGACGCCATCCAGGCGGCGGCGCGCGGCCACCATTTCCTGTCCGTCCACAAGAACGGCCAGGTCGCCATCGTCGAGACGCGCGGCAACGGTGACTGCCATGTCATCCTGCGCGGCGGCAAGGCACCCAACTACGACGCCACCAGCGTCGCGGCCGCCTGCGCGGACCTCGCCAAGGCGAAGCTGCCGGAGCGGCTGATGGTGGACTGCTCGCATGCCAACAGCAGCAAGCAGCACCAGCGCCAGCTGGACGTGGCGCGCGACATCGCCGGCCAGCTGCGCGAGGGCAGCAACCGCATCTTCGGCGTCATGGTGGAGAGCCATCTGCACGACGGCGCCCAGAAGTTCACGCCCGGCGTCGACGACCCCGCCCAGCTGGACTACGGCAAGAGCATCACCGACGCCTGCCTGGGCTGGGACGACTCGCTGGCGGTGCTGGACGTGCTGTCCGACGCGGTGAAGGCGCGGCGCTGACACAATCCGGCCCATGAATGCCCGCATCACCATCATTTTCGAGACCGGCGACCCCGTCGAGCTGCAGCTCGACGGCGCCGAGGTGCTGAGCTTCGAGGCGGCGCGTCGCTGGCTGGACGAGCATTACGTGCGGCTGGAATGCGAGCCGCTGCGGGGCTCCGGCAAGGTGTTGCTGGCCGACAAGCTCATCCAGGTGGCGGCCGGCGCCGGCCGCGCCGGCTTTGCCGACGCCGCCTGGGCGCTGGACTACGCCCGCGCGGCGGCCGGCGCGCTGTCCAAGGCGCTGATCAAGGTCGATGTGGCACGCCAGGCCGTGTCGTACTGACCCCTCTTGAACCCCACGCGCGCGGCCCCAGATGGGCCGCGTTTTCGTTTCACCGGAACCCCGCATGACCCACAAGCAAACCCACGCCTTCCAGGCCGAAGTCAAGCAGATCCTGCACCTCGTCACGCACTCGCTGTACTCCAACAAGGAGATCTTCCTGCGCGAGCTGGTGAGCAACGCCAGCGACGCCTGCGACAAGCTGCGCTTCGAGGCGCTGGACAACGCCGCGCTGTTTGAGGACCAGCCCAACCTGGAGGTGCGCATCAGCTTCGACGAAGAGGCCAAGACGCTGACCATCAGCGACAACGGCATCGGCATGAGCGCCGAGGAGGCCGCCGCCCACCTGGGCACCATCGCCAAGAGCGGCACGCGCGAGTTCATGGCCAAGCTGGAAGGCGACCAGAAGAAGGACGCCCAGCTGATCGGCCAGTTCGGCGTGGGCTTCTACTCCGGCTTCATCGTGGCCGACCGCATCACGGTGGAAAGCCGCCGCGCCGGCCTGCCGGCCGAGCAGGCGGTGCGCTGGAGCAGCGAGGGCACCGGCGAGTACGAGCTGGAGACCATCACCAAGGCCGGCCGCGGCACGGACGTCATCCTGCACCTGCGCGAGGGTGAGGAGGAGTTTCTCAAGACCTGGCGCGTGAAGTCCACGGTCAGCAAGTACAGCGACCACATCTCCCTGCCCATCCTGATGCGCAAGGAGACCTGGGACGCCGACAACGCCAAGCAGGTGCTGACCGACGAGTGGGAGCCGGTCAACAAGGCCTCGGCGCTGTGGACGCGCAGCAAGAGCGACATCACCCAGGAGCAGTACGAGGAGTTCTACAAGCAGATCTCCTACGACACCGAGGCGCCGCTGGCCTACACGCACAACCGCGTCGAGGGCCGCAGCGAATACACCCAGCTGCTCTACATCCCGAAGAAGGCGCCGTTCGACCTGTGGAACCGCGACAAACGCGGCGGCGTGAAGCTGTACGTCAAGCGCGTCTTCATCATGGACGACGCCGAGGCGCTGATGCCGGTCTACCTGCGCTTCGTCAAGGGCGTCATCGACTCGGCCGACCTGCCGCTGAACGTGAGCCGCGAGCTGCTGCAGGAAAGCCGCGACGTGAAGGCCATCCGCGAAGGCTCCACCAAGCGCGTGCTGGGCATGCTGGAGAGCCTGGCCAACAGCGAGGACGAAGCCGAGCGCCGGAAGTACGCCGACTTCTGGACCGACTTCGGCCAGGTGCTGAAAGAGGGCATCGGCGAGGACCACGCCAACCAGGAGCGCCTGGCCAAGCTGTTCCGCTTCGCGTCCACGCATGCGGACCAGGGCGTGAGCCTGGCCGACTACGTGTCGCGCATGAAGGACGGCCAGGAGGTCATCTACTACATCACCGCCGACAGCCTGGCCGCCGCCAAGCACAGCCCGCAGCTGGAGATCTTCCGCAAGAAGGGCATCGAGGTGCTGCTGCTGGTGGACCGCGTGGACGAGTGGATGCTCAGCCACCTCTACGAGTTCGACGGCAAGGCGCTGCAGTCGGTCGCCAAGGGCGCGGTCGACCTGGGCAAGCTGCAGGACGAGGAAGAGAAGAAGAAGGCCGAGGAGGTCGCCGAGACCTTGAAGCCGCTGCTGGACAAGCTCAAGGACGCGCTCAAGGACCGTGCCAAGGACGTGCGCGTGACGACCCGGCTGGTCGACTCGCCGGCCTGCATCGTGGTGGAGGAGGGCGACATGAGCGGCCACCTCGCCCGCCTGCTCAAGCAGGCCGGCCAGCAGGCGCCGGAAAGCAAGCCGACGCTGGAGATCAACGCCGAGCATGCGCTGGTCAAGAAGCTGGAGGGCAGCAGCCAGTTCGACGAGCTGGCCCAGGTGCTGTTCGACCAGGCGGTGCTGGCCGAGGGCGGCCACCTGGAAGACCCGGCGGCCTATGTGCGCCGCGTCAACACGCTGCTGGTGGGCTGAAGGCGGGGCCTCAGCGGGCCAGAAAGAAGCGCAGCATCTCTGCGCTGGCATCCGGCCCGCGCGCATCGGCGTAGGAGCCCGCCGGGTCGCCACCCGACCAGGCGTGGCCGGCGCCATGCACCAGCCAGTGCTCGCTCACGACGCGGCCTTGCGCGTCCCTGTGCAGGCGCCGCGTGCAGCTGCGCCCGCCCGCCTGCAGGCCGCGCTGCTCGTCCATGCTGACCGCATGGCTGCCGTGCGCGGCGACCACCTGCTCGGCGTTGCGCGGATGCACGGTGGCATCCGCGTCGCCATGGAAGACGATCAGGCGGACGCCGGACCTGGCGCGGCCTGACGGGGCGCTGCCGCCCTGGCCCTGCATGGCCGCCAGCGCCCCCGGCAGATCGCAGGCGGCGCCGGCGGCAAGGCCGGAATGCACGCCGGCCGCGGCGAAGACGTCGGGATGCGTGGCCGCGAGGATGGCTGCCATCGCGCCGCCCGCCGACAGGCCCGCAACGTAGATGCACGACGGGTCCACGCCATGGCTGTCGGCGATATGCCGGGCCATCGCGGCCAGGATGGCCGGTTCGCCGCGCTCGCGGCCCTGGTGGTTGTGCTTGAACCAGTTCCAGCAGCCCTGCGCGTTGGCCTGGCGCAGCTGCGCCGGGTACAGCACCAGCACGTTGTGCTGGGCCGCGAGCCTGTTCATGCGCGTGCCGCGCGCAAAGTCCTCGGGGTTCTGCGTGCAGCCGTGCAGCATCACGACCAGCGCGCGCGGGGCCTCCAGGCCTGCGGCCGGGACGAACAGCCGGTAGTCGCGCGCGCCGGCGCGGTGGGCGAAGTGGCCCGCGACGAACTGCGCCGCCGCCCGGGACGGTGCCGCCGCCCCATCGCCGTCGACGACGCGGGCCTGGACGTCGATGACGCCGGCGTCAACGCTTTCGGTGGGCGCCGCGGCAGGGCCGCGTTCCAGCGCCGCGCTGATGACCGCCATGGCGGCCTTCAGGTCGCCGGCACGCGTGAGCGCGGTGGCGTCTGTCATCCACTGGCCGAATCGGGGAGGCATGGGAGCTTTCAAGGGCCGGGTGCTGCTACAGCAGCCGCCCGACAAGGGCCGTCTTCACGGCGGGGGGGGCATGGAGGGCGCCCAGCACGGTCAGCGACTCGATGGTCGCCAATGCCAGCTCGGGCGTGACATCCGGGGCGATGACGGCCAGGCCCAGCACACGGATCTGCAACTTCTCGCCCGCCGCCTGGACCTGCATCAGATCGGCGGCGCTGAACTGCTGGATGCCCAGCACGATGCGCTTGCGGGAGACGACCTGGCGCACCACGTCGGCGTGGCTGGCGATCTGGTTGCGGATGGCCGTGCGGATCAGGTCGGTGCGGTTGGCATAGAAGCCTTCCTGGACCAGCAGGTCGATCTGCCCCAGGTCGACGCAGCCGATGTTGATGGTCAGCTTTTCATCGACGGGCCTGGCGGCCTTGGGCGAGAGCAGGGGTGAGGCGGGCATGTCGGCATGATGGGCCATCCAAGTGGAATCCACTAATCTTATTTTCTACATAGAAGCGGGAGGCTGGTATGGGCGGCCGCCTGCAACCGTGACGCCCGTGAGGCTTTACGCGCGCTTTTCACGCTTTTGTGACGGCAATGCGACAACACCCGTTCCTGCGGTCTTCCGCCCGCGGCCGCTGGCGGCTAATCTCCTAGGGTTTTTACCGAGGTCAACGTCGTCCCATGGTTCTGAGTGAGTCCTGCGAGTCTGTCGCCCCCGTGCCGGCCGCCATGGTCACCCGCCGCCTGGTGTTGCGGCCCCCGCGCGACGGTGACCTGGACATGCTCATGGCGCTGTACGCCGACCCGGCGGTGACGCGCTTCTGCGCCGCGGCCACGCCGCAGGGCCGCGACGCCACCCAGGCGCAGCTGCAGGCCTGGATCGCGCATTGGCAGGCCCGCGGCTTCGGCCACTGGGCCATCGCCGAGCGCGAGCAGCCCGAGCAACTGATCGGCTTCGGCGGGCTGATGCACCGCAGCGTCGCCGGCCACGCGGGCCTGTACCTCTACTACCGCATCACGCCGCAGGCCTGGGGCCGCGGGCTGGCGTCGGAGATGGCGCTGTATGCCTTCGACCAGGCCTTCGAGCAGCGCCACGAAGGCGCCGTCGTGGCCGCAGTGCTGCCCAACAACGCACCCACCCGCAAGACGCTGGAGGGGCTGGGGCTGCGGCTCAAGGGCACGCTGTCCGACGGGCCCGGCAACGCCACGGCGCTCCTTTACGAGCTGACCGCTGCCCGCTGGGCGACGCTGCCGCGCGGCGAGCCCGAGGCGGTGTCCTTCGCCGCCTAGTCCAGCGGCCAGACCGGCCGGGGCAGGTGCCGGTACGGCAGGCGGCCCAGGTCCGCCTGCAGGCTGCCCGGCGAGTCGGCGTACACCACCGCCGCAGCCAGCGCGTCGAAGCCGGCGCGGAAATGCTGGGTGGACTTCACGACGACCAGCCGCTTCGTGGCCGGATCGATGCCCAGCGCGGTGAAGCAATCGGGCGAGAAGACCTGCTGGCGGATGCTGTTGAGCACGATGTCCATGCCTTGCGCGCGCACCGCCACGGCGGCACCCAGCGGGTCGGCGCCGCCGGGCGTCAGGCTGCGCTGGCAGGCATCGCTGCGGCAGGCCAGCACCTCGACGTCCAGGTCCACCGGGTCGCCCGACATGGGCCCCACCTTGCCGCCGATGCGCAGCGGCAGCCTGGCGCCCACGCCGGCGGAGGTGGCGATGGCGACGGCGTGCGGGTCCCAGATCATGCCGAGCGCGACGTCGCGCAGGCCGCGCCGCAGCAGCTCGCGCAGCACGAAGGTGCTGTCGCCGGCCGCGCCGCCGCCGGCGTTGTCCGCGGTGTCGGCCAGCACGACGGGCCGGCCCTGCGCCTGCGCCATCGCGGCGGCCGCCGCATCGAGGGCCGCCGGCAGCGGCAGCCGCCGGGCGGCGGCGCGCTCGCGCAGGCCGTAGAACGCCTCGGCCAGCTCGTCCAGCAGCCGCCTGGCCGCGGCGGCGGCGGCCGGTGTGTCCTGGGCCAGCACCAGCAAGGCCGCCCGGGTGTGCGGCGTGTCCGACCAGGGAAAGCCGTGCAACGCCGACACCGAGGCCACGCCGGGCACGGACTGCTCGCTGGCCTGCAGCCGGCGCACGAAGTCGCGCATCGGTGGCTGCGTGGTGCCGAAGATGCCCAGCATCGGCACGCCGCGCCAGTGCGCCCGCAGGGCCGGCCCGCCGCGGGCCAGCGCGCCCAGCATCGCGTGCAGCTCCTCGCCGCGGGCGGCGTAGTCGATGTGGGGGTACTCCTTGCAGGCCACCAGCACGGCACCCGAGTCCACCATGGCGGGGCTCAGGTTGCAGTGCAGGTCCAGCAGCGCGCCCAGCGGCATGGCGGGGCCGACGAGCTGGCGCATGCGCTGCAGCAGGTCGCCCTCGCAGTCGGGGTAGCCCTCGGCCAGCATGGCGCCGTGCAGTTCCAGCACCACGGCATCCACCGGCCCCTGGCTCAGGGTGGCGCGCAGGTCGGCCAGCAGTTCGTCGCGCAGTTGCTCGTAGTCGGCGCGCGACAGCGGCCCGGACGGCTGCGCCTGGGCATAGAGCCCGGGCAGCAGCGTGTCGCCCTGGCGCGCGGCGGCGGCCACGACGCCCACCAGATTGGGCTGAGCCGCGATCTGCCGCAGCGCCCGCGGGTCGCTGCGGCGGATCAGCACGCCGTCGTGGAAGGACTGCACGCTGGTGGGCAGCGGCGAGAAGCTGCTGGTCTCGTGCACCAGGCCGCCGAGGAAGAGCCGCATCGGCTTGTTCATGGCCGGCCTGGTCAGTAGTTCTGGTTGAAGCCGATCAGGTGGTGGTAGCTGCCCACCACCAGCAGCACCGCGAAGGCCAGCACCCAGGCGACGGCCAGGGCCTGGCCCCAGCGGTCGCCGTGCCTGAACGCATGGCGGGCCTGCAGGCCCGCCGCCACCAGACCGCTGATGGCCGACGCCGCCAGCGCCAGCTGCGCCAGCGGCAGCAGCAGGGCCGTGTCGCCCAGGCTCTCCAGCAGCGCCACCACCCAGCCCCACAGGCCCAGCGCCAGCAGCGCCAGCAGGCCGGCCGCCCGCACCCACAGCACGGGCCGGGGCGGCGGCAGCGCCACCTGGTGCCGGCGGCGCAGCACGGCGGCGACAGGCCACAGCAGCACGGTCAGGGCCAGCGTGACCACGGCCCCGCCCAGCAGCACCAGCACCGGTGCGCTCGCCATGACCGGCACCGGCTCGAAGATGAAGGCGAACACGAAGGGCTCCAGGCCCCAGTGCCTGACCTTGCCGTTCTCCACCACCGCCTGCAGCCGCCGCTTGCCATGCTGCTCTTCCCAGAAATAGGGCTTCACCTCGCGGTAGACGCTGCGCGCGCCGGCCAGGTCGATGGCCAGCCGCCCGTCCTCCAGTGCCTGCACCTTCAGCGGGCTCAGCAGCTGCAGCACGGACAGCCACGTGGAGTCCTCGCGGCGCGTGTTGCGGTAGGCGCCGGCCATCTGCTGCGCATGCAGCCTGGCGGTGGCCTCGTCGACCTCCGGCCTGGTGGCGGGGCGGGTGTCGGGCAGGTAGCGGTCGGCGAAGGCCTCGAACAGCTTGTCGCGCAGCCAGGCGCCCTGGCGCTCGTGGCCGGCGCCGTTGACCGACACGTACAGGCCGATGCCGTCGTCCACGAACAGCAGCAGGTCGCTGTGGAACAGCACCGTGTCGCCGCCATGGGCCAGCACGCGGCGGCCGTTGATGTTCTGCTCGTAGAAGCCCAGGCCGATGCCCGCCAGGCCCGGCAGCGGCCGCGTCAGCTGGCCGAACATCTGCTTCACGGTCTCGGGCCTGAGCAGTTGCGCGTCGCCCAGCCGGCCCTGCTGCAGCATGGCCAGCATGAAGCGGCCCATGTCCGCGCCGGGCGCCGACATGCTGCCTGCCGGCGGCATGCTGATGACCTCGAAGCCCTTGGGCTTGTCGTCCTGGGTCATGTAGCCCTGCGACATCTGGCCCCGCAGCGCGGGCGGCAGCGGCTGGCGGAAGGTGGACTGCGTCATGCCCAGCGGCCCGAAGACATGCTGGTCCATGTAGTCGTCGAACGGCTTGCCGCTGACGCGCTGCACGATGTAGCCGGCCAGCGACGTCGCGTAGTTGGAATAGCCGGGCGTCGTGCCGGGGTCGTAGAGGTAGGGCGGGATGTAGCCCTTGAGCACCCGGCCCAGGTCGGGCGCGGCGCCGTCGTAGGTCAGCAGGTCGCGCGCGGTTTCTTCCAGCCCGGTGGTGTGCGTCATCACGTGGCGCAGCGTCAGCGCCTTGCCATTGCGGCCCGGCAGCGTGAAGTCGAGGTACTGGTTGACGTCGGCGTCCAGCGCCAGCTTGCCCTGCTCGACCAGCTGCATCACCGCGGTCCAGGTGAACAGCTTGGACACCGAGCCGGGGCGGAACAGCGTGCGCTGGGGGTCCACCGGCAGGTGCTTGTCCCAGTCGGCGAAGCCATAGCCCTTCTGCACCAGCGGCTGGCCGTCCTTGACCAGCACCACGACGGCGCCCGGCACGCGGGCGCTGCGCAGCGCGCTGGGCATGAGGCCGTCGAGGAAGGCCTCGGCATCGGTGGCGGTGAGTGCCACGCCCGCCTGGCGAGCCGGCAGTGCCCTCGCGGCCATGGTGGCGGGCGGGGTGACGATCGGGGTGACGGTCGGGGCC
>CAXDTK010000231.1:0-8705 GCA_963992225.1 uncultured Comamonadaceae bacterium | reverse complement strand
TTGGCGGAGAGGGCGGGATTCGAACCCGCGGTGGGCTATTAACCCACACACGCTTTCCAGGCGTGCGACTTAAACCGCTCATCCACCTCTCCTGCAAGCCAAACATCATAACCCATTTAACGGCTAGACCACCAAACCTGCGGTGCCGCGGCGCAGGCGGCGGGCGCTGAGTGGCGTGCGCCAGTCCAGTTGATGCACTACCTGGTTCAAATGGAGCATGCGCCGCGACCGGGCAAGGGCATGCCCCTCGCCATCGATCAGCGCGACGTTGCTGAGGATGTTCATGGGATCAAACAACGCCACCACGTCAGGCTGGATCTCCGTCCATTCCCAGGCGATCTGGATGGGCTCTTCATCGATGGTCGCCCAGACCTCCTGGCCACAGCGCAGCCCGGCGCGGGCGTTGTCCACCTGGACGGAGCTGCCGACTTGGCGCAATGCGCAAGTCACGCGTTCAAACTCGTTTACAGTCCTAACGACCGTTTCGCAGGCCATCAGTTGCCAAGCTGCCATCTGCATTCGGATCTCCGTCTTTTGATAGCTTGTAGTGTGCGTTCGCCGAGGCGGCGCTGCTCCTACCAACCCTGGTAGCGCTTGGTGCCCAGATGAACCTGCAGCGGTATGAACAAGTCAGTCAGGCGTCCGACCTCGCGTCATTTCGCCAGGGGCTGATCGACTTCGCGAATGACCTGGACTTCGGTCTCGTCGTGGGCGTGCTGGCCATCGAACACCGCGGTCCTGGCGGAAAGACCGAGTACATCTCGGTGGGCAACACGCCGCAGGCGTTCGTGGACGCATCTCGAGATCCGGAATACGCAAAGCGTGACCCTGTGCATCAGCAGCTCATGCGGCAGTCGACCCCTCTTATCTATGACCAGCGTGCCTATGTCGAAGCTGGTGCGGGTGATCTTTGGGAAATGATTGCGCCCTTTGGCTATCGGACCGGCGTTGCCGTGGGCGTCCACATGCCAGGCTATCGACGGCTGTTGCTGGGGGTCGACCGGGAGGCGCCACTGCCTACGGATCCAATCAAACTCAATCGATTGATTGCTGATCTGCAGTTGCTGGCGGTGCATGCGCAAGATGCAGCCGGACGACTCCTGGTGCCGGAGACGGGTGTGGACGCCCGGCCCAGGCTGCAGCCCCGCCAACTGGAGATCCTGAAGCTCACGATGGAAGGCAAGAGCGCCTGGGTGGTGGGCAGCCTGCTGGGCATCAGCGAGAACACGGTGAATTACCACATGAAGCAGTTGTTCAAGCTGCTTGACGTTTCCACCAAGCACCATGCGGTGCTCAAGGCCATGGAGCTCGGCCTGCTTTGAGGCATGCCAGCCCTGCGGCGACTACCAGGGTTTGTAGTTCACCAAATTTGCGCGGTCGCCCACACTGAGCGCCATCTCAACACCACCGATGGATGGCGCAAATGGAAAAAGTGTCGTTTTGGGCTGTGATCGCCGAACTGCTGGGCTTTCCGTTCACGGGCGGCTGAGCCGGTTCCCTTCGAGGAGGTTTCAAGGAAAAGCGACTCCTCCATCGCTTTCGTTCGGTGCCCCCCGAACGTCTTGCGCCCGCGACCGCCCTGTTCAAGGGCCCTCGCGGGCTTTTTTCCGTCTCGCGTCTCAGGCGCGGTTGCCGTTCTTCAGCAGCGCCATGGCCGTGCCGATGAGCCCCGACACCTCGCTCATGTTGCCCGGCACGATCATGGTGTTGTTCTTCTGGGCGAGTTGCGCGTAGGCCTCGACGGCTTTTTCAGCCACCTTGAGTTGCACCGCCTGGTCTCCGCCGGGCAACTGGATGGCCGCGGCGATCCGTCCGATGGCGTCGGCCGTGGCGACGGCCACGGCGCTGATGGCCGCGGCTTCGCCCTGGGCCTTGTTGATCTCGGCCTGTTTTTCGCCCTCGGACCGCGCGATGGCGGCCTCCCGCTCGCCCGTGGCGATGTTGATCTGTTCCTGGCGCCGGCCCTCGGACGCGGCAATCAGCGCGCGCTTCTCGCGTTCGGCGGTGATCTGCGCCTGCATGGAATGCAGGATGGCCGGCGGCGGCGTCAGGTCCTTGATCTCGTAGCGCAACACCTTCACGCCCCAGTTCAGCGCCGCCTCGTCCAGCGCCTGCACGACGGAGCTGTTGATGACATCACGTTCTTCGAAGGTGCGGTCGAGCTCCATGCGGCCGATGACCGAGCGCAGCGTGGTTTGCGCCAGTTGCGTGATGGCGACGACATAGTTGCTCGCGCCGTAGCTCGCACGCATCGGGTCGGTGACCTGGAAGTAGAGGATGCCGTCGACCGTCAGCTGGGTGTTGTCCTTGGTGATGCAGACCTGGCTGGGCACATCCAGCGGGATTTCCTTGAGCGAATGCTTGTAGGCCAGGCGGTCGATGAAGGGCACGAGGAAATTGAGCCCCGGCGTCAGCGTGCCGTGGTAGCGGCCCAGCCGTTCGACGACCCAGGCATGCTGCTGCGGCACGACCTTGACGGAGCGCGCGATGAAGATCGCCGCGATGGCGAGGACGACGAGTGCAATGATTTCCATGAAGCTCCCTGGCTTGGCTGTCGGACGTTCAGCGATCGAGCAGCAGGCTGCTGCCCTCGACGGCACGGATGACGTGACGGCCCGGCTGCGCCGGTGGTGCGCCGACGAAGCGGGCCTGCCACGCTGCCCCGCGGTACTGCACTTGCGCACGGCCATCGCCGGACCAGGCGTCGACCTGCACGCTCTGGCCGATGTCGAGATTGACGTCCGGGTTGCTTGCCGCCGGTGCAGCCGGTGGCCGCTTGTCTCGCCGCCGGTGCCAGGCCACGACGGCTGCCCCTCCCGCCGCTGCGGCCCACAGCATCTGGGTGCTGGGCGACAGGCCGGCGTGAGCGGCCAGGGCGCCCGCGGCCGTGCCGATCGCCAGCATCAGCAGGTAGAAGGTGCCGGTGGCCAGTTCGGCCGCAACCAGCACGCCCGTGGCGATCCACCAGAGGGTGGCCCAGTTCCAATCCATCTCGCCCTCCCGTGCGTTTTTCTGCAGGGCAGTTTAGACCGCCGGGATGCCGCCGAGGACATGGTCGGGACACGCTGCGGCCCTACACTTCGCCGCTTCGTTTTTGATGCCCGCCCGCTGGAGGCCCCGATGATCCGTTTTCACTTTCCCATCGTCATCATCGACGAGGACTACCGCTCCGAGAACACCTCGGGCCTCGGCATCCGGGCGCTGGCCGAAGCGATCCAGAAGGAGGGCATGGAGGTGCTCGGCGTGACCAGCTACGGTGACCTGTCGCAGTTCGCCCAGCAGCAGAGCCGTGCGTCCGCTTTCATCCTGTCCATCGACGACGAGGAGTTCACCGCGGGGCCAGAGATGGACCCGGTGGTGCTGAACCTGCGCAAGTTCATCCAAGAGATCCGCAACCGCAACCCGGACATCCCGATCTACGTCTACGGCGAGACGCGCACCAGCCAGCACCTGCCCAACGACGTGCTGCGCGAGCTGCATGGCTTCATCCACATGTTCGAGGACACGCCGGAGTTCGTGGCCCGTCACATCATCCGCGAGGCCAAGAGCTACCTGGACGGCCTGGCGCCGCCCTTCTTCAAGGCGCTGATGGACTATGCACAGGACGGCTCCTACTCCTGGCACTGCCCCGGCCACTCGGGCGGCGTGGCCTTCCTGAAGAGCCCGGTGGGGCAGATGTTCCACCAGTTCTTCGGCGAGAACATGCTGCGCGCCGACGTCTGCAACGCGGTGGAAGAACTGGGCCAGTTGCTGGACCACACCGGCCCGGTGGCCGCCAGCGAGAAGAACGCCGCGCGCATCTTCAACGCCGACCACTGCTTTTTCGTCACCAACGGCACCAGCACTTCCAACAAGATGGTCTGGCACCACACGGTGGCCCCGGGCGACGTGGTGGTCATCGACCGGAACTGCCACAAGAGCAACCTGCACGCCATCATCATGTGCGGCGCCATCCCCGTCTTCATGACGCCGACGCGCAACCACTACGGCATCATCGGCCCCATTCCCGAGAGCGAGTTCAGCCCCGAGGCCATCCGCGCCAAGATCGCGGCCAACCCGCTGCTGGCCCATGTGGACCCGGCGACCGTCAAGCCCGCCATCGTCACGCTGACGCAGAGCACCTATGACGGCGTGCTCTACAACACCGAGACCATCAAGAAGAAGCTCGACGGCTACATCCCGACGCTGCATTTCGACGAGGCCTGGCTGCCGCACGCGGCCTTCCACGACTTCTACGGCCAGTTCCACGCGATGGGCAAGAACCGCGTGCGCCCCAAGGAGGCCATGGTCTACGCGACGCAGTCCACCCACAAGCTGCTGGCGGGTATCTCGCAGGCTTCGCAGGTGCTGGTGCAGGACTCGCAGACGGTCAAGCTCGACAAGCACCTCTTCAACGAGGCCTACCTGATGCACACCAGCACCAGCCCGCAGTACTCGATCATCGCGAGCTGCGACGTGGCCGCCGCGATGATGGAGCCGCCCGGCGGCACCGCACTGGTGGAGGAGAGCATCCGCGAGTCGCTGGACTTCCGCCGTGCGATGCGCAAGGTCGAGGGTGACTACGGCGACGACTGGTGGTTCAAGGTCTGGGGGCCGGACTTCCTGCGCGCCGAAGAGGGCAGTGCGCCCGTCTCCGCGGACTGGATGCTGCATGCCGACGAGGACTGGCATGGCTTCGGCGGGCTCGCCGAGGGTTTCAACATGCTGGACCCGATCAAGTCCACCATCATCACGCCCGGGCTGGACATGGAGGGGCGCTTCGCAGCGACCGGCATCCCGGCCTCCGTCGTCACCAAGTTCCTCGTCGAGCACGGCGTCGTGGTCGAGAAGACCGGCCTGTACTCGTTCTTCATCATGTTCACCATCGGCATCACCAAGGGCCGCTGGAACACGCTGCTGACCGCGCTGCAGCAGTTCAAGGACGACTACGACAAGAACGCGCCGCTGTGGCGCATCCTGCCGGAGTTCGTCGCGCAGTTCCCGAAGTACGAGCGCATGGGTCTGCGGGATCTGTGCCAGAGCATCCACGAGGCCTATGCCGAGGGTGACATCGCGCGCCTGACGACGGACATGTATCTGTCCAACCTGCAGCCGCTGATGACGCCGACCGATGCCTATGCCCACATCGCACAGCGCAAGACCGAGCGCGTGGGCATCGACGATCTGGAAGGCCGCATCACGACGTCGCTGCTGACGCCTTATCCGCCCGGCATCCCGCTGCTGGTGCCGGGTGAGTGCTTCAACAAAAAGATCGTCGACTACCTGAAGTTCACGCGCAGCTTCAACGCCAAGTTCCCCGGCTTCGCGACGGACGTGCACGGTCTCGTGCACGAGATCGACGAGGAGACTGGCCGCGGCCGCTACTACGTGGACTGCGTCAAGGCCTGACGCCCACTTGACGGCCCGGCCAGCCGGCCGGGCTGCCGCGTCCGTCAGCCTTCTGCGGCCAGCGCGACGTGGCTGAAGCCGCCGTCCACGTACATGATCTCGGCGCTGACGCCGCCGGCCAGGTCCGACAGCAGGAAGGCTGCGGCGTTGCCCACGTCGTCGATGGTCACGTTGCGGCGGATCGGCGTGGTGGCCGCGAACTGCGTCAGCAGCTTGCCGAAATCCTTGATGCCCGAGGCCGCCAGCGTCTTGATCGGGCCGGCCGAGATGCCGTTCACCCGCACGCCCTTGCCGCCCAGCGAATGCGCCAGGTAGCGCACGCTGGCTTCCAGGCTCGCTTTGGCCAGGCCCATGGTGTTGTAGTTGGGCACGTAGCGCATCGCACCGAGGTAGCTCAGCGTCAGCAGCGAGGCACCCGGGCGCAGGCGCGGCGCGGCCAGCTTGGCCATGGCCGGGAAGCTGTAGGCCGAGATGTCGTGCGCAATGCGGAAGTTCTCGCGCGTCAGGCCTTCCAGAAAGTCGCCCGCGATCGCTTCGCGCGGCGCAAAGCCGATGGAGTGCACGAAGCCGTCGAACTCGGGCCAGACCTGGCCCAGGTCGTTGAACAGCGTCTCCAGCTGCGCGTCGTCGGAGACGTCGCAGTCGAACACCAGCTTGGAATCGAATTCGGCGGCGAACTCGGTGATGCGGTCCTTGAACCGTTCGCCGACGTAGCTGAAGGCCAGTTCGGCCCCTTCGCGATGGCAGGCACGGGCAATGCCGTAGGCGATGGAGCGGTTGGACAGCACGCCCGTGATCAGCAGCCGCTTGCCGGCGAGAAAGCCCATTCATGTCTCCTGTGAGGTCTCAAACAGCCTCAGATTCTGGCACGCGAAGTGGGGTGCGGCTTGTCGGCACGGGACTTGCACAGTACAATCCGAGCTTCACCAGAAATTGAAACCGCCCCGGACGACATCCCCCGGGGCAGGATTTGGTGAACGAGGTGGGCGGATTCATCCAGCCCATTTTTTTTGCTTTTTCGATTTCTTTCCAGACAGGAACGCGCATCCCGCATGAGTTGGCAAGCCGCTGTAGAAACGACCGTGACCGGACTGGGTTACGAACTCGTGGACTGCGAACGCAGTGCCGGTGGATTGCTGCGCGTGACGATCGACAAGCTGGCGCCGCAGGCGTCGGCCGGCGAGCTGATCACGGTGGACGACTGCGAGAAGGTGACGCGCCAGCTGCAGTATGTGCTGGAGGTCGAGGGCCTGGAGTATGCGCGGCTCGAGGTTTCCTCGCCCGGGCTGGATCGGCCGCTGCGCAACGCGGCGCATTACGCCCGCTTCGCCGGTCAGGAAATCGACATCACGCTGAAAGCCCCTTTCCAGGGGCGCAAGAAGTACCGGGGCGTGGTCAGCGCGCAGCCGGACGCGGCGAGCGACCAGGCCTGGCGCCTGGTGTTCGACGACGGCACGGCCGAGCAGGCGCTGGACTTCACGCTCGACGAGGTGCGCGACGCGCGTCTCGTGCCGGTGATCAGCTTCAAGGGCCGTGGCGGCGAGCCGGCGCCCGACCGCAAGCCGGGCCAGCGTGGCGTCATCAAGCCCCAAAAAGCAGCACCTAAGAAACAAGCGGGCGAGCCCACCGAGGTGGCGCCCGGCCAAGACAAGGTTGACGGAGGTCTCAAGCAATGAACCGCGAAATGTTGATGCTGGTGGACGCGATCTCGCGCGAGAAGAGCGTGGAGCGTGATGTCGTGTTCGGTGCGGTGGAAGCTGCGCTGGCCTCGGCCACCAAGAAGATTTACGGCGCTGAGGCCGACATCCGAGTCAGCGTCGACCGCGATTCCGGCGAGTACGAGACCTTCCGCCGCTGGCACGTCGTGCCCAACGAGGCGGGTCTGCAGAACCCCGACGCCGAGATCCTGCTGTTCGAGGCCCAGGAACAGATCGCCGACATCGAGGTGGACGACCACATCGAGGAGCCGGTCGAATCGGTGCCCATCGGCCGCATCGGCGCGCAGGCCGCCAAGCAGGTCATCCTGCAGAAGATCCGCGACGCCGAGCGCGAGCAGCTGCTCAACGACTTCATGTCGCGCGGCGAGAAGATCTTCGTCGGCACCGTGAAGCGCCTGGACAAGGGCGACATCATTGTCGAGAGCGGCCGCGTCGAAGGCCGCCTGAAGCGCAGCGAGATGATCTCGAAAGAGAACCTGCGCACCGGCGACCGCGTGCGTGCCGTCATCCTGGGCGTGGACCCGACCCAGCGTGGCCCGCAGATCATGCTGTCGCGCTCCTCGCCCGAGTTCATGAAGGAACTCTTCGCGCAGGAAGTGCCGGAGATCGAGCAAGGCCTGCTGGAGATCAAGAGCTGCGCCCGCGACAGCGGCTCGCGCGCCAAGATCGCCGTGGTCAGCCATGACCGCCGCGTCGACCCCATCGGCACCTGCGTCGGCGTGCGCGGTTCACGCGTCAACGGCGTGACCACCGAGCTGGCCGGCGAGCGCGTCGACATCGTGCTGTGGAGCGAGGACCCGGCCCAGTTCGTCATCGGCGCGCTGGCCCCGGCCAACGTGCAGAGCATCGTGGTCGATGAAGAGCGCCATGCGATGGATGTGGTGGTCGACGAGGAAAACCTCGCGATCGCCATCGGCCGCGGCGGCCAGAACGTGCGCCTGGCGTCCGAGCTGACCGGCTGGCGCATCAACATCATGTCGGCCGAGGAATCGGCCGCCAAGCACGAGCAGGAAAGCGAGACGGTGCGCACGCTCTTCGTCGAGAAGCTCGACGTCGACGCCGAGGTGGCCGACATCCTGATCGCCGAGGGGTTCACCAGCCTCGAAGAGGTCGCCTATGTCCCGATGCAGGAAATGCTCGAGATCGAGGCCTTCGACGAGGACACCGTCAACGAGCTGCGCACCCGTGCCAAGGATGCGCTGCTGACGATGGAGATCGCCCGCGAGGAGAAGGTCGAGGAAGTGTCGCAAGACCTGCGCGACCTGGAAGGCGTCACGCCCGAGCTGCTGAGCAAGCTGGCCGAGGGTGGCATCAACACCCGCGACGACCTGGCCGACCTGGCCGTGGACGAACTGGTCGACATGTCCGGCCTGGACGAAGCGGCGGCACGCACGCTGATCATGAAGGCGCGTGAACATTGGTTCAACGACTGATCGAGCCGTACCCGCCACGCCGCCGCACCGAAAGCAATTTGAAGGATCCCCACATGGCCGTGACTACCGTCGCCCAATTCGCCGCCGAGCTGAACAAGCCGGCGGGCACGCTGCTGGAGCAGCTGCAAGCCGCGGGCGTCAAGAAGTCTTCCGTCGACGACTCGCT
>CAXDTK010000230.1:0-8760 GCA_963992225.1 uncultured Comamonadaceae bacterium | reverse complement strand
AGGAGTCCGTCTCGTGGGCTCGGAGATGTGTATAAGAGACAGCACCAGCACCTGGTTGGAGAGCCGGTTCACCTCGGTCGGCACCCTTGCCATGTCGGACGGGAAATGCAGCAGCGCCGGCAGCCCCAGCGGGGTCAGGAAGCGCAGCCCCGGCGGGAACTGCGTGGGCAGGCGGAACGGCCGCCGCGAGGCCAGCACGAAGCCCCATTCGCCGAAGCTGGGCACATGGGCGTGGTAGGGCGTGGCGGTGAGGCCGACCGACTCGACGGTGCTCACCACCGTCCAGAAGCTGCGCCGCGCGATCAGCGGCGAGGTGGTCTGCACGACCGCGTAGCCCGAGGCCGCCAGGTGGTGGTCGACCAGCTCGTAGAAGCTGGCGGTGTAGAGCTTGCCCAGGGCGAAGTTGGAGGGGTCGGGGAAGTCGATGACGATGACGTCGAAGGTCTCGGTCTGCTGCTCCAGCCAGCCGAAGGCGTCGGCATTGACGATGCGCAGCCGGGGGTTGGACAGCGCGTGGCCGTTGAGCGCGGCGAGCCGGGCGTCGTCGCGGAACAGCGTCGTCATGACCGGGTCCAGCTCCACCAGCGTGACCTGCTCGACGCCCGGGTGGCGCAAGACCTCGCGCACGGCCATGCCGTCGCCCCCGCCCAGCACCAGCACGCGCCGCGGCGCGCCGTGGGCCGCCATCGCCGGCTGTACCAGCGCCTCGTGGTAACGGTACTCGTCCTTGGAATGGAACTGCAGGTTGCCGTTCAGGAACAGCCGCGTGCCGGCGTGCCCCTCGGTGACGACGATGCGCTGGTAGGGGCTGCTGCGCTTGAAGACGATGTGCTCGCCGTAAAAGCGGTCCTCGGCCCAGGTGGTCAGCTGCTCGGCGCCGGCCAGCGCGGCCAGCAGCAGCCCCGCCGACAGCGCGCAGGCCAGGGTGTGGCTGCGCCGCGCGCGCAGCTCGGCCCGGAACAGCCACAGCGCCCAGGCTGCCACCGCCACGTTCAGCAGGCCGAAGGCGACGCCCGTGCGCACCAGGCCCAGGTGCGGCACCAGCACCAGCGGGAAGGCCAGCGCCACCAGCAGTGCACCCAGGTAGTCGAAGGTCAGCACCTGCGACACCAGGTCCTTCAGGCCGTAGCGGGCGCTGAAGTGGCGCTTGAGGATGCGCATGACCAGCGGGATCTCCAGCCCCACCAGCGTGCCGACCCCCAGCACCAGGCCGTAGAGCAGCACCCGGAACGGCGTCGCCGCGCCCGGCGGCAGCAGGTTGTGCACCGCGAACAGCGCCGCCGGCATCAGCCCGCCGATGACGCCGACGAGCAGCTCCACCTGCAGGAACACGCCGATCAGCTGCCGCTCCACGAAGCGCGACAGCCAGGAGCCCAGGCCCATCGCGAACAGGTAGACGCCGATGACGGTGGAGAACTGCAGGACCGAGTCGCCCAGCAGGTAGCTGGCCAACGCGCCGGCGGCCAGCTCGTAGACCAGGCCGCAGGCCGCGATCAGGAAGACGCTGGCCAGCAGCAGCACCTCGGCGAGCGAGGGCAGGCGGCGGGTGTCGGCGGCGGCGGCCCCGGCGCTCACGTCAGCCGGCCGCCCGCGGGGCTCAGGGGTGCCGGGTGCCTTCGCTCAGCCATGGATCGCCGCAGCGACGATGTTGCCGATGGAGATGCACATCGCCGCCACCACGATGGCCAGCGCCAGGTTCTTGTGCTCCACCAGCTCCTCCCACAGCTTGTAGGGCGTGATCTTGTCGGTCACGATGAAGGCGATCCAGAAGATGATGACGCCGATGACGGCGTACATCGTCGTGCCGAGGATGACTTCGGGTTTGAGCCAGTCGAGGGTCATGGGGTTCTCCTGAGGTGTCGCTTCACTTGTGGCTGCCGCCGCCGCTGCTGTAGCCGCCGTAGCTGCCGCCGCTGGGGATGTAGACCCCGCTGCCACGCGTGCTGGCGCGGCATTGTCGGTATTCGTTGCTGGCCTCGCCGAAGCTGTCCTTGTAGCGCTGGCAGTCGTCGCTGGCGCAGGCGCGCAGCAGCGTGCCCAGGATCACCAGCAGGAACAGGCCCACGATGAAGTACACCAGCAGCTTGCCGCCGCTGTTGCTGAAGGCGGAGGCGTCGCGCGTGAACTGCGCCGCCGGCCTGGCCAGGCCGAAGGCCTTCTGCACCGTCGCGGCCGGCAGCGTCGGGCCGCCGCTCCAGGTGACCTCCGGGCCCTGCTGCTCGCGGCTGAGCAGCTGCTGGCCGTCGGCGGTCGCGTAGTCGGTGACCTGCACGCGGTCGTCCAGCCGCACCGGCCAGTAGAACTCGCCCAGCACATGCGTGGTCTTGGCGGGGTAGGTCCAGCGCTGGGCATAGGCCCGGCCCTGCCAGTTCACGCCCTGGCGCGAGGCCTCCGGCGCGCCGGTCAGCGGCCGCACCAGGCTCCAGCCCTCGCGGGTGTCGACCAGGAAGGCAAAGCCCGCCAGCCGGTTGTAGAGCAGGTATTCGCGCCAGAAGCTCTGCTCGTCTTCCGCATCCTCGGGCAGGTCGCAGCGCTCCTGGTAGCCGACGACGGTCCAGCCCTGGGGCTTGCCGCCGTCCAGCGCCAGCGTGCCCGTGCGGCCCAGCGGGATCAGCGGTTCGACGTCCGGCGACTGGGCCGTGAAGCCCAGCGCCTTGGCCTCGGCCGAACCCTCGAAGCCCGGCAGGTCGACCAGCGCCTGGCACTGGCCGCAGACCATGCTGCGGGTCTGCGCCAGCTTGGGCACCAGCGGCGAGCCGCAGTTCGGGCAGGCGATGGATCTGCCCTGGAAGCTGGCCTCGGCGACGGACTCGCCCCCGGCCGTCGTGCGCAGCCCCTGCAGCGCCAGGTCGGCCAGCTGCACGGCCCGGCCCACCGACCAGACCGGCGTGTCGCCGTCGCGGAACTCCAGGCTGCCGACCTCGCCCTGCGCATTGCGCAGTTCGACGACGCGGCCGGGGCCGGGCGGCCGGGGCAGCTCGCCCTCGGCGGCGCGCAGCGCGGCCGCCACGACCGCGGCCACCTGCCAGCGCTGGCCGGCCAGCGTCAGCGGCTGGCCCGGCTGGGGTTCGGCCGGTGGCGCTTCGGTGAGCGGCGCCTCCAGGCTCAGCACGAACTGGCCGTTGTCCTCGCTCAGCCAGGCCACGCGCGGCCGTTCCGGGTCCGGGCCGCCGGCGTCGAACAGCAGATGCCATTCGTTCCAGTTGCCGAGCTCGGAGCCGCGCTGCACCCGCCCGACCACGGCAAAGCCGCTGCCCATCCAGCGCCCGGTGGCGCCCAGCTGCAGCGGCGAGTAGTCGTCGAAGATCTCGGCGCTCTGGCCGATGCGGGCCAGCGTCTCGCCGTCGCGCAGCAGCGTGCTGCGGCAGAAGCTGCAGACGGCTGTGGACGAGGCCGCGCTGGCGAACTCGACCGGCGCGCCGCAGTTGGGGCAGGCCGCGCGCCAGCGCCGCTGGGCGGCGGGCGCCTGCTCAGCCAAGTTTGTTCAGGAGGTCCGCTTTTTTGGCGGCGAATTCCTCGTCGGTCAGGATGCCCTTGGCCTTGAGGTCGCCCAGCTTTTCCAGCAGCGAGACGATGTCCTCCGGCTTGCTGGCCGCCGGTGCAGGCGCGGCGGCGCCGACGCCGGCCAGGCCCTGGCCCAGCGTCTGGGCCAGCGTCTGGCCCAGCGCGACGCCGGCGCCCAGGCCGATGGCTTCGCCGGCTATGCCGCTGCCGCCGCCGGCCGCGCCCTTGGCCATCTCGGGCAGGGCCTGGGCGGCCTGGTACTGCATGAACTGGCCCATGTTCTGGCCGATGATGCCCATGCCGATGCGCTGGTCGAGGATCTTCTGCAGTTCCTCGGGCAGCGACACGTTCTGCATGGTCACCGAGATCAGCTCCAGCCCCAGCGCCGCGAAGGACGGGGCGGTGGCTTCCTTAAGCGCCGCGGCGAACTCGACCTGGTTGGCGGCCAGGTCCAGGAAGGGCGTGCCGCTGCCGGCCACGGCGTCGCTGATGTGCTGCAGCATCAGGCCGCGCAGCTGCCCGTCCAGGTCCTGCACCGTGTAGCGCTCGCGCGTGCCGGAGATCTGGCTGTGGAAGACCTTGGGGTCCTGGATGCGGTAGGCGTAGTTGCCGAAGGCGCGCAGGCGCACGGCGCCGAAGTCCTTGTCGCGGATGGCCACCGGCTGGCTGGTGCCCCAGCGCTGGTCGATCTGCTGGCGGGTGCTGAAGAAGTAGACATCGCTCTTGAACGGCGACTCGAACAGCTTGTCCCAGTTCTTGAGGTAGGTCAGGATGGGCAGCGTCTGGGTGGTCAGGCGGTGCGTGCCGGGGCCGAAGACGTCGGCCACCTGGCCTTCGTTGACGAACACGGCGACCTGGGATTCACGCACCACCAGCTGCCCGCCGTTCTGGATCTCCATGCCGGCCATCGGGAACCGCCAGGCCAGCGTGCCTTCGCCGTCCTCGGTCCACTGGATGATGTCGATGAACTGTTTCTTGATGAAATCCATCAGAGCCATGTCTTGGTCCCGCTCGTGAACGTGGAATGAAATTGGAGTCGAGTATGCGGCGCGCCGGCGGTGCATCGCCCCCCAAACAGGTGAATCTCACCGCGCGCCCGGGCGAGAATCGGTGACATGGCCAGAGTGTGCATCCAGACAGAAGACTTCGATCTCGGCGCCGAGGCGGCCACGCTGCGGGCCGGTGACGGCGGCGTGGGCGCGGTGGTGGCCTTCGTCGGCACGGTGCGCGAGCGCGGCAGCGGCCCGGCCGTCAGCGCGATGGAGCTGGAGCATTACCCCGGCATGACCGAGGCGGCCATCGAGGCCATGGTGGACGAGGCGCTGGCGCGCTTCGACATCCGCGCGGCCCGGGTCATCCACCGCGTCGGGCTGCTGCAGGCGCTGGACCAGATCGTGGCGGTGCTGGTCAGCAGCGCCCACCGCGGCCAGGCCTTCCAGGCCTGCGAGTTCCTGATGGACTACCTGAAGACCCAGGCACCGTTCTGGAAGAAGGAATACACCGCCGACGGCGCCCAGTGGGTGGACGCCCGCGTGGCCGACGACGAGGCGCTGGCGCGCTGGGGCATCGCGGCGACGGGGAACGCGTCTTGAACGGCCTGGCGGTCGCGGCCGGCGCGGCGCTGGGCGCGCTGGTGCGCTGGCAGGCCGGCCTGCTGCTCAACACCCGCTGGACCGGCTTCCCGCTGGGCACCTTGCTGGTCAACCTGGTGGGCGGCCTGCTGATCGGCATCGCGCTGGAATGGTTCGGCCGCCAGCCCGACGAGTGGCTGAAGCTGCTGCTGGTGACCGGCTTCCTGGGCGGGCTGACCACCTTCTCGGCGTTCTCGGGCGAGTCGCTGGCGCTGCTGCGCCATGGTGAGCTGGGACTGGCCGCGGCGCACACGCTGGCCCATGTGCTGGGCGCCTTGCTTGCGGCCTGGCTGGGCATGAAACTGGTGCAGACCTTGATCTGAAGCAACTTGAAAAGCGCCGGCAGGCGCCCACTTGGCTTCGCAACCGGAGGATTCATTCACCATGCGTGCCGACAAGCTGACCACCCGATTCCAGGAAGCCCTGGGCGAGGCCCAGAGCCTGGCCCTGGGCCGTGACAACCCCTACATCGAGCCCGTCCATGTGCTGGCCGCCATGCTGGCCCAGGACGACGGGCCGCGTGCGCTGCTGGAGCGGGCCGGCGTCAATGCCGCCGGGCTCAAGACCGCGCTGGACGGCCTGATGGCCGGCCTGCCGCAGGTCAGCGGCGCCGGGCAGACGGTGCAGGCCGGCCGCGACCTCGTCGCGCTGCTGCAGGCCGCCGAGAAGGAAGCCGGCAAGCGCGGCGACCAGTTCATCGCCAGCGAGATGTTCCTGCTGGCGCTCAGCGACGCCAAGACCGACCTGGCCGGCGTCGTGCGCGGCCACGGTCTGACCCGCAAGGCGCTGGAGGCCGCCATCCAGGCGGTGCGCGGCGGCCAGAAGGTGGACTCCGCCGAGGCCGAGGGCCAGCGCGAGGCGCTGAAGAAGTACACGCTGGACCTGACCGAGCGTGCCCGCCAGGGCAAGCTGGACCCGGTGATCGGCCGCGACGAGGAGATCCGCCGCGCCATCCAGGTGCTGCAGCGCCGCAGCAAGAACAACCCGGTGCTGATCGGCGAGCCGGGCGTGGGCAAGACCGCCATCGTGGAGGGCCTGGCCCAGCGCATCATCAACGGCGAGGTGCCCGACAGCCTGAAGAACAAGCGCGTGCTGGTGCTGGACATGGCCTTGCTGCTGGCCGGCGCCAAGTACCGCGGCGACTTCGAGGAGCGCCTCAAGGGTGTGCTCAAGGAAGTGGCGCAGGACGAGGGCCAGACCATCCTGTTCATCGACGAAATCCACACCATGGTGGGCGCCGGCAAGGCCGAGGGCGCGATCGACGCCGGCAACATGCTCAAGCCGGCCCTGGCGCGCGGCGAGCTGCACTGCATCGGTGCCACCACGCTGGACGAATACCGCAAATACGTCGAGAAGGACGCCGCGCTGGAGCGCCGCTTCCAGAAGGTGCTGGTGGACGAGCCCAGCGTGGAGGCCACCATCGCCATCCTGCGCGGCCTGCAGGAGAAGTACGAGGTGCACCATGGCGTGGAGATCACCGACCCGGCCATCATTGCCGCGGCCGAGCTGAGCCACCGCTACATCACCGACCGCTTCCTGCCCGACAAGGCCATCGACCTGATCGACGAGGCTGCGGCCAAGATCAAGATCGAGATCGACTCCAAGCCCGAGGCCATGGACCGGCTGGACCGCCGCATGATCCAGCTGAAGATCGAGCGCGAGGCCGTGCGCAAGGAGAAGGACGAGGGCTCGCAGAAGCGCTTCGCCCTCATCGAGGAGGAGCTGCTGAAGCTGCAGCGCGAGTACGACGATCTGGAGGAGATCTGGACCGCCGAGAAGGCCCAGGCCCAGGGCTCGGCCCATGTCAAGGAAGAGATCGACCGCATCCGCCAGCAGATCGAGGAACTCAAGCGCAAGGGCGACTTCAACAAGGTCGCCGAGCTGCAGTACGGCCGCCTGCCCGAGCTGGAGAAGCAGCTCAAGGAAGCCCAGGCCAAGGAGGCCGGCAAGGCCGGTGACGCCAGCCGCCCGCAGCTGCTGCGCACGCTGGTGGGCGCCGAGGAGATCGCCGAGGTCGTGGCCCGCGCCACCGGCATCCCGGTGTCCAAGCTGATGCAGGGCGAGCGCGAGAAGCTGCTGCAGATGGAGGCCAAGCTGCACGACCGCGTGGTGGGCCAGGACGAGGCCATCCAGGCCGTGTCCGACGCCATCCGCCGCTCGCGCGCGGGCCTGTCCGACCCGAACCGGCCGCTGGGCTCGTTCCTCTTCCTGGGCCCCACGGGCGTGGGCAAGACCGAGCTGTGCAAGGCGCTCGCAGGCTTCCTGTTCGACAGCGAAGACCACATGGTGCGCATCGACATGAGCGAGTTCATGGAGAAGCACTCGGTCAGCCGCCTGATCGGCGCGCCCCCGGGCTACGTGGGCTACGAGGAAGGCGGCACGCTGACCGAAGCCGTGCGCCGCAAGCCCTACTCGGTGCTGCTGCTGGACGAGGTGGAGAAGGCCCACCCGGACGTGTTCAACGTGCTGCTGCAGGTGCTGGACGATGGCCGGCTGACCGACGGCCAGGGCCGCACCGTGGACTTCAAGAACACGGTCATCGTGATGACCTCCAACCTGGGCTCGCAGCACATCATGGCGCTGTCGGGCGAGAGCGACGAGGTCATCCGCCAGGCGGTCTGGGGCGAGGTCAAGGCGCATTTCCGGCCCGAGTTCCTGAACCGCATCGACGAGACGGTGATCTTCCACGCGCTGGGCGCCGACCACATCCGCTCCATCGCCCGCATTCAGCTGCGCCTGCTCGAAGCGCGCCTGGAGAAGATGGAGATGAAGCTGGACATCAGCGAGGCGGCGCTGGACGAGCTGGCCAAGGTGGGGTTCGACCCGGTGTTTGGCGCCCGGCCGCTGAAGCGGGCCATCCAGCAGCGCGTCGAGAACCCGCTGTCCAGGCTGATCCTGGAAGGCAAGTTCGGGCCGAAGGACGTGATCCCGGTGAACGTGGCCGGCGGCGAGTTCAGCTTCGGCCGCATCGTGCACTGACGCGGCGGGCGCAGGCCTGCTGCATGAGCCCGCCGCTCCCTTGGGGCCGGCGGGCTTTTTCATGGCGCGCTCAGGCTCAGACCGTGGTCACCGCCTCATGGCCGCTGTCCAGCTCGACGCGGTTGCGCCCCTGGGCCTTGGCGCGGTAGAGCACCGCATCCGCGCGCTTGAAGGCCCGCAGCGTCGGCGTGCCGGGCGGCGCCAGCGCGACGCCGAAGCTGGCCGTGACGCTGAAGCGCCCCCTGGCGTCGACGCTGCCCGCCTCAATGCCCTCGCGCAGCTTCTCGGCCAGCCGGGCCGCGTCGTCCACATGACGGCCCTGGCAGGCGATCAGGAACTCCTCGCCGCCCCAGCGGCCGATCACATCGCTGGCGCGCAGGTTGGCCGCGGCGATGGCCGCCACGCGGCGCAGCACCTCGTCGCCCACCGCATGGCCCCAGCGGTCGTTGACACGCTTGAAGTGGTCGATGTCCAGCAGCACGAGCGCCACGCCCTCGGGCTGGGCCTCGAAGTCCTCCAGCGCCGACTCCAGCCCGCGCCGGTTCAGCACGCCGGTCAGCTCGTCGATGGTGGCCAGGCGGCGCAGCTTCTCCTGGTCGATGCGCAGCTGGCGGGTGCGCGCGGTCAGCGCGTCGATCTCGCGCTG
>CAXDTK010000229.1:0-8764 GCA_963992225.1 uncultured Comamonadaceae bacterium | reverse complement strand
GCGCGTGGGCTCGGAGATGTGTATAAGAGACAGGCCCCCGCCCTCGCCCACGCCGGCTTCTCCGACGTCGAGCCGGCACTGCTGCAGGCCGCCATCAACGGCGGCACCGGTCTGGATACCAGCGGCCTGGACGCTGCCGGTTTCGTGCAGAACATCTTCGCCGTGGCCGTCAACAAGAAGCTCTACCTGGCGCTGCAGAAGGCCCAAGGCCTGGTGGACGCCAGCGCTACGGCCATCGACGAATCTGAAGCCAAGCAGCCCAGCATTCCCAAGACCTTCGTTGCCGGCGCCCTGACCGGTCAGATCCTGGGCAGCGCCGCCAGCAAGAAGGGCTGGAACCTGCTGGTCCCCGCTTCGGTCGACAGCAACATCAACAACAAGCGCGTCAACGTCTGCCGCCGCACGCCGGGCTCGGGCACGCAGGCCGCGTCCAACCTGTACTTCGCCAACAACCCCTGCGGTGGTGCGGCCAACCAGTTCAACCCCACGGCCGGCACGACGAGCGCCACGCTGGCGGTGACCGGCGCGCTGACGACCAAGCAGAACAGCAGCTCCGGCGCGGTCGAGACCTGCCTGGCCGACGTCGAAGCGCTGGCCGACAGCACCGGCGGCGGCTACGCCTTCGGCGTGCTGGGCCGCGAGAACAACCCGCTGGCCAACGGTGGCGACAAGGGCTATCGCTACGTCAAGCTCAGCGGCGCCGCCCCGACGCGTGCCGCGCTGATCTCGGGCGAGTACGACTTCGCCGTCGAGTCGTCGATGCAGTGGGCCAAGTCTGGTGCCGCCAACGCCCCGGCCGCCGACGTGCTGGCGCTGCTGAGCAAGCTGCGCGGCGAGATGGGCAAGGCCGCCATTCTGCAAGGTCTGGACAGCGACCTGCAGAACGGCCTGGCCGCACTGCCGTCGACCGCCACCGGTGCCTGGGCTGACCTCGACGCCACCACCAAGAGCTACACCTCGCACACGAACCGCGGCAACGCCAACAGCTGCTCGCCGGTGCGCATGACGAAGTAAGCACCCCTTGCTCGCCTGGGTCATGCCTGCATGGCCCAGGCTCACGCCGGGAGCATCCGCTCCCGGCGGTCACAGCTTGCGAGCGCTGAGTCATGCCTTCTGCCGCCCGATGACATGACTCACCGCTCCCGACCTCGACTCACCGTACACGCCATGAATCACGCCCGCCTTTCCCGTACCCTGCTGGCAACCTCGCTGCTGCTCAGCGCCAGCTTCGCCCGCGCCGACATCCAGGTCGGCAACGGCACGAACGCCAGCGTGACCGCGGGAACACCATTGAGCGAATTGGTGCTGATCGTCTGGGACCGCACGGCCAAGGTCTCGTATTCCAAGGACCTGGGCATCGCGGCCTACGCCTCGAACTACGCGGCGGGCGACACCACCAAGAACCTGTTCGTCTACGGCCAGCAGGACAGCGGTTTTCAGAAGCTGTTCCCGGCGCTGAACGCCGACCCGAATTTCCAGACCTTCCTCTCCAGTTCGTCGGGCCTGGCCAACCAGGTGTGGGCGGTCATCGGCGCAGAAATGAATGAGGATTCCGGCGGCATCGGGGCGGACTCGTTCACGCTGTTCACGACGCTCAACAGCGACAAGCCGGCCGGCGCAACGACCATTCCTGCCTATTACGACTTCGCTGGCAAGGACGTCAACGGCACTCCCAACCCGGCAGCCCATTTCAACAATACCGATCTGTCGGAAGGTGCAGCCAACTTCAACAACTGGGCACTCCAGAGCAACTTCAACGCGGCCAGTGTCGGCAATACGCACCAATGCGCGCTGTACCCCGAACGGTGCAGCGCGGCCAACGCGTCGGTGGTGAACGGGTCCAGCTTCGACACCGAAACCTCCATGGGCTATGCCGAAGTCTTCCTTCCCACCGGCACGCTCCGTGTCGGGGGCTACGGCAACATCCTGAACAAGGTGGGCAATTCCTCGTGGTTCTACCGGGGTGTGGTCAGCGATGAGGTGGGTGACCGCTCCATCGTCGTCGACGAATTCGACAACCTCAGCCACGACGCCTACTGGGGCCTGGGTGTGGACGGCAGCGGCAACTACATCCTCAGCTACACGCTGGAAGCCCACCTGGCCCAGGCGCAGACCGCCGCCGGCAGCCTGCTGCGCCTGCGCACCGACTTCGCCGCCCACTACGGCAGCACGCGGCTGATCAGCGTGCCGGGCGACAGCCTGGACCTGGGCGGTGCCGTCACCGCCGTGCCCGAGCCGGCCACCTGGGGCCTGATGGGCCTGGGCCTGGCCCTGCTGGCCGGCCGCGCGCGCCGCCAGCAACGCGGCTGAGGCCGGCGCCCACACTAACGGCGCTGTCGCATTGACGCGACCGCCCGCCCACACCACTCCACGGCCGCCCTTTTTCACGGCCGTTTCACCCGCCCTCGGGACACTGTTTTCATGGACGTCGGACCGATGCGCGCCCGCCTGCGGGCGCGTTGCTTCTTGTGGCTTGCCCTGGCTGTGGCGCTGTGCGCCGGCGGCCTGCCGGCGCGCGCGCAGACCGCGCCCGCAGCGGCGGCGGCGCTGCGCTTCGACATCCTGGAGTTCGAGGTCGAGGGCAACACCCGGCTGAGCGCGCAGCAGGTCGAGCAGGCCGTCATGCCCTTCATGGGCGAGGGCCGCGACATGGCGGCCATCGAGGGCGCCCGCGCCGCGCTGGAGAGGGCCTACCAGGGCGCCGGCTACCTGACCGTGTTCGTCGACGTGCCCGAGCAGCGCATCGACGCCGGCCTGGTGCGGCTGGTGGTGCTGGAAGGCCGCGTCGAGAAGCTCTACGTGACCGGCTCGCGCTACTACGACCAGGGCCGCATCCGCGCGCTGGCCACCGAGCTGGCCGAGGGCCGCGTGCCCAACTTCAACGTGGTGCAGCAGCAGGTGGCCGCGCTGTCGCAGACCGCCGAGCGGCGCGTGCAGCCGGTGCTGCGGCCGGGCCGCGAGCCGGGCACGGTGGAGGCCGAGCTGAAGGTCAGCGACAAGCTGCCGCTGGGCGGCAGCGTGGAGGTCAACAACGCCGCCGCGGCCGGCACCGAGGCGCTGCGCGCCGCCGTCAACCTGCACTACGACAACCTGTTCCAGCGCGAGCATTCCCTGTCGCTGACGGCACTGACCGCGCCGATGCGGCCCAGCGAGTCGCGCGTGCTGGTGCTGAACTACCTGGTGCCGCTGGGCGACGGCGATTCGCTGAGCTTCAGCGCCATCGACTCCAGCAGCGACGTCGGCAGCCTGGGCGGCACGCGCGTGCTGGGCAAGGGCACCACGCTGGGCCTGCGCTACGGCATGAACCGGCTGGACGCCAACGCCGCGCACGGCCTGACGCTGGGCTTCGACCTCAAGGACCTGAAGGAAGACGTGCAGACCAGCGCCGGCGCCATCGGCTCGCCGCTGCGCTACGCGCCGCTGCAGCTGGGCTACAACGGCAACTGGTGGGGCGCCTGGGGCCAGCAGCAGCTCAGCGCCAGCGCGGTGTTCGGCCTGCGGCCCGTGTGGCGGCAGACGCGCAACGACTGCCAGCTGGCCGACGGCAGCTTCGGCGTGGCCGATCAGTTCGCCTGCAAGCGCCGCGGCGCGGACGGCGGCTTCACCACCTTCAAGCTCGACTGGCGCGGCAGCCGCCGCGTGGGCCCCACCGAATGGGCGCTGCGCGTGGGCGGCCAGCTCGCCAGCCAGCCGCTGGTCAGCGCCGAGCAGTTCGCCGTGGGCGGCAACGAGACGGTGCGCGGCTACCCCGAGGCGGTGGTGTCGGCCGACTACGGCGTGCTGGCCTCGGTCGAGCTGCGCAGCCGCAACCTCGCGCCGGCGCTGCTCAAGGCCTTCGACGGCGCCAACCTGCCGCCCTTCACCGAGCTGGTGGTGATGGCCTTCAGCGACGTGGCCCGCGTGGCCCTCATCGAGCCCGAGCCCGGCCAGCCCCACCGCAGCACCCTGCTGGGCACCGGCCTGGGCCTGCGCCTGGGCCTGCAGCCGGGCCTGAGCCTGGCGCTGGACTGGGCGCGCCGCCACCGCGGCGTGACCGGCCGCAGCCTGCCCACCGAACGCGTGCATGTGCGCGCCGCCCTGCGTTTCTAGAGCCGCGCCATGTCCAAGCCCGTCGTACCGTCCAAGACCGCCCTGCTGCTGACGCCCCTGGTCGCGGCACTGGCCGCCAGCCTGCCGCTGGCGGCGCTGGCCCAGGCGCCGGTGGCGGCGCCACCACCGCCGCCGGTCAACGCGGTACCCAAGGCGGCGGCGGGCTGGCGGGTCTACGGCACGGGACAGGCAAGCCCGCCGGTCGGCGTGGGGAACGCGCGCGGCGGCCAGGACATGGTCATCAACCAGACCAGCCAGCGCGCCATCTACGCCTGGCAGAGCTTCGACATCGGCAAGGAAAGCTCGGTCACCTTCGACATGGCCGTGGCCGGCTCCAGCGCGCTGAACCGCATCAGCAGCGGCAGCCCCAGCCAGATCTTCGGCCAGCTCAAGGCCACCAACGGCGGCGAGATCCTGCTCTACAACCGCAACGGCATCCTGTTCGGCAAGGACGCCCGCGTGGACGTGGGCGCGCTGATGGCCACCACGCTGGCACCGCGCAACGCCGACTACCTGAACGGCTTCGTCACCAACATCACCGGCCCCGAGGCGGCGCTGAGTACCCGCCACGAGGACGAGACGGACCGCGGCAGCCGCTATGCCGAGAGCTTCGTGCGCATCGACACCGGCGCCGAGATCAAGACCAGCGAGGGCGGCCGCATCCAGCTCTATGCCAAGCGCGTCGAGAACGCCGGCACGCTGACCGCACCGGGCGGCCAGGTCGTGCTGGGCGGCGGCGCCGAGGTGTTCTACAAGCTGCCCACCGCCGAGCCGCTGTACGCCTCCGAGGCCAATGCCAACGTGCCGGCGCTGCGCGGCCTGCTGGTGGAGGTGGGCCGCGCCAACCTGGCCAGCGGAGAAGGCACCGTCACCAACACCGGCAGCATCAGCGTGCCGCGCGGCAACGCCACGCTGGTGGGCATGGCCGTCAACCAGGCCGGCCGCATCAGCGCGACGACCAGCGTGTCGCAGAACGGCTCCATCCTGCTGCTGGCGCAGGGGGATGCCCAGTCGGGCAAGGCGGACAGCGACCCCAGCTACAAGCGCGCGACGAGCAGCGGCGAGCTGGTGCTGGCCGCCGGCAGCGTCACGGAGATCACGCCCGACAACCTCGGTGCCGACGGCAAGCCGCTGACCAGCGACGACAACGCCAGCTTCACGCGCTCGCGCCTGCATCTCTCCGGCGGCGTGATCGACGTGCAGGGCCGCATCACCGCCCCGGGCGCTCAGGCCGAGGTCCGGGCGCTGGACACCCCCGAGTTCGACCGGGCCGGTGAGGCGCTCGTCTCGCAGAAGAAGCTCAACGCCACCGGCGGCCGCGTGCTGCTCGGCGGCAGCGCCGTCATTGACCTTGCTGGCACCACCGACACCACGGTCAGCGTCGCGCGCAACTTCGTCACCACCGAACTGCTGGGCAGCAACGACCTGAAGGACGCGCCGCTGCAGAAGGACGGGCTGCTGTACCGCAACAAGGTCACGCTGGACATCCGCGAGGCCTCGCCCATCCTCGGCGACCTGGCCAGCTACCGCGCCTCGGTGCAGCGCAGCGCCGGCGAGCGCCTGGCCAGCGGCGGCAGCCTGCGCCTGATCGCCGGCGAGGCCGTGCTGGCCCGCGCCGGCTCCAGCCTGGCCGTGGACGGCGGCCGCGTCACCTACACCGACGCCCTCGTCTCGCCCACCCAGCTGTTCAGCGCCGCCGGCACGGCCTACACGCTGAACAACGCGCCGAAGGATCTGGTCTACACGGCCATCACCAATGCCGGCACCAGCAAGGCCCGCTTCGACCGCTGGGGCCCGGTGGTCAGCTACGGCACGCTCAGCCCGGCGCGCCAGGAGACCGGCTATGTGGCCGGCCAGGCCGGTGGCAGCCTGACGCTGGTGGCGCCCCGCGTGGTGCTGGACGGCGCCGTCAGCGGCGCCACCGTGCAGGGCCAGCGCCAGCGCCTGGGCCGCGACGCCCTGGCGGCCGCGGGCCAGCTGGTGATCGGGGCGGCCCGGCATGACGGCGACTTCAGCCTGGCTGCCACGTACGCCGGCGCGGTGCTGCGGGACTTCGAACTGAGCGCGTCCGCCGTGCCACGGCTGGGCACCGCCGGCAACCCGTCCTCGCTGGACGGCATCGCGTCGGGCCTGTCGCTGGACGCGCTGCGCGCCTCGGGCTTCGGGGCCGTCAGCATCACGGCGGTCGGCGACGTGCGCCTGGGCGGCGGCGTCGACCTGCCCGCCCTGGGCACGCTGCGGCTGCAATCGCAGAACGGCGACGTCACGGTGCAGGGCGATGTGACGGCCCGCGGTGGCCAGGTCGCGCTGCGCAGCCTGCGGGGTGATGTCAGCGTCGCGCCGCAGGTGCGGCTGGATGTGGCCGGCGCCTGGGTCAATGCGGCCCAGGACCCGCAGCTGGCGACATCGGCGCCTGCGAAGGCCATCGCCGGCGGCAGCCTCAGCCTGGAGGCCGGCAGCGACCTGACGCTGGCGGCCGGCAGCGTGCTGGACGTGTCCGGCGGCGGCCTCGTCAACGCGACGCAGGCCATCACCGGCGGCGCCGCCGGCAGCCTCACGCTGGTGGCGGGTGATGTCGGCAGCGCCACCACGCCGGCGGCCACGCTGACGCTGGGCAGCGAGCTGCGCGGCTACTCGCTGACGCAGGGGGGCAGCCTCAACCTGACCGCCGCAGCGCTGCGGCTGGGCGACGCACCGGCGGGCAGCACCGACGCCGACGGCACGCTGCGGCTGGGCGAGGACTTCCTGGAGCGTGGCGGCTTCCACCGCTTCAACCTGGACGGCCGGCTGTCGCTGACGGTGGAGGCCGCCACGCAGCTGGCGCCGCGCGCGCGGCTGTGGCGCGCCACGGCCGCCACGCGCCTGGCCCCGAGCGGCAGCACCGATTGGTACGAGGCCCTGCGCCTGGAAGAACCGGCCAGCGGCTACGCGCTGCCGGTCACCCTTCGGCTGGCCTCCAGCGGCTACACCGCCACCGACCCGCAAGGCCGGCTGCTCATCGATGCCGGCGCGGCGATCACGCTGGCGCCGACGTCGCGCCTGGAGCTGTCCGCGCGCAACCAGCTGCGCCTGGATGGCCGCCTCGTCGCACCGGGCGGCCAGGTCAGCCTGGGCCTGTCGGGCGCCGGCGCCCCGTCACAGACCCGTGCGCTGTGGCTGGGCAGCACCAGCGTCATCGACGTGGCCGGCCTGCGCCAGCTGCTGCCGACGACCGACGGCCTGCTGACCGGCCGCCTGCTCTCCGGCGGCAGCATCAGCCTGGCCAGCGCGTCCAGCAGCACGCCCGCCTACGCGGCCAGCCTGGTCGTGCAGCAGGGTGCGCGGCTGGACATCGGCGGCGCCACCGCGCTGCTGGACGTGCGCGAACGCGCCGACGGCGGCGACCGCGTCACGCGCCAGCTGTTGGGCAGCGCCGCGGGCCAGCTGAGCGTGCGCGGCAACGGCCTGCTGTTGCTCGAAGGCGAGCTGGCTGCCCGCGGCGGCGCCGGCCAGGCCGGCGGCCGGTTGCAGGCGACGCTGGAGGCCGGCTACGCCGACGAAGCCCAGCTGCCGCCGGTGCAGAGCCTGGTGCTGGCCGCGGCCGACGGCGGGCTCAGCGCAACGCTGAGCGCCGACGGCCTGGGCCGCCCCGCCGCGGTACCCCAGCTCGCGCGCATCGACGCGCCATGGGTTGCCCGCGCCGGCATCACCCAGCTGGGCCTGAAGGCGCGCGAAAGGCTGGCCGTCGAAGGCGGCACCACGCTCGACCTGGCAGGCAGCCTCACGCTGGACAGCACCGTGCTGGCCGTCGCACCACAGGCCGGGCAGGACAGCGCGCGCCTGACGGCCCCGCTGCTGAGCTGGACCGCCACGCAGACCGAGCCGCTGGCCGTGCTGCAGCTCACCCGCGCGGCGCCGACCACACGCGACGGACCTGGCACGCTGAGCCTGCAGGCCGGCGAGCGCCTGGACGTCAGCGGCCAGCTCGTCACCCAGGACATCGCCAGCCTGAATCTGCGCAGCCAGGGCGACCTGGTGCTGGCCCAGGTGCCCAGCAGCACCAGCGGCCGCCTCACCACCGCCGCCGACCTGACGCTCAGCGCGCGCCAGGTCTTCCCCGCCACCGACACCGCCTTCACGGTGGACGCCGCGGGCCGCAGCATCACCATCGAACAACCCGCAGGCGACGCGCCCGACCTGCCCTGGAGCGCCGGCGGCCGGCTCACGCTGCAGGCCGCCCGCATCGTGCAGGGCGGCCGGCTGCGCGCGCCCGAGGGCCAGCTGACGCTGAAGGCCAGCGAGGCCGTGACGCTGCGCGCCGGCAGCGAGACCTCGGTGAACGGCGGCGAGCGCAGCTTCCTGTTCGGCACCTGGACCGGCGAGCGCTGGCAGGCGCCCGGCAGCACCACCGGCTTCATCAGCGCCGCGCCGGCCAAGGCCGTGGTGCTGGACGCGCCGCGCGTCACGCTCGAGGCGGGCGCGCAGGTGGACCTGAGCGGCGGCGGCCGCCTGCTGGGCTGGCAGTTCGTGGCCGGCCCTGGCGGCTCCACCGACATCTTCAGCGCCGCCGACGGCAGCTACGCCATCGTGCCCGGCGTGCGCAGCAGCGGCGCGGCCGACAACAGCCTGCCCGGCCAGCCCGCGCCGGGCCGCCAGATCGACTACGGCAGCCCCGGCCTGACGCTGCCCGCCGCCC
>CAXDTK010000228.1:0-8878 GCA_963992225.1 uncultured Comamonadaceae bacterium | reverse complement strand
GCGTGACGCTGCTGATCGACTCGATGAGCCTGCAGTACCTGGTGGGTGCCGAGATCGACTACAAGGAAGACCTGCAGGGCGCGCAGTTCGTCATCAAGAACCCGAACGCGACGACGACCTGCGGCTGCGGTTCGTCCTTCTCGGCCTGAGCGGCCCGAGAGCAACCGACTGAAGACCCGGCCGGCTCAGGCCGGGCTCAGGCGGGGTACAAGCACCCCAGGATCCGCGGCCCCGCGGAACCCGTGACGGCCGGCAGATTGCCCGGCCGTCTTGCCTTGAAGCACATCGCCAGCCACGCGAAGGCGGCCGCTTCCACCTGGTCGACCGGCAGGCCGAAGGCGGCGCTGGACTCCACCGCCACGCCCGGCAGCAGGTCGGCAAGCCGCCGCATCAGCCGGCCGTTGCGGGCACCGCCGCCGCAGACGGTCAGCGTCGTCGGGTGTGGCATGTGGGCCCGCAGCGCATCCGCCACGCAGCGGGCGCTGAGTTCCAGCAGGGTCGCCTGCACGTCCTGCGGCGCCAGGCCCGGCGTGAGGCGGGCCTGCAGCCAGCCCATGTGAAACAGGTCGCGCCCGGTGCTGCGCGGAGGCGGCAGCGCGAAGAAGGGCTCGGCCAGCAGCGTCGCCAGCAGGGCGGGCGACACCCGCCCGGTGGCGGCCCAGGCGCCATCGGCGTCGAAGGCCTCGCCGCGGTGCTGGGCGATCCAGCCATCCATCAGGCAGTTGGCCGGGCCACAGTCGAAACCGCCCGTGCGGCCATCGGCATGCAGCAGGCTCAGGTTGCTGATGCCACCGAGGTTCAGTGCTGCTGTGTCCCGGCCCGGCGCGCCGAACACCGCGCGATGGAAGGCCGGCACCAGCGGTGCGCCCTGGCCGCCGGCCGCCACGTCGCGGCTGCGCAGGTCGCAGACGACGTCGATGCCGGCCTGCTCGGCCAGCAGCGCGCCGTTCAGCAGTTGCGTGGTGTAGCCGTCGAAGCCCTCCGGTCGGTGGCGAACGGTCTGGCCATGCGCACCGAGCGCGGCGACTTGCGCGCGCGGCGTGCCGGTGGCTTCCAGCAACTGCGCGACCACGTCGGCATAACAGCGGGCCACCGCGTTGGCGGCCAGGGCCGCGCGGTGCAGTTCGTCGTCGCCCGGTGCGTTCAGGGCCAGCAGCTCGTCGCGCAGCGCCGGCGCGAACGGCAGGTGCACATGGCCGGTGACGGCCAGCGTCGCGGCATCGAACAGCACGCCGTCGACCCCGTCGAGCGAGGTGCCCGACATCAGGCCGATGTACAGCCCGGCGGGCTCAGTCGGCGGCAGAGATGCCATCCATGGTCTGGGCCACGGCCAGCTGGGTCTTCACACTGGCGACGACCTGCTGGAACTGCGCCTTGGCGTAGTTGGGCAGCGTGATCGCCTCGGACGCGCGGGCGATGACGCGCGGGTCCACATGGCGGCCGCCGACGCGGAACTCGAAGTGCAGGTGCGGGCCGGTGGCCCAGCCGGTGGCGCCGACGGCGCCCAGGCGCTGGCCCTGCTCGATGCGCTGGCCCTTCTTGACGTCGACCTTGCTCAGGTGGGCGTAGACGGTGGTGCGGTCGCCGGCATGACGGATCTGCACCACGTTGCCGAAGCCGTTCTGCCAGCCGGCCATCTCGACCGTGCCGTCACCCACAGAGCGCACCGCGGTGCCGGTCGGGGCGCCGTAGTCCACGCCGTTGTGCTGGCGCCAGGTCTGGTGGATGGGGTGGAAGCGCATCGCGAAGCCGCTGGTGATGCGCGAGAACTCCATCGGGCTGGCCAGGAAGGCGCGGCGCTTGCTCTGGCCGTCGAAGCCGTAGAAGCTGGCCTTGCCCGAGGCGCCGTCCTTGAACCAGACGGCGCTGTAGGTGCGGCCGTTGTTGGTGAACTCGCCGGCCAGCAGGCGGCCCACGCCGCCGTCCCAGTGGATGGCTTCGCCGTCGGCCGTCAGCGTCTCGTAGACGATGCTGAAACGGTCGCCCTTGCGGAGCTCGCGGTGGAAGTCGATGTCGCCCGAGAACATGTCGGCCATCTGCGAGGCGATGGTGTCGGGGATGTTGGCGTCGTCGGTGGCGGCGAACAGCGAGGTGCGGATGGTGCCGCTGCCCAGCGCCACCTGCGCCTGCAGCGGGGCGGTCTCGGTGCGGGCGGTGAAGCGCTCGCCCTCGCGTTCGATGGTCAGGCGGGTGAAATGACTTGACTGCTGCTCGACCTTCTCGGCCGGCGAGCGCAGCACGATCTTCTGCACCTGGCCGGCGGCGTTGGCCGTCACGTGCACCAACTTGCCGGCGCGGCCCTGCAGCACGCGGCGGCCCATCGGGTCGTTGCGCAGGAAGGCGGCGGCGGCCGGGTCGAAGGCGCCGGCGCGCTTGAGCAGGCTGTCGGGCGTGTCGCTGGAGCGGGTGGCCTCGGTGCGGGTCAGGCCGATGGCGTGGCTGGCCAGCGCGTCGAGCTGGGCTTCGATGTCGGGCGTGGCCAGCGTCTGCACGACGGTGCGGCGCGGCAGCTCGGCGGCGTCCGGCGCCATCGGCGCGATGCCGAAAGCCGTCACGGCGAAGCAGCTCAGTGCGCCGACGACGGAGGCGGTCAGCGCCCGGGGATGCCGGGCGGCGAAGGATTCGGCGCCTTTCAGCGCGGTTTGCAGTTGATGGAGTCGTTTCTGGACGGCGGTCACACTCGGTATCCCGGGGTTGTCGCTGGGGCAATCCCGGCCAAGCCGGCTCCACGCGAAGGGCGGCGGCGGGGTGAACGCGGGGCGGCCCTAAAATCCATCTTCGGTGGCGTTGAAGCAACACCCCCGATTCGAAGGGTGAATTCTAACGGCTTTGTCCTACTCGGCATGCCGGTTAACCCCGATAGATCAACAACTTAACACTTTCGTTCGGCTTGTTTCCGAACGCCGATGCGCCATGGCCGCTGCTGCTGAATTCCCCGTCACCGATGCCGTCCAGGAGGCACTGGCCGTCACCCGCCGCGGTGTCGAGGAACTGCTGCCCGAGGCGGAGTGGGTCAGGAAGCTGGCGCGCTCCGCCGCCACCGGCCAGCCGCTGCGCATCAAGCTGGGGCTGGACCCGACCGCGCCGGACATCCACCTGGGCCACACCGTGGTGCTCAACAAGATGCGCCAGCTGCAGGACCTGGGGCACCACGTGATCTTCCTGATCGGCGACTTCACCTCGCTGATCGGCGACCCGTCCGGCCGCAACGCCACGCGCCCGCCGCTGACGCCGGAGCAGATCAAGGCCAACGCCGAGACCTACTACGCCCAGGCCCGCCTGGTGCTGGACCCGGCGAAGACGGAGATCCGCTACAACTCCGAGTGGTGCGAGCCGCTGGGCGCGGCCGGGTTGATCCAGCTGGCGGCCAAGTACACCGTGGCCCGCATGCTGGAGCGCGATGACTTCACCAAGCGCTTTCACAGCCAGACGCCGATCTCGGTGCACGAGTTCCTGTACCCGCTGATGCAGGGCTACGACTCGGTGGCGCTCAAGAGCGACCTGGAGCTGGGCGGCACCGACCAGAAGTTCAACCTGCTGATGGGCCGCCACCTGCAGCAGGAGTACGGCCAGGAGCCGCAGTGCATCCTGACCATGCCGCTGCTGGAGGGCCTGGACGGCGTCGAGAAGATGTCCAAGTCCAAGAACAACTACATCGGCATCACCGAGCCGGCCAACGGCATGTTCGCCAAGATCCTGTCGATCAGCGACGAGCAGATGTGGAAGTGGTTCGACCTGCTGTCGTTCAGGTCCCTGGCCGAGATCGCGGCGCTGAAGGCCGAGGTTGCGGGCGGCCGCAACCCCAAGGACGCGAAGGTCATGCTGGCCAAGGAGATCACCACGCGCTTCCACAGCGCAGCGGCGGCCGATGCGGCCGAGCAGGATTTCAACAACCGCGCCCGTGGCGGCATCCCGGACGAGATCCCCGAGGTGCGGCTCAACGGCGCGCCGATGGGGCTAGCGCAATTGCTGAAGGCCGCCGGCCTGGTGGCGTCGACCAGCGAGGGCCTGCGCATGATCGAGCAGGGCGGCGTGCGCCGCGCGGGCGAGGTGCTGTCGGACAAGGGCCTCAAGCTCGACGCCGGCGAGCATGTGCTGCAGGTGGGCAAGCGCAAGTTCGCACGCGTCGTGCTGGGCTGACCCGCCGGGGCCGCACAAAAAAAAGGGAGGCCGCGGCCTCCCTTTGTCGTTCTACGGCCTGACCGGCCGCGGATAGGCCCCCGGCTTCACGACCGGCACCGGCTGCTCGGCGATGCGCTTCTTCAATTCGGCCATGGCGGCCTCCAGCTGGCGGTCCTCGCCCAGGAAGGTGGCACGCGGCGGGTTGTCCACCTCGATGTCCGGCGTCACGCCGATGCCCTCGATGAGGAAGCGGCCCTCGGCGTCGATCTGGCCCGTCTCGGCGGCGCGCATGATGCCGTTGTCGATCAGGCGGTTGCCGTCGGACAGCCAGACGCCCGCGCCGGAGCTGCGCTTGCCGATCACCGGGCCCAGCTTCAGGCGCTTGAAGCCCTCGGCGAAGGTCTCGCCGTCGCTGTAGGTGTCCTCGTTCATCAGCACCACGGTGTGGCCGCGGTAGACGTTCTGCATGTTGGCGTAGACGCCGCTGCCGCTGGGCGAGCGCGGCTGCCAGAAGGCCCAGGCGCGGCGCAGCAGCTTCTCCAGGATCCAGCTGTCGATGTTGCCGCCGTTGTTGTAGCGCACGTCGATGATGAGGCCGTCGCGGTCATTGGCCGCGTAGAACTCGCGCACGAAGTCGGCGATGTCGTTGGCGCCCATCGCGCGCAGGTGCACGTAGCCGATGCGGCCCTGGCCGGCCTGCTCCACCGCGCGGGCGCGGCCGACGCGCCAGTCGTTGTAGCGCAGCTGGGTCTCGCGGGTCTGTGCCACCGGCGTGACGATGCGCTGCACCGTGCGCTCGCCCTGCTTCACCTCCAGCAGCACCTGGCGGCCGGCCTGGCCGCGCAGCAGCTCCAGCAGGTGCGGCGCGTCGGCCGTGGGCCGGCCGTTCAGCGCGGTGATGACGTCGCCCGCCTTCAGCCCCAGCCCGGGGGCGGCCAGCGGCGGCGCCTCGGACGGCAGCTCGGGGTCGTGGGCGTAGATGGCGTCGATGCGCCAGCCGCCCGGCACGCGCGAGAAGCGGCCGCCCAGGCCGGCCAGCGTCGGCTCCTCGGGCGCCGGGCGGATGTCGCCGGGGGCGACCTGGCTGTGCAGCGCGCCCAGCTCCGCCACCATCTGCGCCATCAGCTCGGCCAGCTCGAAGCGGTCGGTCACGCGGTCCACCAGCGGCTCGTACTTGGCACGCACGGCCGCCCAGTCGACGCCGTGCATGGCGGCGTCGTAGAAGTGGTCGCGCTGCATGCGCCAGGCGTCGGCGAACATCTGCCGCCACTCGGCGCGTGGCTGGGTGGCGATCTGCCAGTCGGTCCAGCGCACCTGCAGCTTGGCCAGGTCGGCCGGCAGCTTGGGCGCGGCCTCCGCGATCAGCACCTCCGGCGCGTTCTGGCCCTGGTTGCGCACCAGCATCAGCTTCTTGCCGTCGGCGCTCAGCGCGTAGCTGCGCACGTCGCTGGCCAGGATCTCGGCCGGGCCGCCCTGGTTGTCGATGGCGATGGACTTGAGCTGGCTCTTGCGGTCCAGGTCCTGGTCGAGGAACCACAGCCGCTTGCCGTCGGTGCGCAGCGCGCGGTAGTTGCCGGCCGGCACCGGCAGCTCGTACAGCCGCCCGGCCAGGCCCTCGAACTGGAGGGCCGGCTTGCCCTTGGTGTCCTTCGCCGCGGGCTTCTTGTCCTTGTCGTCGGGCTTGCGCTCGGTGGGCGCCTTCTCGGTGGCCTTGCGGTCCTCGGCGCGCTGCTCGTCGGCCTTCTTGTCGGTGGGCGACTCCAGCTCGTCCTTGGGCGCGAACGGCGAGCGCAGCCCCGGCTGCAGCGCCAGCGCGTACAGCTTGCTGCGGAAGCCGAAGAAGGGGCCGGTGTTGCGGTCGCCCCAGGGGCTGCCGTTGCCGGTGGTCGCGAAATTGCGGTTGGACGCAAAGTACAGCCACTGCCCGTCGGGGCTGAAGGCCGCGCCGTCGCTGTCGTAGCGGTCGCTGGTCAGCGTGTGCGTGGCGCCGTCGGCGATGCGGTGCAGCTGCAGCTGCGTGCGGTCTGGGTGGCGCAGCGACGTCTGCCAGGCCAGCACCTGGCCGTCGGGGCTCCAGGCCTGCAGCTGCGGCGGCTGGCCCAGCGTGCTGCGGGCGATCTGGCGCGTGGCCCGGGTGCTCAGCTCGGTCAGCCAGACATGGCCTTCCTTGTCGGTGTGGGCCAGCCAGCGGCCGTCGGGCGAGGGCAGCAGGTCGCGGCGCTGCGTCACCGGGGCGCCGGGCGCGCTGCGGGTGATGCGCTCCGGCTGGCCGGTGCCGTTGGCGGCAAGGCGCCAGATCTCCAGCTCGCCGCTGAAGTCGCAGATGGCGAACACGCTGCGGCTGTCGCTGCTGAACTCACCCTGGCGGCAGCGGCCGTCGGCCGGCTGCGGCAGCTCGGCGCGGCGCAGCGACTGCACGCCCTGCGTCGCCAGCCGGCCGCGCGCGGCCAGCAGCACGCGCTCGCCGTTGGGGGCGAAGGCGGTGTCGGTCAGGAAGTCCTGCGGCTTCTTGATCCAGCGCTCGCGCATCTGGTCGAAGTCGCCGCCCAGCGCGATGTCCAGCTTGCGCGGCGCGGCGTCCTGCGCCAGGTCGGCCAGGTAGAGGTCGGCGCCCAGCGCATAGACCACGCGGCTGCCGTCCAGCGACGCATGCCGGATGTCCCAGCCCTGGTGGCGGCTGTGCTGGCGCAGGTCGCCGCCCTGCGCGTCGACCGACCACAGGTTGACGCTGCCGTCGCGGTCGGACAGGAAGGCGATGCGCTCCTGGCCGCCCACGCGGTAGGGCAGGGGGCGGCGGTCGTTGTGGCCCTCGGCGAGCAGCGGCCGCGCCTCGGCGGTGCCGGTCAGGTCCAGCGACCACAGCCGCGCGATGGCGCCGCCGCGGTACTGGCGGGCGTTGTCGCTGCGCAGGCCGCTGCGCGTGAAGTACAGCGTCTTGCCGTCGGCGCTCAGCGCGGCGTCGCTGGCCTGGCCCACCGGCAGCTGGCGGCGCTGGCCGGTCTTCACGTCCAGCGCGAACAGCTGGCTGCCGGGGCGGGCGTCCAGGCTGGTGTAGACGACTTCCAGCGCGTCACCGCGGGCGCTGAAGCCCCACACGCGCATGCCGCCGCCTTCCCAGGTCAGCCGCCTGGGCGGCCCGCCGGCCACCGGCATCAGGTAGATCTCGGTGCCGCCGTCGTACTGGCCGGTGAAGGCCAGCCAGCGGCCGTCGGGCGACACCGCGGGCTGGCTCTCCAGCCCCGGGTGGGTGGTCAGCCGCTGGGCGGCGCCGCCCTGCAGTCCCACGCGCCAGAGGTCGCCCTCGGCGACCAGATAGACCTGCTCGCCCTGCAGCGTGGGCTGGCGGTAGAAGCCGGTGGTGCCGGTGGTGCCGGCGGCACCGGTCGAGGCGGCGGCCGTGCCGGCGGCAGCGGCTGCACACAGGGCCGCGGCGATCACGGCGGAACGGGAACGAAACATGGATGGGGTCTCCTTGAGTGCCGCCATTGTGTTGCTAGGGGGAAGGCCGGCGATTCGTCACGGCGCGTGAATCCGCCGCGCGCCGGGCGGCGTAGAGCTGCCAGATGCCAAGCTGGCATCGCCTCACAGGATGGCCCCCCATGAAAGCTCGACTCCGCCCCAGCGCCCTGGCGACGGCGCTGCTCTGCCTCGCCTTCGGTGCGCAGGCCTCCAGCCACCGCGAAGCGCCGTTCATCACGACCGCGCCCAAGGTGGACGCGACCGACTTCTACATGTTCCGCAGCTATGAAGCCGGCCGCGACGGCTATGTGACGCTGATCGCCAACTACCTGCCGCTGCAGGACGGCTACGGCGGCCCCAACTACTTCTCGATGGACCCGAACGCGCTGTACGAGATCCATGTCGACAACAACGGCGATGCCAAGGAAGACCTGAGCTTCCAGTTCCGCTTCAAGAACCGGCTGTCCAACAACGGCGCCGGCACCTCGCTGACCATCGGCGGCAAGCAGGTCGGCATCCCGCTGATCCAGAGCGGCCCGGTGTCCAACGTGAAGGACGCCAACCTGCAGCTGGGCGAGAGCTACACCGTCTCGGTCGTGCGCGGCGACCGCCGCGGCGGCGCCTCGCAGGCCGTGGCCCATGCCACCAGCGGCGCCACCACCTTCGACAAGCCGGTCGACAACATCGGCAAGAAGACCATCGCCGACTACGCCGGCTATGCCGCCAAGCACGTCTACCCGGTCACCATCCCCGGCTGCAACATGCCAGCCAAGGTGTTCGTGGGCCAGCGCCAGGACCCGTTCGCGGTCAACCTGGGCACCATCTTCGACCTGGTCAACGCGCCGGTGGCCGTCATCACCGACCCGTCGCTGATCAACGCCGCGCCCAACACCATCGGCGACAAGAACGTCACCACGCTGGCGCTGGAGGTGCACAAGGACTGCCTGAAGTCCGCCGGCGACGACGTCATCGGCGGCTGGACCACGGCCAGCCTGCGCCAGGGCCGGCTGCTCGACCCCAAGCCGGGCTCGGGCCACCAGGCCGCCGAGAAGGCCGGCGGCGCCTGGGTGCAGGTGTCGCGCCTGGGCATGCCGCTGGTCAACGAGGTGGTCATCGGCCTGAAGGACAAGGACAAGTTCAACAGCGCCCGTCCCAAGGACGACGGCCAGTTCGCCGACTACGTGACGAACCCGACGCTGCCGGCGCTGCTGGAGATCGCGCTGGCGCTGCCCAACACCGCGCCCACCAACTTCTGTCTCTTATACACATCTGACGCTGCCGACGAAGGCTTAGGTGT
>CAXDTK010000227.1:0-8880 GCA_963992225.1 uncultured Comamonadaceae bacterium | reverse complement strand
ATGGTCTCGACCACGCGGATGGACACCAGGCTCAGGCTGCGCGCCAGGTCCTTGGCCAGGCCCACGATCTGCGAGCCCTTCACGCCGGTGGCCGGCTCGATCTCGTAGCGCGTGATGACCGGGCCCGGCGACGCGGCGACCACGTGCACCTCCACGCCGAAGTCGCGCAGCTTCTTCTCGATCAGCCGGCTGGTCATCTCCAGCGATTCGGGCGTGACCGTCTCCTGCCGGCCCGGCGCGGCATCCAGCAGGTCGACCTGCGGCAGCTTGGCGTCGCCGGCGTCGATGAACAGCGTCTGCTGGCGCTCCTTGGCCACGCGCGTGGACCGCGGCACCTCGACCACGGGCTGCTCGATGACCAGCGGCGGCGGCTCCACCCCGCCCTCGCGCTCCCACTGGCGTTCGGCGTGGCGCTCGACCTCGACCTCCAGCTCACGCTCCTTGACCGCCTGCTCGCCGGCCTTCTGGTCGGCCTTCATCTCGCGCTGTTCCAGGCGCTGCTCGCGGAAGTGCTCGATGCGTTCGCCCAGCGTCTCGGCCAGGTGCCCCCACGAGAAGCGCAGCGCCCAGGCCATGCCGGTCAGCAGCAACACGATCCAGACCACGCCCGAGCCGGCAAAGCCCAGTGCCCGCATGCCCAGCGGCCCGAGCGCATGGCCCACGATGCCGCCGGCATGGCCCGGCAGGCGCGGCTCCAGGGCGTAGAGGCGGCTCCATTCCAGCGCGCAGCTCGCGCCGATCAGCAGCAGCACGCCGGCCCAGAAGCGCGCCCGCTGGCTCCAGCGCGGCGCGGCCGGAGGGTCATGCCGCAACAGCCCGGCCAGGCTGCGCAACCAGCCGCGCAGGGCCAGCAGCGGCAGCCACCAGGCCGAGAAGCCGAACAGGAACAGCAGGCCGTCCGACAGCCAGGCGCCCAGGCTGCCCACGCGGTTGGCGACGACATCGTGCCCGCCGCTGGTGGTGAAGGCGGCATCGCGCAGGTCGTGCGTGGCCAGCGCCAGCAGCAGCAGGCCCAGCACCAACGCCGTCAAGGCCAGCCACAGGGGGGTGCGCAACAGCCGCGAGGCCGCCGACGGCGGCGCCACATCGCGCTTGGGCGCCTGGCGTCGGACGGGCTTGGTGGGGCTGGCGGCTTCGCCGGTGGCATCCTCGCCACCGAGCAGGGAACCGAGGGGAAAACTCATCCCCGCATTGTCGCCGTCAATCGTGGGTCAGCCGTTCCTTGATGACGACCGAACCGTTCTCAAGCGTTTCAATGACGCCGCGCTCCTCCAGGTCCTTCATGACCCGGCTGACCATCTCGCGCGACGCTCCGACCACCTTGGCCATGTCCTGGCGCGAGACCTTGCCGCGGATGATCTTGATGCCCTTCTCGTCCTCGGCCATGTCCAGCAGCGTGCGGGCCACGCGGCCGTAGACGTCCAGCAGCGCCAGCGACTCGATCTGGCGGTCGGCATTGCGCAGCCGCGCCACCAGCCCGCGCAGGATGCCGTAGCTCAGGCTGCTGCTCTCCGGCAGGCAGCGCGCGAACTCCATGCGCCCCAGCACCAGCATGTCGGTCTGCACCTCCGCGCGCACGGTGGCCGAATGCGGCTCGTTGTCGATCAGGCTCATCTCGCCCACGTAGTCGCCGGACTGCAGCACGGCCAGGATGACCTCGCGGCCGCGGTGGTCGGCGGTCAGCACGCGGGCGCGGCCGTTGAGCAGGATGAACAAGGCGTTCGACTTGGTGCCCTGCTCGACGATCAGCTCGCCGCGCTTGAAGCGGCGCTTGACCACGCTGTCGGCGATGGACTGGGCCTGGTCGGTGGTCAGCATCGAGAACAGCGGCACCCGCCGGATCAGGTCCAGGTTCGAAATCATCGCCATATGCACACTCCAGGTTTAGGGCCCCAGGCAAGCCCCCCGAAAGGTGGCCGCCTAAAATGCCGTGCATTGTGCACACGCGGCAGGCTTCGCTGCATCGGGATAGGCCGGGGTTTTCACCCCTAGGTGCCTGGCCCGACACCCTTGCGAGACGCCCTGCCGCCCTCACCTCCTCCGCCATGACCGCAACCACCCAACACCACGGCCTGCTGATCCTCGGCTCCGGCCCCGCCGGCTACACGGCCGCCATCTACGCCGCGCGCGCCAACCTCAAGCCGACGCTGATCACCGGCATGGCGCAAGGGGGTCAGCTCATGACCACCACGGAGGTGGACAACTGGCCGGCCGACGTGATGGGCGTGCAGGGTCCCGAGCTGATGCAGCGCTTCCAGCAGCATGCCGAGCGTTTCCAGACCCAGATCGTGTTCGACCACATCAATGCGGTCGACTTCTCCAAGCGCCCGTTCACGCTGGTCGGCGACAGCGCCACCTACACCTGCGACGCGCTGATCATCGCCACCGGTGCCTCGGCCAAGTACCTGGGCCTGGAATCCGAGCAGGCCTTCATGGGCCGCGGCGTCAGCGGCTGCGCCACCTGCGACGGCTTCTTCTACCGCGGCCAGGAAGTCTGCGTGGTCGGCGGCGGCAACACGGCGGTCGAGGAGGCGCTCTACCTGTCCAACATCGCCAGCACCGTGCACCTGATCCACCGCCGCGACAAGTTCCGCGCCGAGCCCATCCTGATCGACAAGCTGATGGAGAAGGCCGCCGCCGGCAAGATCAAGCTGCACCTGTTCCAGCAACTCGACGAGGTGCTGGGCGACGCGTCCGGCGTGACGGGCGTGCGCACGCTCAACGTACAGGACGGCAGCAAGGTGGAGATCCCGGTGCATGGCTGCTTCATCGCCATCGGCCATCATCCCAACACCGACATCTTCAAGGGCCAGCTGGAGATGAAGGACGGCTACATCCTGACCAAGAGCGGCCTCAACGGCTTCGCCACCATGACCAGCGTGCCCGGCATCTTCGCGGCCGGCGACGTGCAGGATCATGTCTACCGCCAAGCCATCACCAGCGCCGGCACCGGCTGCATGGCGGCGCTGGACGCGCAGCGCTTCCTGGAGCAGGAGAACGGCTGAACGCGCGGCGGCGCCGGCGGATTTCAGGATCCGCGGGTTTGCCGCTATACTCGCGGGCTTGCCTGCCGGATGGATCGCGCCACGGCCCCTTTGTATTTTTCGGGGCCGAGGTTTAGCAGGCATCAGCGGTCAAAGGGCTGCCCGTCACCACGGGCGGCTGGTCAGAGAAATCAAACCGGAGAAGCGTCATGGCACGCGTCTGTCAAGTCACGGGCAAGAAGCCCATGGTCGGGAACAACGTTTCCCACGCCAACAACAAAACCAAGCGTCGGTTCCTGCCGAACCTGCAATACCGCCGTTTCTGGGTGGAGTCCGAGAACCGCTGGGTGCGTCTGCGCATCAGCAACGCCGCTCTGCGTTTGATCGACAAGGTCGGTATCGACCAGGTCGTCGCCGATCTGCGCGCCAAGGGCGAGCTCTGATCGCCATTCACTGACCTACTGAAGGAATACGACCATGGCATCCAAAGGCGGCCGCGAAAAGATCAAGCTGGAGTCCACCGCGGGCACCGGCCACTTCTACACGACGAACAAGAACAAGAAGACCACGCCCGAAAAGCTCGAATTCATGAAGTTCGACCCCAAGGCGCGCAAGCACGTCCTGTACAAGGAAATCAAGCTGAAGTGATTGCAGGCGGCATGCCGCCCTGCCCACTCGACACGAACCCGCCGCTGGCGGGTTTTTTGTTGTCTGGACATCTCTCGAAGCTGAGTGAAAAGAACGCGCTTTGCGCGTTGACTGGTGATTCACGGGCAGGGCGCCGAAATCGGCACGATTTGGGTGGCGGCCGGGTCGCACAGGCGCGCAATGGCCTCCAAACCCGATCTCGGGCGCATCACCAGCCAACGAGTAAAGCGCCAAAAAGAAACCCCGGCGCGAGGCCGGGGCTGAAAACCGTCTTCCGTTGTCACGTCGGACGCCTGCTCAGGGAGGAACAGCAGGGGGTCTGAACCCACGGCCAATGTAGTGCCGGGGCCGCGCGCCGCGTGTAGGACGGCGACCCGTCCCGACGTTGCCAGATGCAACCCTGCACCGGCCGTTTGGCCTGCCCACCAGGAATCGAACCCGGAACCTGCGGCTTAGAAGGCCGCTGCTCTATCCAGTTGAGCTATGGGCAGGCGGAAAACCGGATTATCAAATCAGCACGTTGATGATGGCGTTGCCGATGCCCATCAGCGCGGCACCGGAGATCAGGCCGGCGCAGATCGGCTCCATGCCTTCGACCCACACGCGGTGGCCCGGGGTGCCCGGCGTCTTGTGCTTGCGTCCCATCAGGAAGAACACCAGCGCGCCGACGAACATGGCCAGCACCGATTCGGGCGGCAGCACGACGCCCAGGCCGGTGGCCACGGCGGAGATCGGGAAGCGCCCCTTGGTCTTGATGCGTGCGATCTCCATCGCGACGGCCGCCACGGCGGCAAAGCCCATGGAGATCAGCGCCGAGGTGGGCAGGCCCTTCAGGCCCTTGGCGATGATGTCGGCCACACCCTTCCACTGCAGCGCCGCAGGCATCGCGAACTGGTCGGACACCAGCGTGGCGACGCTGCGCACGCCGTTGGCATCGGGCGTCAGGAACAGCAGGAAGAACAGCGGCACGCAGAACAGCACGCCGGCCAGGTTGCCGATGATGTGGCCGACGGCCTGGTGGCGCGGCTTGCCGCCCAGCATGTAGCCGGGCTTGATGTCGGACAGCAGGTTGGCGGCGTTGGAGGCGATCTCGCTGGTCATGCCCGCCGGCAGCAGGTTGGAGCCCGGGTTGCTGCGGTCGATGGCGCCCATCGTGAACTGCGTGATCTTGGACAGCGAGCCGGTCGGCGTCCAGGAGGTAAGCGCCATCGAGTTGGTGCAGATGATGGTCAGCACGAAGATCAGCGGCAGCGACACCAGCGCCAGCCAGAACGGCACGTTGAAGAACACGTGCGTCACGTAGCTGCCCAGCACGCTGAACACCGGCACGCCGATGTAGCTGATCCACAGCGGCACCTCGATGTCCTTCAGCAGGTCGGTGTTGCCCCCGGCGGCCGCGGGCACCTTGCGCTTGAAGGCGCTCTTGAAGATCTCGGGCTTGGCCAGCAGGCCGACCAGCGCGCCCACGACCATCATCGTCACGCCCCACCACAGCGACCACTGGTTAACGATCTCGGCGCGGTTCAGCGGGATCAGCACGCCGTTGGCGCCGATGCGCGGCGCGATGTCGCCCATCTGGATCATCATCGGCGCCAGCACGACGAAGTTGATGAACGCACCCAGGAAGCAGCTCGTCGCCACCGCGATGCCCATCAGGCCGCCGACACCCAGCATGGCCGCGTCCAGCGTCACGCGCAGGCCCAGCTGGCGGATGTCGGTGCCCAGGATGGTGGGGATCAGGGCCGTCGTCTTGCCGGCCCAGGCGTAGTAGTACTGGTCCAGGCGCTCATGCAGATGCCAGGGCTGCTGCAGGCCGGCCCACTTGTCCAGCATCAGGATCTTGAACTGCACCAGCTTCATCCAGCCGTCGCTGACGATGGCCTGGTACAGCGCCGTGAAGCCGCCCACCACGCCCAGCAGCTTGGCCTTGAACATGCCCTCGCCGCCTTCGCCGTGGTACAGCGAATCGAGCACCACGCCGCAGGCACGGCCCTCGGGGAAGGGCGCCTGGTCTTCATTGATGAAGCGGCGCTTGAGCGGGAAGGCCAGCAGCACGCCGATCAGCGCGACGACGAAGATCCAGATCATCAGCTGCCACCAGGTCGGGATGACGCCGGTGACCAGCATGTAGGCCGCGAGACTGGAGAACAGCGGCGTGATGACATAGCCCGCCGCCGTGGCGATGGACTGCGTGCAGTTGTTTTCCAGGATGGTGTAGTCCTGCGCCAGGCCGCTGGCATGCAGCGCACGGAACAGCGCGAAGGCCAGGATCACCGAGGTCAGGCCCACGCCGATGGCGATGCCGGTCTTGGCGCCGATGTACAGGCCCGTGGCGGACAGGATGCCGCCCAGCAGAAAGCCGGTGAAGCCCGAGCGCAGCGTCAGCTGCGCCATGTCGCCGCGGAAGATGTTCTTGAACCACCACTCGTCCTTTTGGGCGCGGGTCCAGGTGGCGATCTGCTCGTCGGTCAGGTGTTGGAGTGCCATGGGTCTCGGGCGCGGCTTGTGGCCGCGCCGGGTTGCAGCAAAGCCGCGAATTGTCACGGTCGACCGCTCGGTCGGGCTTCGGGGGATGCCCCAGGAAGCACGCCCCGCAAGCGGGGGCTTCTCAAAAAACAAACCCGCCGTGGCGTGGGCCAGCGGCGGGGTGTCGAAGAGGTTGGTCGGGGCGGCGGGATTCGAACTCGCGACCCTCTGCTCCCAAAGCAGATGCGCTACCAGGCTGCGCTACGCCCCGATCAAGCCCGCCATTCTATGCCAGCCGGCCGACGTCGCCGGCCGGACCTCTCGACGCGTCGTGCAGGGCTTGCCCCGGGCGCCCCTTCAGCCCACCGGAATGAAGCGCCCGGTGCCGCTGATCAACGCGGCCCTTACCGGCTCGCCGGGCTGCAGCGCCTGCACCGCCGCCACATAGCCCTGCATCTGCGCCAGATAGGCCGCCTCGCGTTCCGGCGTGGCGCCCAGCTTGTAGTCCAGCACCCACCAGCTGCCGTCCAGGCGCTGCACCAGGCGGTCGATGCGCTGGTCCTTGTCGCCGTCGCCGCCCTGCCCCACCGCCACCTCGTTGCCGGCCCAGCGCAGCTGCGCGGGGTCGAAGAAGGGCCGGCAGTCCGCGCTGGCGAGGATGGCCTCCGCGGCGGCGGCCAGCTGCTCGCGCGCCTTGGCGTCCAGGCCGAAAGCCTGCGACGCCGCGGCCATCAGCACCGCGAGCGGCTGGCCCTGCCCCGGCGCGGACGCCCATTCCAGCACCCGGTGCAAGGCCTCGCCGACGCGCGCCTGCCGCTCGTTGCGGGCCGTGCCGTCGCGCGCCATCACGGGCGCCGGCGGCAGCCAGCGCGGCAGCGGCGCGAGGCGCGGCGGCACCGCGTCGGCATGACCGCCCGGCGCCAGCGGGCCGGGCCAGGGCCGCGCCAGCGGCTGCAGCCGGGCCCACCAGCTGGTCGCCTGGCTGCGGCCGGGTGTGTGGCTGAGCACCAGCGCGCGCCGTGCCCGCGTCAGCGCGACGTAGAGCCCGTTGAGCTCCTCGCGCTCGCGCTCGAGGCGCTCTTCGTCCACCAGGCCCTGCAGCGACTGCGGCGGCCTTGCCTCCGAGGCCAGGAAGGCCGCGCGGCGTGGCGCCGGCTGGCCCACCGGCCAGTCCAGCAGCAGGCCCAGCGTCTCGGCCTTGGGCGGCGCGGCATCGGTGTCGAGCAGGAACACCACCTCGGCCTCCAGCCCCTTGGCGCCGTGGATGGTCAGCAGCTGCACCGCATCCGGCGCGGCCGCCGGCACGAACTTGACCGGCCGGCTTTTGAGTGCCCGCACGAAGCCATACAGCTGCGCGTAGCGGCCGCCGTCCAGGTCCAGCGCGGCGCGCAGCAGCGCCTGCACGCTCTGCAGCCGCACCGACGCGTCGGCCGCCGGCACCGCCGCGGCGATGCGCGCCAGCAGGTCGCCCTCGCTCAGGATGCGGTCCAGCAGCTCGTGCGGCGTGCACTGGCGCGCGCGCTCGGCCCAGTCGCGCAGCAAGGCCTGCGCACGGGCCAGCACCGGGCCCGGCGCGGTCAGGCCCTGCAGGGCCGCCCACCAGCTGCGGCGTTCGACCGCCGGGCCGCCCAGCCATTGCGCGCTGCCGGCGGCCTCGGCCAACGCCAACAGGTCCGCATCGCCGACAGCGAACAGCGGGCTGCGCAGCGCCCGAGCCAGCGACAGGTCGTGGCCCGGCGAGGCGAGCGCGTCCAGCAGCGCCAGCAGGTCGGCCACGTCCGGCATCTCGGCCAGCGGCTGCTCCTCCGGCGCCGCATGGGGCACGCCGGCGGCCGTCAGCGCCTCGCTGAGCTGGCGCAGCGGCTCGCGCTTGCGGGCCAGCACGAACAGGTCGCCCGGCTTCAGCGCCGGTCGGGCCTGCAGCAGGCCCACGATGGCCGCGCAGACCCGCGCGCATTCGGGCGCACGCCGGCTGCGCTCCGGCTCGTGGCGGGGCTCGGTCAGGCTGGGCCGCCAGCGCAGCGGGTCGACCGCCGGCGTGGCAGGCGGCTCGGCCACCTCGGCGTCCAGCGCCCACAGCCCGGCCAGGTCGTCGGTCGCCGCGACCTCCGTCGTGTGCCGGCGAAAGCCCTGGTAGGCGCCTGCGCGCTGGGCGCCGTCGAAGGCCGCGTTGACCGCCGCCAGCACCTCCGGCGCATTGCGCCGCGTGTGGTCACAGGCCAGCCGCACGCCGGCCAGGCCGGTGCAGACGAAGTCCTGCGCGGTGGCGAACACCCGCGGGTCGGCGCGGCGGAAGCGGTAGATGCTCTGCTTGGGGTCGCCGACGATGAAGACCGACAGCGCCGCGCCACCGCCCGCGCCGGCGTAGCCCGACAGCCAGCCGTGCAAGGCCTGCCACTGCAGCGGGCTGGTGTCCTGGAACTCGTCGATCAGCAGATGCCGCACCTGCGCGTCCAGCCGCTGCTGCACCCAGCCGGCCGTCTGCGCATCGGCCAGCAGCGCCAGCGCGCCGCGCTCCAGGTCGTTCATGTCGACCAGGCCGCGCTCGCGCTTGAGCATCTCAAACGCGTCCACCAGCACCAGCGCCAGGCGGCGCATGGCCGCATGCTCGTCCGCGGCGCGCTGCTGATCGATGGCGGCGCGCAGGCGCAGCAGTTCGTCGCACAGCTCGTCCAGGTCGGCGTTGTCCACGGCCAGCTTGCGCGGCTCGCCCTTTTGCGTGAACAGCGCGGCGAAGGCGGCGTCGAAGTGCTGCGCCTGTTCCAGCGCCAGCGCCGCGTCC
>CAXDTK010000226.1:0-8885 GCA_963992225.1 uncultured Comamonadaceae bacterium | reverse complement strand
ACCTAAGCCTTCGTCGGCAGCGTCAGATGTGTATAAGAGACAGCTTCACGGCCCGGGACCTGGTGTTGCAGGCCATCCAGCTGAAGCTGGGTGGCGCCGCCTGGCCGTTGAAGGCCCCCGTCAAGGCCGATGCCAGCCTGCGCCTGGACGACGCGACGCTGAGCGCGCAGGCCACGTTGTCGCTCGAGACGCTGGAAGCGCAGGCGGCGTTGGGCGGTCTGGCCGTGCAACGGCTGGCGGCCTGGCTGCCGCTGCCGGAAGGCGCCACGCTGGCGGCCGGCGTGTCCACCCAGGCCCGGCTGACCCTGCCCAGGCCGCTGGACAAGGGCGCCATGGACCGCGCGCGCATCACGCTGAGCGACCTGCAGGTGAGCGACGCCCGGCTTGCCGTGGGGGGGCAGGCGCTGGCGGGCGTCGCCATGGCCCGGATCGACGAGGCCGAGATCGAACCGGCGGCACGGCGAGTGCGCCTGGGTCAGCTGCAGCTGGACAGCCCGCGCGTCCTGCTGGCGCGGCGGGCCGATGGCCGGCTGAACATCGCGCCCCTCCTGCCGACCGCCGATGCGCCGGCGGCGGCCGGCCCGGCCTGGCAGCTGCGCCTGGCCGGCCTGGCCGTGGAGCGCGGCGCCTTGCGCTGGCGCGATGCCGCGGTGCCGGACGGCGTGGCACCGGTCGCGCTGGCCGTCGAGCCGCTGCGCCTGCAGCTTGGCGCGCTGGCCTGGCCGTCGACCGCGCCGGTGCAGACCCAGCTGGAGGCCCGCATCGCCGCGCTGGGCGAGAGTGGCCAGCCGCTGGCCTCAACAGGCGGCAGCCTGCAGTGGAGCGGCCGCGTGGCGCTGGCGCCGCTGCAGGCCAGCGGCCGGCTGCAGGGCCGGGGCGTGCCGCTGCACCTGCTCAACGCCTACCTGGACACGGCCTGGGGCCTGCAGCTGCAGCGTGCCGACCTGGGCCTGGGTGCCGATGTCCAGGCGCGCCAGCAGGCCGGTGGTGGCTGGCAGCTCAGTGCCAGCGGCGATGTGCGCGTGGGGCCGCTGGCGCTGCTGCAGACCCGGGTACTCGATGGCCGGCGCGTCGTCGGCGAGGACCTGCTGAGCTGGCAGGCGCTGCAGCTCGACGGGCTCAAGCTGGCGCTGGCCCCCGACGCGCCGCCGCGTCTGGCCGTGCGTGATGCGGTGCTGGACGACGCCTACGCGCGGCTCATCGTCAGCGAGCAGGGCCGCTTCAACCTGCGCGACCTGCGGCCGACGCCCGCCGGAGCGATCACGCCGCCGACACCGGCCGAGGCGGCCGCCTCAGCCGCTTCGGGCGCCTCGGCCATAGCCCAGGCAGCGTCGGCGGCGGCGTCCGCTGCCGTCGCCGCGGTGTCGCCGCCGGCCGAGATCGCCGTGGAGCGCATCCGCGTCAACCGGGGCACGGTGGACTTCAACGACCGTTTCGTGCGGCCCAACTACAGCGCGCGGCTGACCGAGCTGCAGGGCAGCCTGGGCGCCTTCTCCACCACCGCGCCGCAGATGGCGCCGCTGACGCTGCGCGGCAAGGTGGCGGGCACCGGCCTGCTGGAGATCGACGGCCAGCTGCGGCCGGGCTCGCCGCTGGCGCTGGACATCGCGGCCAACGCGACCGACATCGAGCTGGTGCCGCTGTCGCCCTACGCTGCCAAGTACGTGGGCTATGCCATCGAGCGCGGCAAGCTGTCCACCAAGCTGCGCTACACCGTCGAGCCCGGCGGCCAGCTGGTGGCCAGCAACCAGATCATCCTCAACCAGCTGACCTTCGGCGCGCGCGTGGAGAGCCCGGACGCGACCACGCTGCCGGTGCGCTTCGCGGTCGCGCTGCTGAAGGACGGCAACGGCGTCATCGACGTCAACCTGCCGGTCAGCGGCTCCATCAACGACCCGCATTTCAGCGTCGGCGGGCTGGTCTGGAAGCTCATCCTCAACCTCATCGGCAAGGCCATCACGGCGCCGTTCGCGCTGTTCAGCGGCAGCGACGCCACGCAGGAGGCCGAGATCACCTTCGCGCCCGGCAGCGGCGAACTGGCCGCCGCCGACAAGCTCGACCGCATCGCCAAGTTGCTGGCCGACAAGCCGGGCGTGCTGCTGACGCTGACCGGCTGGGCCGACCCGGTGGCCGAGCGTCAGGTGCTGCGCGAGCAGCGGCTGGCCCAGGCCCTGGCCGCGGTGGGCGCGGCCAGCCCGGAAGCGGCCCTGAAGCGGCTCTACGACGGCAGCAAGCTGCCCAACAAGCCCAGGAACGCGCTGGGCCTGGCCAAGGACTTGCCGCCCGAGCAGATGCGCGGGCTACTGCTGGCCAGCTATGCCGTCGAGGACGAGGTGCTGGTCCAGCTGGCCATCGCCCGCGCGGTGGCGGTGCGCGATGCGCTGCTGGCCCGCGGCGCGCCCAATGCCCGGCTGTTCGTGGCGGCGCCCAAGCTGTGCGACGACGCTTGCGCCAGCGGCTGGCGCCCTCATGTCGAACTGTCTCTCTCCGCCCAGTGAGGGCCCATGAACGGCCCCGTTGAAAGCACGCCCATGACCACACCGACTCCCCTCGAACGCATCACCCTGGCCGGCGGCTGCTTCTGGTGCCTGGAGGCCGTCTACGAGCGCGTGCGCGGCGTGCAGCGGGTCGAGAACGGCTACAGCAACGGCCACGCGCCAGCCCCCAACTACGAGGACGTCTGCGGCGGCCACACCGGCCATGCCGAGGTGGTGCGGCTGGACTTCGACCCCGCCCAGGTGTCGCTGCGCGAGCTGCTGGAAGTGTTCTTCACCATCCACGACCCGACCACGCTGAACCGCCAGGGCGCCGACGTGGGCACCCAGTACCGCTCGGGCATCTACTGGCATGACGAGGCCCAGCGCCGCCTGGCGGCCGAGGTCATCGCCACCGTCAACGACCACCATGGCGGCCGCGTCGTCACCGAGCTGCAGCCCGAGACCAACTACCACCCGGCCGAGCCCTACCACCAGCATTACTACGCCCGCCACCCCGAGCAGGGCTACTGCGCCTTCGTGGTGGCGGGCAAGGTGGACAAGTTCCTGTCCACCTTCAAGCGCCTGGTGAAGTGATGCTGGCCTGGAGCGGGCTGCGCCACCGCTACGCCGGCGCCGCCGAGATCGCCTACGCGGACTTCACGCTGCCGGCCGGGCGGCACCTGCTGCTGCGCGGCGCCTCGGGTTCGGGCAAGTCGACGCTGCTGGCCCTGCTTGCGGGGCTGCTGCGCGTGCAGCAGGGCAGCCTGACCGTGGCCGGCACGGCACTGCACGAGCTCGGCCCCCGCGCGCTGGACGCCTGGCGCGGCGCCACGCTGGGCGTGGTGCCGCAGCGCCTGCACCTCAGCGAGGCGCTGACCGTGAGCGAGAACCTGGCGCTGCCGGCGCTGGCCGCAGGGCAGGGCGCCGACCCGGCGCGCGCCGCCGAGCTGCTGGCCGCGCTGGACATCGCCGAGCTGGCGCAGCGCCGCCCGCACCAGCTCAGCGTGGGCCAGGCGCAACGGGTGGCGCTGGCCCGGGCGCTGATGCGCCGGCCGCGGCTGCTGCTGGCCGACGAGCCCAGCGCCAATCTCGACGACGAGCACACCGTCCACATGCTGGCCCTGCTGCTGGACGCCGCCGAGCGCGAGGGCTGCACGCTGGTCGTGGCCAGCCACGATGCCCGCGTGGTGGAGGCCCTGGCCGCCCGCGACGACGTGGCCGAGGTGGTGCTGCGCGGCCGCGCGCGCGATGCGGCGCTGCCGGGCCTGCCGGGTGCGTCGACCGGCCACCGCACCACACTGCTGAGCGATGGGGGCCTGCCATGATCCGCCTGGCCTGGCGCTACCTGTGGTCCAGCCCGCTGACCACCGCGCTCAACCTGCTGTTGCTGACGCTCGGCCTGGCCGCCGTGACCTTCGTGCTGCGCGCCAGCCAGCAGGTCGAGGCCGGCCTGAAGCGCGACCTGGCCGGCATCGACCTGGTCGTGGGCGCCAAGGGCAGCCCCATGCAGATCATGCTGGCCGGCGTGTTCCACCTCGACGCGCCGACCGGCAACATCCCGCTGGCGACGCTGGAGCTGCTGCGCCAGCAACCCCTGGTGGCCCAGGCCGTGCCGCTGTCACTGGGCGACTCCTACCGCGGCTTTCGCATCGCCGGCACGACGCCGGACTACCCGGCCCTCTACGGCGCCCAGCTGGCGCAGGGCGCGCTCTGGACCCGGCCCCTGCAGGCGGTACTGGGTGCCGAGGTGGCGCGCGCGACCGGGCTGGGCGTGGGGAGTCATTTCGCCGGCAGCCATGGGCTGGCCGAGGGCGGCGGCGCCCATGGCGAGCAGCAGTTCGAGGTGGTGGGCGTGCTGGCGCCGTCCGGCAGCGTGCTGGACCGGCTGGTGCTGACCGACCTGGCCTCCGTGTGGGCGGTGCATGAGAGCCACCACGACGAGGCGGCGCACGACACCGCAGACGCGGCGCACGACGACCACCGCGAGATCACGCTGGCGCTGGTGCGCTACCGCAGCCCGCTGGCGGCCGTCTCGCTGCCGCGCTGGGTCAACGCGCAGGACGGCCTGCAGTCCGCCGCGCCGGCGCTGGAGACTGCGCGGCTGATGCGGCTGGTGGGCGCCGGCACCGAGGTGCTGCGCGGCTTCGGCATCGTGCTGCTGCTGGCCGCAGGCCTGTCCGTCTGGGTGGCGCTGCTGCATGCGGTGCGTGCCCGGCAGGGCGACCTGGCGATGCTGCGCATGCTGGGCGCGCCCGCCCGCCGCGTGGCCACGCTGATCGCGGTGGAGGCGCTGCTGCTGGCCGGCCTGGCCACCGTGCTGGGGCTGGCCGCGGGGCATGGCCTCGTCGCGCTGCTGGAGCGGCTGCTGTCGGACCGGCAGTCGCTGCGCCTGGGTCCCCTGGGCTTCAGCGACGCCGAATGGCTGGTGCCGTCGCTGGCTTTCGGGCTGGCGCTGCTGGCCGCCGCCTGGCCGGCCTGGCGGGCCTATCGCCTGGATGTCACCACGCTGCTGCAAGCCCCGCGCTGAAGCCCGACAATCGTGCCACCATGAAATCCAAGCCCTTGCTCGCCGCCCCGGCCGCCGTCGCCGTCGCCGTCGCCGTCTGCCTGGCCGCCACGGCCCTGTCCGCGCAGACCCCGCCGGCCCTCGGCCAGGGCCCCGGTTACCACGACCCGCGCAGCCCCTTCAAGCCGCTGGAGGAACGCGCCGACATCGTGTCGTGGAAGCTGCTGTCCCAGGTCACCGCCAAGGCGGAGAAGAAGAAGCTGGTGCCGACCTTCCCGGCCGCGGTGCAGGCGCTGGACCGCAAGACGGTCAAGGTGCAGGGCTTCATGATGCCGCTGGAGGCGGGCGATAAGCAGCAGCATTTCCTGCTGTCGTCGGTGCCGACGACCTGCTCCTTCTGCGTGCCGGCCGGGCCCGAGGGGCTGGTGGAGGTGCGCACCAGGAAGCCGGTGCGCTACACGCTGGAGCCGGTGGTCGTGGAGGGCGTGCTGGCCGTGCTGAACGACGACCCCTACGGCCTGTACTACCGGGTCGAGGACGGTCTGCCGGTCAACTGACGCCGCGCCCGGCCCGCGCCCGCCCGCGCTCAGGGCGCGAGGCGGTCCCGCACCCAGGCGCCGTCCTGCAGCTGGAAGCGCAGCCGGTCATGCAGCCGCGAGCGGCGCCCCTGCCAGAACTCGAAGCGTTCCGGCACCAGCCGGTAGCCGCCCCAGTGCGGCGGGCGTTCGGGGTTCAGCCCATGCTGCATCGCGGCCTTGGCCGCATTGCCGACCAGCACCGCGCGCGAGCTGATGACCTGGCTCTGCGGCGAGGCCCAGGCGCCCAGCCGCGAGTCCAGCGGGCGGCTCTTGTAGTACTCGTCCGATTCCTCGGCCGAGGTCTTCTCGACGCGGCCCTCGATGCGCACCACGCGCTCCATCTCCACCCAGTGGAACTGCAGCGCGGCGAACGGTTGGTGCGCCAGCTCGCGGCCCTTGCGGCTGTCGTAGTTGGTGAACCAGACCATGCCGCGGGCATCGCAGCCCTTGAGCAGCACCACGCGGGTCGACGGGCGGCCTTCGGGCCCGACGGTGGCCACCGTCATCGCGGTGGGCTCGGACACGTCGTGCGCAATGGCCTCGTCCATCCAGCGTTGGAACAGCGCGAGGGGCCCATCGGCCGCATGCGCCTCGTCCAGCTCGCCCAGCTCGTAGCTTTTCCGGAAATCGCTCAGTTTGCTCATGACCCGAAGTATGCAGACCTTCCCTTAAGTGAACGCCCCAGTTTCAAGCGCGAGGTCACTCGGCATGCTTGTGGCACCGCAGCAAACGCCAGACAGGCCCAAGACATGATGAAACGACGCCCCGCCGTCGTCGTGCTCGCGGCAGGCCGAGGCTCGCGCTTCCGCGGCCCGGGTCACAAGCTGGAGCAGAACCTGGGCCAGGCCCCCGGCACCGACACGCTGCTCGCGCGCACGCTGCGCCACGCGATCGAGACGCGGCTGCCGGTCGTCGTCGTGACGACCCCGGCGCTGGCGCCGGCCGTGCACCGGCTTGTGGCGGCGCGCGACGTGGTGACGCTGCGCGAGTCCGACGGCCAGGGCCGGCCCCAGCCGGTGGGCATGGGCCATTCCATCGTCGCCGGCGTCAGCGCCACGGGCGACGCCGACGGCTGGCTGATCCTGCCCGCCGACATGCCGCTGGTGCGGCCGGCCACCATCCTGGCGGTGGCCGAGGGGCTGGAGCGCTTCCCGGTCTGCTACGCGCAGTACCGCGGCATGCAGGGCCACCCGGTGGGCTTCGGCACCGAGCTGTATTCCGAGCTGATGGCCCTGCATGGCGACGAGGGCGCGCGCCGCATCGTCGCGCGCTACGCGGCCCAGCCCATCCCGGTGGACGACCCCGGCGTGCATGTGGACGTGGACACCGCGGAAGACCTCGCGCGGCTGCAGGGCTGACTCACAGCGGCGCGCACAGGCCGTGGCGTGCCGCCAGATGGGCCTGGCGTTCCAGCTCCAGGTCGCGGATGCCATGCTCGCGCAGGCCATGCACCGTGCGCAGCAGGTAGTCCAGCGTGCTGCCGTAGCGGCCGCTGGCGTGCTGGAAGATGTGCAGCAGCTCCGGCTCGTGCAGCGGCCCGGTCCAGTTGGGGCTCTGGCGCGACAGCGTGAAGGCCAGCGCGCGCTGGCGGCCGGCGGCCGTGTCGCAGTTGAGCCAGCGCGGCTCGTACACACCGTTGGGCATCTCGCGCGCCCACAGCCGCGGCAGCACCGCGTCGCCCTCGGCCCGCGGGATGCGGTAGACCAGGCCGCGGCAGCTGCCGCCGGAGATCAGCGCCAGCACCAGGCCCGGCTCCTGCGGCGAGCCCCGGTTCACGCGCGAGCGCATGCGCAGCACGCGGTGAAAGCCCAGCACCCGCGCCGGCAGGGCTTCGGAGAACGCAAACTCGGGCCGCCAGATCAACGAGCCGTAGGCGAACAGCAGCAGGTCGCCGCCGCTGGCGCGCCATTCGGCCGTCGTGCGCTGCAGCAGGTGTTCGCTGCGCTCCGGCCCGTGCGGAATGTGGATTGCCTGAGACCCCATGGCCCCTGATCTTGTCATGCCGGTACCCAGCCCGTAACCCGTGGGGGCGCCCGGGGAAGTAATATGGTTACCTAAATTCTCAAGAGTTGGTTACGAGAACGCAACCTCCGGAGACCGCATGCATTCCACCCTGATCCGCGTCACCGAGCGCATCCGCGAGCGCAGCGCGCAGCTGCGCGGTGACTACCTGGCCCGCATCGCGCGGCAGGCCGGCCGCCAGCGCGGCTTCGAGCGCATGGGCTGTGCCAACGTCGCGCACGCCGTGGCGGCCCTGCCGGCCAACGACAAGCTGCGCATCGTCAGCGAGAAGGCGCCTCACCTGGGCATCGTCACCTCGTACAACGACATGCTGTCGGCCCACCAGCCCTATGAAAACTACCCGGCCCTGATCCGCGCCGAGGCGCACCGGCTGGGCGCCACGGTGCAGGTGGCCGGCGGCGTTCCGGCCATGTGCGACGGCGTCACGCAGGGCCTGCCCGGCATGGAGCTCAGCCTGTTCTCGCGCGACACCATCGCGATGGGCACCGCCGTGGCGCTGACCCACGACGTGTTCGACGCGGCGCTGCTGCTGGGCATCTGCGACAAGATCGTGCCGGGGCTGCTGATCGGCGCGCTGCACTTCGGCCATCTGCCCTGCGTGTTCGTGCCGGCGGGCCCGATGAGCTCGGGCATCTCCAACAGCGAGAAGGCCAAGGTGCGCGAGCTCTATGCCCAGGGCAAGGTCGGCCGCGACGAGCTGCTGGCCAGCGAGTCGGCCGCCTACCACGGCGCCGGCACCTGCACCTTCTACGGCACGGCCAACAGCAACCAGATGCTGCTGGAGGCCATGGGCCTGCACGTGCCCGGCAGTGCCTTCGTGCACCCGCACGACGACCTGCGCACGGCGCTCACCCGCGAGGCCGTGGCCACCGCGCTGGACATCAGTGGCCGCATCGCGGGCCGCGCCGCCAAGCCCATCGGCCAGCTCGTCGACGAGCGCTGCATCGTCAACGCGATGGCGGCGCTGCTGGCCACCGGCGGCTCCACCAACCACCTGATCCACTGGGTCGCGGTGGCGCGCTCGGCGGGCATCCTGATCGACTGGAGCGACTTCTCGGAGCTGTCCGGCGTGGTGCCGCTGCTGGCCCGTGTCTACCCCAACGGCAGCGCCGACGTGAACCAGTTCCAGGCCGCCGGCGGCCCGGGCTTCGTCATCCGCGAGCTGCTGGACGCCGGCCTGATGCACGAGGACGTGCTCAGCGTGGCCGGCGACAGCCTGCGGCCCTACACCTTCGTGCCGACGGCGGTGGGGCTGAACCTGTCTCTTATACACATCTCCGAGCCCACGAGACGGACTCCTAT
>CAXDTK010000225.1:0-8898 GCA_963992225.1 uncultured Comamonadaceae bacterium | reverse complement strand
CCCCCCCCCCCCCCCCCACCGTTTTTTTTCAACCCGCAGTCGGCATACTCTCTAGTCGTTCGTCTCGTGGGCGCGGACTTGTGTATAATCGACAGGGCCACCACCGCGCAGCTGGCCGCGCTGCAGGGGTTCGGCACGGTGCAGATCGGCCGCAACGACCAGGGCGCGACCGCGGTGGACCTGGCGACGTTGAACGTGCTGGTCACGCCGCACCTGAGCCTGGCCGGCGGCAGCCTGGCGGTGCAGGGTGGCAGCACCGGCCCTCACGCGGGCGTGCAGCTGCTGGACCTGGCGGCGGCGCAGGACCTGACGCTGGCCGGCACGCTGGCGCTGGCCGCGGCCGGCGCCGATGTGCGCGCCACGGCTGGCGGCGCGCTGCGCATGGCGGCGGACGGCGTGCTGGCCACGCAGGCCGGCGAGGTGCTGCTGCAGGCCGGCGGTGACCTGCGCATCGGCCGGGTCGACACCCGCGTGGGCGGCGCGCCGGGCGGCGCCGCGCCGGGCGGCGCCGCGGCGGCGGTACTGCTGGCCTCCACCGGCGGCACCATCGGCGAAGCCAACGGCGACGCGGCCCCCGATGTCTACGCGGCACTGTTCACGCTGCGCGGCCATGGCCCGGCGCTGGCGGCCGGGGCCTCCGAGGCGGCCGCGGCGCTGGACGTGCAGGCCAGCGCGCTGGACGTCGATGCGCCGCGCGGCACGGTGCTGCGCGACAGCGTCGGCGGCGGCCACACGGCCTTCAACCTGCTCGACGGCAACCAGCTCTACCAGCAGCTCATCGCGCTGGGTGCCACCAGCCGCCAGCCCAGCGTGGCCCCGGCCGCGGCGCCGCCGGTCGCCGGCGTGGCCGATGCCTGGGCCTGGCTGAACGCGGTGCGGCCGCTGCAGGAGTCGCGCACCGCGCCGCTGATGACGGCGGTGCCGACGCTGTCTGCGCAGCTGGCGGCGCCATCGCCGGCCGCGGCCACGGCCGGCGTGTTCGATGCCGACACCGCGCCGCTGCGGCCCAGCCAGCTGGCGGCGCTGCTGGGCGCGGAGGCCGCGGCGCCCACCGCGGCCGAGCCCATGCCGGACCCGGCGCGCTTCCGCGTCTGGTCAGAGGAGCTGCTGATCTAGCCTCGCCTGCGTGAGCCGGTAGACCGCCAGCGCGGCAGCGCCCACGGCGATGGCGTCGTCACCGAAGCGGGACAGGCGCAGCGCCGGCTCGGGCAGGCCCGCGGCCTGCGCGTACTGCTGCAGCGTCGCGCGTACCGGCGCCAGCAGCGCGTTGCCCAGCGCCATCGCCGGGCCGCCCAGCACGATGCAGGCCGGGTCGTAGGCGGCGGCCAGGTTCTGCAGCAGCACGCCCAGGTAGCGCCCGGCCTTGGCCACGGCGGCCGCGGCTTGCGCGTCCCCGGCCACGCCTTCCTGCGGCAGCAGCGCGCGGCTGCCGATCAGCGCCTCCGCGCAGCCGCGGCGGCCGCAGGAGCAGCGCGGGCCGTCGATCTGCAGCACCATGTGGCCCACCTCGCCGGCAAAGCCGCGCGCGCCGGTCAGCAGGCGGCCGCCCACCACCAGGCCGGCGCCGACGCCTTCGCCGACCAGCACCAGCAGCAGCGGGTCGGCCGCGGGCGAGGGGTTGAACTCGGTCTCGCCCAACGCGGCGACGTCGGCATCGTTCTGCATGAAGACCGGCACGCCGGACAGCGGCGTGGCCTGCAGCGCCGCCCGCAGCAGGGTGCCGAACGGCACCTGATGCCAGCGCAGGTGGGGGGCGAAGACGAGCTGGTCGCGGGCCTGGTCCACGCCGCCGGGCAGGCCCAGGCCGATGCCGATGATGCGCTGGGCCTCCCCGCGCCGCGCTGCCACGGCCAGCAGCTGGCGCGTCAGCGTCCGGACGCAGGCGTCGATCTCCCGCTCGGTGTCGTAGGTGGCGTTGCGGGCCGCCAGCACCTCGCCCGTCAGCGAGGTCAGCACCACCCGCACATGGCCGATGCCCACCTGCGCGCCCAGCAGCAGCAGCCGCGTGGGGTCGATGAACAGCGGCGTGGGGCGGCGGCCGAGGTCGCCGGTGGCGACGACCTCGCGCTCCAGCAGCCAGCCGTCGTCGATCAGCTCGCGGGTGAGCGCGCTGACGGTGGACTTGGTCAGGCCCAGCGCCGTCGCCAGGTCCACGCGCGACTGTCCCGGATGCACGCGCAGCTGGCGGATGATCGCCATGCGGTTGCCGCGCTTGAGCTGGGCCTGGCTGCCGCCGCTGGTCTCGGCCTGCATCAGCACGGCCTCAACGCCCCTGGCGCGCGCGCCAGGCCGCGAACAGGCGGGCCACGTCGGCGTCGGTGGGCGGGTACAGCCCCAGCACGCTGCGGCCGGCCAGCACCTGTTCCTGCACGAAGTCCTCGAACACGGTCATCTCGACGGCCTCGGCCGCGACCTCGTCGGCCAGGTGGGCCGGGATGACGATGACGCCCTCGGCATCGCCCACGATCACGTCGCCCGGGAACACCGGCGCATCGCCGCAGCCGATGGGCTCGTCGATGGCGATGGCCTGGTGCAGCGTCAGGTTGGTGGGCGCGCTGGGCCGCGCGTGGTAGGCCGGCATCGTGTACTTGGCGATGTCGGGGCTGTCGCGGAAGCCGCCGTCGGTGACCACGCCGGCCACGCCACGCACCATCAGCCGCGCCACCAGGATGCCGCCGGCCGAGGCCGCGCGCGCGTCCTTGCGGCTGTCGATGACCAGCACCGCGCCGGCCGGGCATTGCTCCACCGCCACGCGCTGCGGATGGGTGCGGTCCTTGAACACCTCGATGCCGTTCAGGTCCTCGCGCGCCGGGATGTAGCGCAGCGTGCAGGCGGGGCCCACCATGTTGGGCAGGCCGGGGTTGAGCGGGCGCACGTCCTGGATGAACTGGTGCCTCAGGCCGCGCTTGAACAGGGCGGTGCACAGCGTGGCGGTGCTGACGCTCATCAGCTTCTGGCGGGTCTCTGGGTTCATTTCAGTAGATGACGGGTTCAGGCACCGGCGCGCCGAACTGGGTTTCGAGGAAGTCGAAGTCGCAGCCCTCGTGGGCCTGCAGGATATGGCGGCCGAACATCCAGCCGTAGCCGCGCTCGTAGCGCGGCGGCGGCGGCGCCCAGGCGGCGCGGCGGGCGGCCAGTTCCTCGTCGCTGACTTCGAGATGGATGCGGCGGGCCGGCACGTCCACGGTGATGCGGTCGCCGGTCCTCACCAGCGCCAGCGGGCCGCCGACCGCGGCCTCAGGCGCGCAGTGCAGCAGGCAGCCGCCGTAGCTGGTGCCGCTCATGCGCGCGTCGGACAGCCGCAGCATGTCGGTCACGCCGGCCTTCAGCAGTTTGGTGGGGATGGGCAGCATGCCCCACTCGGGCATGCCGGCGCCCTTGGGGCCGGCATTGCGCAGCACCAGGATGTCGTCGCCGGTCACGTCCAGGTCCGGGTCGTCCACGGCGGTCTTGAGGCTGGGGTAGTCGTCGAACACCAGCGCGCGGCCGGTGTGCCGCAGCAGGTGGGGTGCGACGGCGCTGGGCTTGATGACCACGCCGTCGGGCGCCAGGTTGCCGCGCAGCACGGCCAGCGCGCCTTCGGCGTAGATGGGGTTGGCGAGCGGCCGGATCACGTCGTCGTTGAAGACCTCGGCGCCGGCGATGTTCTCGCCGACGGTGCGGCCGTTGACGGTCAGTGCGGACAGGTCCAGCTTGTCGCGCATGACGTTCATCAGCGCCGGCAGGCCGCCGGCATAGAAGAAGTCCTCCATCAGGTAGCGGTCGCCGCTGGGCCGGATGTTGGCGATGACGCCCACATGCCGGCTGGCCGCGTCGAAGTCGTCCAGCGTGACCGGCAGGCCCGCGCGGCGGCTGATGGCGACGAGATGGATGATGGCGTTGGTGCTGCAGCCCATGGCCATCGCGACGGCGATGGCGTTGGCAAAGTTGCCGGCGCTGAGCAGGCGCGCCGGCATCAGGTCCTCCCACACCATCTGCACGATGCGGCGGCCGCAGTCGGCGGACATGCGGATGTGATTCGCATCCGGCGCCGGGATGCTGCTGGCCCCGGGCAGCGTGAAGCCCAGCGCCTCGGCGATGCCCATCATCGTGGCGGCGGTCCCCATGGTCATGCAGGTGCCGTGGCTGCGGGCGATGCCGGCTTCCATCTCGGCCCAGGCCTGGTCAGACAGGCGGCCAGCGCGGCGTTCGTCCCAGTACTTGAAGGCGTCGGAACCCGAGCCCAGCACCTGGCCGCGCCAGTTGCCGCGCAGCATGGGGCCGGCGGGCAGGTAGATGCAGGGCAGGCCCATGCTGAGCGCGCCCATCAGCAAGCCCGGCGTGGTCTTGTCGCAGCCGCCCATCAGCACGGCGCCGTCCACCGGATGGCTGCGCAGCAGCTCCTCGGTCTCCATCGCGAGGAAGTTGCGATAGAGCATGGACGTCGGCTTGACCATGCTTTCGGACAGCGAGATGGCCGGCAGCTCCAGCGGCCAGCCGCCGGCCTGCAGGATGCCGCGCTTGACGTCCTCCACCCGCTGCTTGAAGTGGGTGTGGCACTGGTTGGCATCGCTCCAGGTGTTGACGATGGCGATCACCGGTTTGCCGATGAAGTCCTCCGCCGCGTAGCCCATCTGCAGCACCCGGCTGCGGTGGCCGAAGCTGCGGAAATCGTCCCTGGCAAACCAGCGGGCGCTGCGCAGGTCCGGTGCCTGCTTCACGCGCGCCTCGCGTGCGCGGTCGAACGGTTGATCCAGGCCATGGCCATCAGCGTGCGGGTGAAAGTGGTATCGCTATCATATGGGTGTCGGGGTTGGTTTGGTCTCCGCGTTTCCCCAGGGATGGGTTTCGAAAGCCAGCTCTCTAAACTGGGCCAATGATCGCGCAACCATCACGCCCATGACCACCTGCCCCGCGGCCCTGCGCCAGCATTCTTCCCGCTGCCTGAGGTGGGTGGCCGGCCTGCTGCCGCTGCTCTTTGGCGGCGTCGTGCTGGCCTGCGACGCGCCGGCCTCCGTCTGCCCGCGCGACCCCGGCGGGGGCTTCGCGCTGGTGCGCGGCGGGCAGCCGGCGGCCGTGCTGGTGGAGGCGGGCGCCGATCCCGCCCTGCAGCATGCCGGCCGCGGCTTCGCGGGCGACCTGCAGCGCGTGTCCGGCCGGCCGGCGCAGCGGCTGGCCGGCCTGGCCGGCGCGCCGCGCGAGCTGGTGCTGATCGCCCAGCTGGGCCGCAGCGCCGCGGTGGACGGCCTGGTGCGGAGGGGCCAGCTGAAGACGGCCGACCTGGCGGGGCGCTGGGAGGCCTTCCGGCAGGTGGTCGTGGAGCGGCCCTTTCCCGGCGTGGACCGTGCGCTGCTCATCGTTGGCGCGGACCGCCGCGGCGCGGTGTTCGGCACCTACGACCTGTCGGCGCGCATCGGCGTGAGCCCCTGGCATTGGTGGGCGGACGTGCCGGTGGAGACCAAGGCCGATGTCTTCATCACCGCCGGTGCGCGCGGCGACCAGCCGCATGTGAAGTACCGCGGCATCTTCATCAACGACGAGGCGCCCGCGCTCAGCACCTGGGCCGAGCAGAAGTTCGGCGGCGCGAACTCGCGGATGTATGCCCATGTCTTCGAGCTGCTGCTGCGCCTGAAGGGCAACTACCTGTGGCCGGCCATGTGGCCGCCGCGCGCCTTCAACGCCGACGACCCGCAGAACATGGTGCTGGCCGACGAGATGGGCGTCGTGATGGGCACGTCGCACCACGAGCCGATGACGCGCGCCCACGACGAGTGGCAGCGCTTCAAGGGCGGCCCATGGGACTACGCCAAGAACGCGCCGCAGCTGCGCGAGTTCTGGCGCGGCGGCATCCGGCGCATGATGGGCCGGCCCGACGGCAGCGCCTTCGACACGCTGGTGACCGTGGGCATGCGCGGCGACGGCGACGAGCCCATGAGCGAGCAGACCGCCACCACGCTGCTGGAAACCATCGTGAACGACCAGCGCCAGATCCTGGCCGAGGTCACGAAGCAGCCCGCCGAGAAGACGCCGCAGCTGTGGGCGCTCTACAAGGAAGTGCAGGACTACTACGACGCGGGGCTGAAGGTCCCCGACGACGTGCTGCTGCTGTTCGCCGACGACAACTGGGGCCAGATCCGCCGCCTGCCCGACCCCGCTGCGCCCAGGCGCCCCGGCGGCTACGGCGTGTACTACCACTTCGACTACGTGGGCGGCCCGCGCAACTACAAGTGGCTGAACACCCACCAGATCGAGAAGACCTGGCAGCAGATGGACCTGGCGCGCGCGTATGGCGCCGACGCGCTGTGGATCGTCAACGTGGGCGACATCAAGCCGGTGGAGTTCCCCATCCACTTCTTCCTCGACATGGCCTGGGCGCCCCAGGCCATGACGGCCGAGGCACTGAAGGCCTACCCGAAAGACTGGGCGGCAGCCACCTTCGGCCCGGCGCAGGCGGCCGAGATCGGCGAGCTGGTCACGCGCTACGGCCAGTACGCCGCGCGCCGCAAGCCGGAGCTGCTGGATGCGAACAGCTTCCGGCTGGGTTCGGTCACGGCCGACGCGCTGGACGGCGGCGACTTCGGCCGCCGCATCGCCGAGTGGGATGCGCTGGAAGCGCGCGTCGCCAAGGTCAAGGCCGCGCTGCAGCCGGCCCAGCGCGATGCCTACTTCCAGCTCGTCGAACACCCGGTGCTGGCGCTGGCCAACCTCTACCGCCTGTACTACGCGGTGGCCTGGAACCGCACGCTCGCCGCCCAGAACGACCCGCGCGCGAACGTCTTCGCCGACCTCGCCGAGGCCGCCTTCGCGCGCGACCAGGCGATCACCGACCAGTACCACGCGCTCGCGGGCGGCAAGTGGGCCGGCATGATGCTGCAGGTCCACATCGGCTACACGACCTGGCAGCAGCCGGCGAAGAACCTCATGCCGGCCGTCCAGCGCGTGGCCGGCACGGCGGACGCCGCGGCCGTGCAACGCCAGCTCCAGTCGTTCACACGCCCGGAAACCGGCGGGCCGCGCGTCATCGAGGCCACCCAGTTCACCCGCGCCAACGGCGCCAAAGGCCTGGCCTGGACGGCCATTCCCCACCTCGGCCAGCACCAGGGCGCCGTCGTGGTGCTGCCGCAGGGCCGGGCTGCCACCACCGTGGCCGACGACGTTCGGCTGGAGTACGAGGTGGAGACGCCGCGGCCCGACAGCTGGACGCTGGCGCTGCACATGGCGCCCACCATCGACGTGCGCAAGGCCGGCGGCATCCGCATCGCCGTGGCCATTGCCGACGGCAAGCCGCAGACGCTGACGCTCCACCTCGTCCCCACCGCGGGTGCGGCCGACACGCAGCCGCAGAAGGACTGGGCCCGCGCCGTCATCAACAACGATGTCGTGCTGCGCACCGACCCCGTCGCGCTGCCGGCGGGCAGGCAGGTCATCCGCGTCTGGCGGCTGGACGACAACGCCGTGCTGCAACGGCTGGCGCTGGAGCCCGCCGCCGTGGCGCCCGCCGCGGCGGGGAAGGCGGCGGCCGAGGCCGGCCGGTACCGCAACCTGCTGCGCGAGCTGCGCCCGGACATCACCGAGGCCGACATCGACCGCAAGCTGGCCGGCTATTGGCGGTCGCTGTTCGAGGGCGGCAAGGACCAGCGCGTCGTCTACCCCGCCGCCCCCACGCCCGACGGCCCGGCGGCCTATGTGCTGGACGTGGGCAACGACGACGTGCGCAGCGAGGGCATGTCCTACGGGATGATGCTGGCCGTGCAACTGGACCGCAAGGCCCAGTTCGACGCGCTGTGGAACTGGGCCTGGACGCACATGCGCTACCGCGCCGGCCCGCGCCAGAGCTATTTCCGCTGGCAGTGCAAGCCCGAGGGCTGCGCGGGTTTCGGCAAGGACGCCGTGCCCGCCTCCGACGGCGAGGCCTACATGGCCACCGCGCTGCTGATGGCGGCCGCGCGCTGGGGCCATGGCAAGGGTGTGTACGACTACAACGCCCAGGCGCAGGAACTGCTGACCGCCATGCTGCACAAGGAGACGATGAACGGCGGCATCCAGGACGGCGCCCGTTCCATGTTCTCGCCCCGGCATGGCCAGGTGGTGTTCGTGCCGGTGGGCGACGCAGCCGAGTTCAGCGACCCGTCCTACCACCTGCCGGCCTTCTACGAGCTCTGGGCGCGCCGCGCCGCCCGCGCCGAGGACCGCCAGCGCTGGCGCGAGATCGCCGACATCAGCCGCGCCTACTTCCAGAAAGCCGCCCACCCGCGCACCGGTCTCACGCCCGACTACGCCCACTTCGACGGCCGCCCGAAGGTGCTGGAGGGCCACGAGGACTTCCGCTACGACGCCTTCCGCACCGCGGTGAACTGGAGCGTGGACCAGGCCTGGTGGGGCAGGAACCCCGCGGCCATCGGCCTCAGCCACAGGCTGCTGAACTTCTTCGCCGCGCAAGCGACCGGCAACAAGCCCTATCCGCATCTCTACACGCTGGACGGCAAGCCGCTGAACGACGAGCCGTCCCGGGGCCTGATCGCCTGCAATGCGGTGGCTGCGCTGCTGGTGGACGAGGCCCAGGCCGCGCCCTTCGTCAACGCTCTGTGGTCGCTGGACCCGCCCACCGGCCAATGGCGCTACTACGACGGCCTGCTGCAGTTCATGAACCTGCTGCACATCAGCGGGCGCTTCAAGGCCTGGTGAGCCGGCCGGGCCGGCGGTAAAAATCCTCAAGCCCATGAGCCGTTGCGGGCGGCGGGCCTCCCTACCATGCACACCATGCGGCGCGGTGCGCCGCCATCAAGGGAGCCCATGAAGAACCCACCCTGCGGCCTGGCCCGGCTCGCGCTGCTGACCCTCGTCCTGGCCGGCGGCTCGGCCCTCGCCCAGACACCGCCCGTCCCGCCCGCACCGGCCGCCTCGGCCGCTGCGGGGCCT
>CAXDTK010000224.1:0-8929 GCA_963992225.1 uncultured Comamonadaceae bacterium | reverse complement strand
CCCCCCCCCCCCCCCCCCGCCGCCCCCGCCGCCGCCGCCCCCCCCGCCCCCCCGCGCGCGCCCCCCCCCGCCCCGCCCCCCCCCGATGCCCGCGCCGACGCCGAGCCCGCCGGGGCGGCGCAGCGGGCCCTCGGCGCGGGCATCGCGGGCCTGGCCTGCGCCAGGGCGCTGGCGCAGCGCGGTGTCGACGACATCGCGCTGCTGGACCTGGAAGACGCGGCCGGCGGCAACAGCCGCGGCCACCGGCTGGCCGGCTCGCCCTGCCCGCTGGGCGCGCATTACTTGCCTATCCCCGGCCCCGAGGCCCGCGAGGTGGCCCAGCTGCTGCACGAGCTGGGCCTGGCGCGCAGCCACCTGGGCCGCACCGAATGGGACGAGCGCCACCTCTGCCACAGCCCGCAGGAGCGCCTGTTCATCGACGGCGCCTGGCACGAGGGCCTGCTGCCGCCGGCCGACGATGCGGCCACGCGTGCGCAGTACCGGCGCTTTGCCGAGCTCGTCGCCCAGGCCCAGCGCGACGCCGGCTTCGCCCTGCCCACGCGCCGCGCCGGCTGGACGGCCGCCCACGCCGCGCTGGACGGCCAGACCTTCGCCGCCTGGCTGGACCGCGCGGGCCTCATGGACCCGCGGCTGCGCTGGTACCTGGACTACTGCTGCCGCGACGATTTCGGCGCCAATGCCGAGGTGGTGTCCGCCTGGGCCGGCCTGCACTACTTCGCCAGCCGGCATGGCTTCCATGCGCCGGGCGACGAGACGGCCGAGCGCGAGCCGGTGCTGACCTGGCCGGAAGGCAACGGCTGGCTCAGCAAGCGCCTCACCGCGCCGCTGGCGCAGCGCCTGCACCTGGGCCGCAGCGTGCTGCGCGTGACCGAAGGCCGGCATGACGTGGAGCTGCTGGCCTGGAACGAGGCCACCGCCGCGCCCGAGCGCTGGCAGGCCCGCGCGGTGGTGATGGCCACGCCGCTGTTCATCGCCGCGCGGCTGCTGGCAACGCCGCCCGAAGCGTTGCGCCAGGCCGTGGGTCAACTGCGCTACGCGCCCTGGCTGACCGCCAACCTGCTGCTGCGCGAACCCCTGTTGATCCGGCCCGGCGCGCCGCCGGCCTGGGACAACGTGCGCTACGGCACCACGGCGCTGGGCTATGTCGACGCCCGCCACCAGTCGCTGGACCCAACGCCGCGGCCACCGCTGCTGACCGCCTACTTCGCATTGCCCGCCGCGCTGCGTGGCGAACTGCTGCAGCAGCCCTGGCAGCACTGGGCCGGCTTCGCGCTGGACGAGCTGGCCCGCACCCACCCCGACCTGCCGGCCCAGCTGGCGCGCATCGAGCTGTGCCGTTTCGGCCATGCGATGAGCATCCCGACGCCGGGCCTGCGCGGCTCGGCGGCGCTGGCGGCGCTGAACGGCGCGCGCGGCCGCGTCGTGTTCGCGCATGCCGACCTGGGCGGCTACTCGGTGTTCGAGGAGGCCTACACCGCCGGCGTCGAGGCGGCCGCGCGGCTCACCCTCTGAGCAGTTCCTGGCACCTGGCCTCGGCCGGCGCGAAGCGGCGCACCAGCGCCGCCAGCAGCGCCCGCCCCTTGCCGCTGTTGTCGCCGCCGAAGTTGCAGACGTAAACGTCCAGCGTGACCGCGCCCAGCTCGGGCCAGGTGTGCACCGCCAAGTGGGACTCGGCCAGCAGCACGACGCCGGTGATGCCGCCCTGGCCGTCGGCCGGGCCGAAGCGGTGCATCAGCTCGGCGACGCCCTGCAGCCCGGCCGCGACCACGTCGGCGCTGCAGGCGGCGGCCAGGCGCGCCGGGTCGGTCATCAGGTCCAGCGCCGCGTCGACGCCGCGCAGGTCGGCGGTGAGGTGCAGCCCCTGCATCCGGCCCGCGCCGTCAGCCGCCGGTCACCGGCGGGAAGAAGGCCAGCTCGTCGCCGTCGGCCAGCGGCGCCGACTCGGGCGCCATCTTCTGGTTCACCGCGGCGCGCACGGCGCGGCCACGGGCCAGCGCCTCGGCATGGGCGCCGCCCCGCGCCAGCAGCGCATCGCGCGCGGCGCCCACCGTGCTGCCGGCGGGCAGCGTCAGCGTGCCGGCCTCGCCCAGCTTCTCGCGCAGCGAGGCGAAGAAGCGCAGCTTCACCGTCAGGGTCATGCCAGCAGCTCCGCGAAGGGAATGAAGCGCACCGGGTCACCGGCCGCGAAGGCCTGGCCGGGCGGGTTGTCCAGCAGGCCATCGGCCCAGCAGGCCGAGGTCAGCACGCCACTGCTCTGGTTGCCGAACAGCGCCAGGCCGCTGTCCTCGTCCAGGCGCACACGCAGGAACTCGCGGCGCTTGTCGGGCCTGGGCCAGTCGAAGCCGGCCGGGATGCGGTAACCGCGCGGCGCCAGCCGGGTGGCGCCCTGCAGCTTCAGCAGGAAGGGCCGCACCAGCACCAGGAAGGTCACCAGGCTGGACACCGGGTTGCCCGGCAGGCCGATGAAATGGGCCTCGCCATCGCCGCCCAGCCTGCGCACGCTGCCGTACGCGAACGGCTTGCCCGGCTTGATGGCGATGGCCCACAGGTCCAGGCTGCCCTCGGCCTGCACGGCGGGGCGCAGGTGGTCTTCCTCGCCGACGGACACGCCGCCGGAGGTCAGGATGACGTCACCCTCGGCCGCGGCCTCGCGCAGCGCGGCGCGGGTGGCGTCGAGCCGGTCGGGCACGATGCCCAGGTCCAGCACCTCGCAGCCCAGGCCTTCCAGCAGCGCGCGCAGCGTGAAGCGGTTGGAGTTGTAGATGGCGCCGGGCGGCAGCGGCTCGCCGGGCATGACCAGCTCGTCGCCGGTGGAGAACAGCGCCACGCGCGGGCGGCCCACGACGGTCAGCGCGGCCGCGCCCGCCGTGGCGGCCAGCCCCAGCGACACGGCGTCCAGCCGCGTGCCGGCGCGCAGCACCACGCTGCCGGCCGTCAGGTCCTCGCCACGTCGGCGGATGTGCTGGCCGGGCTTGACCGGCTGCGTCACGCGCACACCGCCGTCCGCGGCCTCGGTGTGCTCCTGCATCACCACCGTGTCGGCGCCGGGCGGCACCTGGGCGCCGGTGAAGATGCGCGCGGCCTCGCCGGCCGCCAGCGGCTGCGGCACGCTGCCGGCCGGGATGCGCTGCGTGACCGGCAGCACCTGCGCGGCGTCGGCGGCGCGCAGCGCATAGCCGTCCATGGCCGAGTTGTCGGCCGGCGGCACGTCCACGGGCGAGATCAGGTCCGCGGCCAGCACCCGGCCGCGGGCGGCGGTGGTGGGCAGGGTCTCGTGGCGGTGGAGCGGCCGGACCTGCGCCAGCAGGCTGGCCAGCGCGTCGTCCAGCGGCGTCAGGGCGGGTTTCTTGGCATCAGACATGGGCGTGAATGTAGGCCTTCACGGCGCCCACATCCGCCGGCATGACCTGCACGCGCTTGGGAAGTTGCTCGATGCCCTCCAGCCCCGCGGGCCGTGGCGGCTCGATGGCCAGCGCCTCGCGGATGGTGGCGGCGAACTTGGCCGGCAGCGCCGTCTCCAGCACCAGCACGGTCTCGGCCGGCTGCCGGACTTCCAGCGCGACCTTGAGGCCGTCGGCCGTGTGCGGGTCGATGACGACGCCATGCTCGGCATGGCAGCGGCGGATGGTGGCGATGCGGTCGGCATGGGTGCTGCGGCCGGAGGTGAAGCCGAAGCGGGCGATGCCGGCATGCTCGTCCCGCGCCAGCTCGAAGGCTGGCGCGGTGAAGTGCGCCTTCACGCGGGCGCCGTCGCGGCCCAGCAGGTCGAACACGAAGCGCTCGAAGTTGCTGGCCTTGGAGATGTCCATGGACGGGCTGGACGTCTCGTGGGTGTCGGCCGTGCCGCGCGGGCGGTAGGCGCCGGTGCGGAAGAACTCGTCCAGCACGTCGTTCTCGTTGGTCGCGACGATGAGGCGGCCGATGGGCAGGCCCATCATGCGCGCCACATGGCCGGCACAGACGTTGCCGAAGTTGCCGGACGGCACCGCGAAGCTGACCTGCTGGTCGTTGGTCCTGGTGGCCTGGAAGTAGCCCGCGAAGTAGTAGACGACCTGCGCCAGCAGCCGCGCCCAGTTGATGGAGTTGACCGTGCCAATGCGGTGCTCGCGCTTGAAGGCCAGGTCGTTGGACACGGCCTTGACGATGTCCTGGCAGTCGTCGAACACGCCGGCGATGGCGATGTTGTGGATGTTGGCGTCCTGCAGGCTGAACATCTGCGCCTGCTGGAAGGGGCTCATGCGGCCCTCGGGGCTGAGCATGAAGACGTTGACGCCCTGCTTGCCGCGCATCGCGTACTCGGCGGCGCTGCCGGTGTCGCCGGAGGTGGCGCCCAGGATGTTGAGCGTCTCGCCGCGGCGGCCCAGTTCGTACTCGAACAGCGCGCCCAGCAGCTGCATGGCCATGTCCTTGAAGGCCAGCGTGGGGCCGTTGGACAGGCCCTCCAGCGCGACGCCCTCGCCCAGCCAGGTCAGCGGCGTGATGGCCTCGGTGCCGAACACGGTCGGCGTGTAGACGCGGTGCGTGATCGCGCGCAGGTCCGCGGCCGGGATGTCGTCGATGTAGAGCGACAGGACCTCGAAGGCCAGCTCGGCATAGGTCAGGCCGCGCCAGCGGATCAGCGTGGCGTCGTCAACCTGCGGATAGGTCTTGGGCAGGTAGAGGCCGCCGTCCGGCGCCAGGCCTTCCAGCAGGATGTCGGAGAAGCCGCGCTCGGTCTGGTCGCCGCGGGTGGAGATGTACTTCATGATGCTTTCGCCGCGAACACATCGCTCGCGGCATGGAACGGATGGACCAAGCGGCAGCCGTGGAACCGGCTTTGCCGGGCCACTGGCTGGCCTTGCAGGCCGCGCGGGGCGTGGACGCCCAGCTCCTCGCCAGGCATGGCCGCTCCACTGGAGCGCCCATGTCCGGGCTCGGCCCCCTGGAGGGGGAAGCGCGAAGCGATTCGGGGGTGGGCCGTCACGCCAGCTCTTCCTTGCGGAGCTTGACGATGGGCGCGAGCACGGTGGGCAGGCCCTGCATCTTGGCCAGCGCCTCGTTCATGCGGCCCTCGGCGGTGTCGTGCGTCAGGATGATGAGGTCGGTCTGGCGCTCGCCCTCGGCGGACTCCCGCTGCAGCACGGCGTCGATGGAGATGTCGTGCTCGGCCAGGATGGTGGTGATGCGCGACAGCACGCCCGCCTCGTCGGCCACGACCAGGCGCAGGTAGAAGCCGGTATGCACCTCGGCCATCGGCAGGATGGGCGTGTCGCTCATCGCATCGGGCTGGAAGGCCAGGTGCGGCACGCGGTGGTCGGGGTCGGCCGTGGCCAGGCGGGTCACGTCCACCAGGTCGGCGACGACGGCCGAGGCGGTGGGCTCGGCACCGGCGCCCTTGCCGTAGTACAACGTGGTGCCCACGGCGTCGGCCTGCACGACCACGGCGTTCATCGCGCCTTCGACATTGGCGATCAGACGGCTGGCGGGGATCAGCGTCGGGTGCACGCGCAGCTCGATGCCGTTCGGGCGGCGCCGCGTGATGCCCAGCAGCTTGATGCGATAGCCCAGCTGCTCGGCGTACTTGATGTCGGTGGCCTGCAGGCTGGAGATGCCCTCCACATGCGCCTTGTCGAACTGCACCGGCACGCCGAACGCGATCGCGCTCATGATGGTCAGCTTGTGCGCGGCGTCCACGCCCTCGATGTCGAAGGTGGGGTCGCTCTCGGCATAGCCCAGGCGCTGCGCCTCCTTCAGCACGGTGGCGAAGTCCAGGCCCTTGCCGCGCATCTCCGACAGGATGAAGTTGGTGGTGCCGTTGATGATGCCGGCGATCCACTCGATGCGGTTGGCCGTCAGGCCCTCGCGCAGCGCCTTGATGATGGGGATGCCGCCGGCCACTGCGGCCTCGAAGGCGACGACCACGCCCTTCTCGCGCGCGGCCTCGAAGATCTCGGTGCCGTGCAGCGCCAGCAGCGCCTTGTTCGCGGTGACGACATGCTTGCCGTTGGCAATCGCCTGCAGCACCAGCGTGCGCGCCGGCTCGATGCCGCCGATCAGCTCGACGACGATGTCGATGGCCGGGTTGTCCACCAGCTGCCGCGGGTCGGCCACGCAGGCGACGCCGTCGCCGACGACGGCCTGGAAGGCCTTGGCACGCTCGGCATTGCGGGCCGCCACCATCGCGATCGCTATGCCCCGCCCGGCGCGGCCGCGAATCTCGGCCTGGTTGCGCTGCAAGACGTGGAAGGTGCCGGCACCCACGGTGCCGAGGCCGATCAGGCCGACTTGGATCGCTTTCATTGCAGGGCTTTCAGGGCAGCGGGACGGGACAACGGGAAATCAGGCGGAATGGCGGCGGCGATAGCCGGCCAGGAAGCGTTCGATGCGGCCGATGGCCTCGCGCAGGTCGTCCACATTGGGCAGGAAGACCAGGCGGAAATGGTCATGCTCGGGCCAGTTGAAACCAGTGCCCTGCACGATCAGCACCTTCTCCTCGGCCAGCAGTTCGTAGGCGAACTGCTGGTCATCGGCGATGGGGTACATCTTGGGGTCCAGCCGCGGGAACATGTAGAGCGCCGCCTTGGGCTTGACGACGCTGACGCCCGGGATCTGCGACAGCAGCTCGTAGGCGAGGTCGCGCTGGTGGCACAGCCGGCCGGTGGGCGCCACCAGGTCCTTGATGCTCTGGTAGCCACCCAGCGCGGTCTGGATGGCCAGCTGGCCCGGCGTGTTGGCGCACAGGCGCAGCGAGGCCAGCATGTTCAGTCCCTCGATGTAGTCGCGGGCATGGCGCTTCTCGCCGCTGACGACCATCCAGCCGGCCCGGTAGCCGCAGGCGCGGTAGTTCTTGGACAGGCCGTTGAAGGTCACGAACAGCACATCGTCGGCGAGGCTGGCCATGCTGGTGTGCACGTTGCCGTCGTACAGCGTCTTGTCGTAGATCTCATCGGCAAACAACACCAGCTCGTGGCGCCGCGCCAGCTCGATGATGCCCAGCAGCAGGTCCGTCGGGTACAGCGCGCCGGTCGGGTTGTTGGGGTTGCAGACCATGATGCCGCGCGTGCGCGGCGTGATCTTGGCCTCGATGTCGGCCAGGTCCGGCAGCCAGCCGGCGCCCTCGTCGCACAGGTAGTGCACCGGGCGCCCGCCCGACAGGCCCACGACAGCGGTATAGAGCGGGAAGTCCGGCGCGGGGATCAGGATCTCGTCACCGTCGTTGACAAGCGCGTTGATGGCCATCTGGATCAGCTCCGAGGCGCCGTTGCCCAGGTAGACATCGTCCACCGTGACGCCCTTGATGCCCTTTTCCTGCGTGTAGTGCACCACCGCCTTGCGCGGCGCGAACAGGCCCTTGCTGTCGGTGTAGCCGCCGGCATCGCCCAAGTTGCGGATCATGTCCTGCACGATCTCGTCCGGCGGCGTCAGGCCGAACACGGCCGTGTTGCCGATGTTCAGCTTGATGATCTTCTGGCCCTCCTCCTCCATCTGGCGTGCTTTGTCCAGCACGGGGCCACGGATGTCATAGCTGACGCTGGCGAGCTTGCTGGACTTGGCAATGGGCTTCAAGAGGCGCTCCGGCGCAGCGTTTGCTGCAGTGCAAAAAGGGGGATCTCGGAGTTTAAGCAAGGGCCGGGCACGCGGCCTGCCGTTCTGCGCGACACTCGCGCCGCCTTCAGCCCGCATTTCCATGAAGTTCCAGCTCGACGAGCCGCAAGGCGGCAACAGCATCTCCCGCCACGACGCCCAGGGCGTCTGGGTCAACGGCCAGCCGCACCGGGCCAGCGCCCTGGTGCCCTGGAAGGGCCCGGTAGTGGCTTGGCCGCCTTCGCGCTTCGAGGAATTGCGTGCCGCCGATTTCGAAGCGATCAAGGCGCTCAGCCCGGAGCTGGTCGTCTTCGGCAGTGGCGCGCAGTTGCGTTTTCCCAGCCCCGCGCTGTGGCGCGGCCTGGTCGAGGCGCGCATCGGTTTCGAGGTCATGGACCTGGCCGCGGCCTGCCGCACCTACAACGTGCTGGCCAGCGAAGGCCGCAACGTGCTGGCGGCATTGCTGATCGAGGGATGAGGTCAGACCGGGCGGCCGGGCGGCTAGCCTTATAATCATGAGCTATTGCCTGCGGGCGCCCGCGTGAATTGCTCCACCAGCAGTGCACGAACCGGGGACCCCGCGAGCACAACTCTGCCGCACCCCCCAATGACGCCTGCGCTCAACAAACCCCTGCCGGAAATTGAGGCTCAAGCCACCGGCGGCGTGAAGTTCACCGGCAACGCCTTCCTGGGCAAGTCGGTCGTGCTGTATTTCTATCCGAAAGACAACACGCCCGGTTGTACCACCGAGGCGATGCAATTCCGCGACCGCCACAAGGACTTCGTGAAGGCCGGCGCCGTGGTGTTCGGCGTCTCGCGCGACAACATGGTCTCGCATGACAAGTTCAAGCAGGCCCTGGAACTGCCGTTCGAGCTGATCGCCGACACGGAAGAGAAGCTCTGCCACATGTTCGGCGTGGTCAAGAACAAGATCATGTACGGCAAGAAGGTCAAGGGCATCGAGCGCTCCACCTTCCTGATCGCCCCTAACGGCATCCTGGTCGGCGAGTGGCGCGGCATCAAGGTCGCCGGCCATGTCGACGAGGTGCTGAAGGCCGTGAAGGGCCTCAAGAAGGAAGCCGCCTGAGCGTCAGAACACGCGTTGTTCTCCGACATCGCGGGGTACCGCGACCTGTGCATAATCAATCCATGCCCCGGGTCGCAACCTCGCTTCAGACTGAAAAGCCGCACTCATCCTGTGCGGCTTTTTGCTTTCTGGGGCCAGGGGCGCGTGGGGTCCACTTCCTGTCGACCCGCCGTACATGCCTCTGCCCAAGCCTCCTGCACAACGCGCCAGCCGCCTCGACACCGCTGACTACTCCTGTCTCTTATACACATCTGACGCTGCCGACGAAGGCTTAGGTGT
>CAXDTK010000223.1:0-9012 GCA_963992225.1 uncultured Comamonadaceae bacterium | reverse complement strand
GGCCGGGCGCCGGAGCATCTGGCGGAACTGACCGCCATCGCCACCGTCTGGCTGGCACAGCCGGGCCATGACCTGCTGGTGCTGGGCGACGCCGACTACCCGCCCCGGCTGCTGGCCACCGCCGACCCGCCGCTGCTGCTGTGGCTGCAGGGTCGGCGCGAGCTGCTGGCCACGCCGTCGCTGGCCATCGTCGGCAGCCGCAACCCGACCGCCCAGGGCGGCGACAACGCCCGCGCCTTCGCCCGGGTGCTGGCCGGCGCCGGCTACACCATCGTCTCGGGCCTGGCGCTGGGCATCGACGCCGCCGCCCACGAGGGCGCGCTGGATGCCGGCGGCGCCACCATCGCCGTGGTGGGCACCGGGCTGGACCAGGTCTACCCGCGCCGCAACGAGAAGCTCGCCGCGCGGCTGCTGGCCGGCGGCGGCCTGATCGTCAGCGAGTACTCGCTGGGCACGCCCATCACGCAGGCCAACTTCCCGCGCCGCAACCGCATCATTGCGGGGCTGACGCAGGGCTGCCTGGTGGTGGAGGCGGCCGTGCAGTCGGGCTCGCTGATCACGGCCAGGCTGGCGGCGGAGGCGGGCCGCGAGGTGTTCGCCATCCCCGGCTCCATCCATTCGCCGCAGGCGCGCGGCTGCCATGCGCTGATCCGCCAGGGCGCCAAGCTGGTGGAATCCGCGCAGGACGTGCTGGAGGAACTGCCGCCGCTGGGCACCGCGCCCGCCGCCGCGCCGGAGGCGGCCGAGGTGCCGCACGAGCAGCAGGCGCTGCTCGAGGCGATGGGCTTCGACCCCGTCAGCCTGGACGCGCTGATGGCCCGCAGCGGCTGGGCGGCGCCCGAACTGAGCGCCGCGCTGCTGGAACTGGAGCTGGACGGCGAGGTCGCCCGGCTGGCCGGCCAGCTGTTCCAGCGCCGCCGCAAAACCTGAGGCCGAGGGCCCGCATCAGCGGGCGATCCCGGGGGTTATTCGCGGCTGGGCGGCCCGAACCGCTGGGCTATCATCCCCTCACGATGTTCGATGTCCTGGTTTATCTCTACGAGACCTATTGGCGCCCGGACGCCTGCCCGGACCATGCGCAGCTGACGCGCAAGCTGACCGCGGTGGGCTTCGAGAACGACGAGATCCAGGAGGCGCTGTCCTGGCTGGACGGCCTGGCCGCCGCCGGCGAGTCCTACCAGGGCGAGCAGAGCGAGCAGGCGATGCGCGTGTATTCGCCCACCGAGGTGGAGCACCTGGGCGAGGCCTCGATCGGCTTCGTCAGCTTCCTCGAGTCCGCCGGCGTGCTGCCCGGGCCCATGCGCGAGATGGTCATCGACCGCGCGATGGCCATCCCTGGCGCGCCCATGGACCTGGAAGACCTGAAGATCATCGTGCTGATGGTGTTCTGGAGCCTGGGCGAGGAGCCCGACGCGCTGATCCTGGACGAGCTCTTCGTCGCGCCCGAGGATCGGCTGATCCACTGATCGCGGAATTTCAATGACAACGGCGCCCTCGGGCGCCGTTGTCATCTCATCCAGCGACTGCCGCGGAACTGGCTTCGCCAGGCCGCTGGCAGTGCCCCTTGAGGGGCGCGCGAAGCGCGCAGGGGTGGGCTATTTCAGCAATTGATCGGGGTCGGCATCCAGCTTGGCCAGCGCCTTGCGTGTGGCCTGCACGGTCAGCGCCTCGTCCTGGGCCGGCAGCAGCAGGCCGGCCTGCAGGAAGGCGGCCATGCGGTTCAGCGAGAACAGCACGCCGCGGCCCTTGGGCGTGACGAACAGCGCCAGCTGCTTGCGCAAGCCACGCCAGGCCAGCTGCACCTGCTCGTTGCGGCCGCGGTAGTCCAGCATGAACCAGCCGCCCACCTGCAGCTCGCGTGCCCAGGCGACCATGGCCGGCGTGGGCGCCGAGCCGCCCTCGGCGACGACCTCCATGCCGTCGGATTCGTGGCCCGACAGGTCGCGCACCAGCATCTCGTCGACATGGCTCTCACCGGCGATGTCTTCGGGCAGCATGGCCTCCAGCGTCTCCAGCTGGTCCATCAGCTCGTCCAGGCGCTCGCGCGGGATGGCGGCCGTCTTGGCCGTGAAGGCCGCCGCCAGCGCGTTGTTGAGCTGGCGCACATGCTCGTCCTGCTTCTCGATCGGCAGGCCCGCATGGCTCATGCCGTCGCGCAGCGTCTTCAGCAGCGGCGGCAGGCGGCGGATGACCTCGGCACGGTCCTCGCGGGACGACTTGGCGCTGGCCGACCAGATCAGGTCGGCCGCGGCGCGCTTCATGGACTTGGTGACGTCGGCCTGCGCGCCGGAGCGCACCGCCGTGACGGCCAGCACGTCGGCCCAGACATGGAACAGGAAGTCGCGCACGCCCTCCTGCACCGGCACCTCGGACAGCATCTTGCGCAGCTCGATGGTGTACTGGATGGCCAGCGTCTCGCGCTGCTCGACCTGCTGGGCCAGCGACACACCGCGCCTGGAGGCCTGGTTCTCGTTCTCGAAGTAATGGTCGAGGAACTTCTCGAACTCGGTCAGCACGGTCGTGAAGACGCGCCGGCCGGTGTCGGGGTAGGCCTCGACCACCTGCACCACGCGCTTGATCTCGCGCTCCAGCGCATCGTTGCTGGCGCGCTCGGCGCCGGGGCCGCTGGCCTGGGCGGTGTTGAAGCCCATCACGCAGGCGCCCATGCGGTCGATCAGGCGGCGCGCCGGGTGGTCGGCCGCGGCGAAGAAGTCGGGCTCGCTGACGGCCACGCGCAGCACCGGCATCTGCAGCCGCGCGAACCAGACCCGCACCGTGGCCGGGATGCGCTCCTCGGTCAGGATGCTCTGGAACATCATCGCGACGATCTCTATGGTGGCGCGCTCGGCCGGCGTGCTGGCGGCCTGCTTCAGGACCTGCTTGAAGGCCTGGTTGCGGGTGCGAATCTCCTCGAGCGCCCGCGGGGCACTGTGGGCGCCGATGTCCCCACCCGCGCTGCCAGCGCCGCTGTTGACGGCGCCGGCGCCCGACGAGGCGGCCGGGCGGCGCTGCAGCGATTCCTGCGCATGCTTGATGGCGCCCATCAGCCGCGGCGATGCCGCCGAGGCGGTGGCCGGCACGTCGGCCAGGGAGGGCCGCGGCACGCCCGCGCCGGCCGCACTGCCGGCATGGCCGCCGGCATAGCCACCGGGTGCGGCGGCACCCGCCGCACCGCCGGCACCACTGCCGGCGGCCGGGCTGCCCAGGCCGGCCAGGCTGGGCTTGCCCGCGCCGGGCCGCGCGGGCACCTGGCTGCGCGTGACCGGGAAGCCCGGCACATGGCGGGCCAGCACGCGCTGCAGCTGCGCCATCACCTCGTCGGCCTGCGAACTGACCTTGCTGCGCGGCAGGTCGCCGCTGCCGGTGGGCACCGTCAGCGGCGCCAGCCCGGACGCCGGCGCGACCGGCGCGACCGGCGCGGCGGCGGGCGGGACCGGCAGGCCGGTCGCCTGGGCCGTCGCCGTGGCGGCCGCCTGCGCGGTACGGCGGATGAAGGGCCGCAGGTCCACCTCGGGCAGCACCTTCTGGGCGATCAGCCAGCGGTTGGTCTCGTGGTAGGCCTCGCTGATGAGCTGGGCGAACTCCTCGTGCAGCTCGTGGTGCAGCAGCTGCCAGATGTTGGCGTCCAGGCCCACGCGGGTCCAGGCATCCAGCGCCACGCGGGCCACGACATGGGCGCGCAGCAGGTCCAGCGGCTCCAGGTCGTCATGCGCCTCCAGCGCCTGCATGCGGGTGCGCAGGTCGGTGAACTCCCAGGTGGCCCGGTCCATCATGACCAGGGCCAGCCGGGAACTGGTGATCTCGCGCTCGATGGTCGAGTCGTCGACCAGGCTCATCTTCTGCGACTGACCGGTCGCCTCGTGCTCGCGGCCGTGCTCGGCCACGCCATGCACGGCCGCATGGCGCAGCGCACCGACGACGGCCATCTGCCAGTTGGGGCCCAGCTTCTGCCAGGCCTGCACCGCGTCGCGCCGCGCCACCATGATGGCGTGCGGCGCGCCCTGGGACAGCAGCTGCGCGGCGCCCTGGCCGATGGCGGCCACCAGTGGCGTCATGCCGCGCACCAAGGCTTCGAGGTAGACGCGCCGCGCCTGCGTGGCCAGAGCCTGGTTGCGGGCGGCGGTCATGGGTGCGATAGGGCTGCGCGTCCGGGGTTGCTTTTCCGGATCACTCTACACGACGGCCCCGGCGTTCGGGTCGTTGGGGTCGTCCGCCTTGACCGTCGCCTTCACCAGGTCCTCGCGCTTGACGCCCAGCCACATCGCGATGGCGGCGGCGACGAAGACGGAGGAGTAGATGCCGAACAGGATGCCGATGGTCAGCGCGACGGCGAAGTAATGCAGCGTCGGGCCGCCGAACAGCAGCATGGACACCACCATCAGCTGCGTGCAGCCGTGGGTGATGATGGTGCGGCTCATCGTGGACGTGATCGCGTGGTCGATGACCTCGTGCGTGTTCATCTTGCGGAACTTGCGGAAGGCCTCGCGCACCCGGTCGAAGATGACCACGGACTCGTTCACCGAGTAGCCCAGCACCGCCAGGATGGCCGCCAGCACCGCCAGCGAGAACTCCCACTGGAAGAAGGCGAAGAAGCCCAGGATGATGACCACGTCGTGCAGGTTGGCGATGATGCCGGCCAGCGCGAACTTCCACTCGAAGCGGATGGCCAAGTAGATCATGATGCCGATGACGGTCGCGGTCAGCGCATAGGCGGCATCGCGCGCCAGCTCGGCACCCACGGCGGGCCCGACGACCTCGGAGCGCGACAGCGTCACCGGCTCAGCGCCGTCCGGCGTCTTGCAGACCTGCTTGCTGACCTGCTCGCCCTGCGGCGTGACGATCTGGTGCTGGCTGATGGCACCGGCCTCGGCCTTGCACAGCTCACCGAACACCTTGCCCACCACCTCGGTCTGCTTCTCGCCCGGGCGCACCGGCAGGCGGATCATGACGTCGCGCGAGGAGCCGAAGTTCTGCACCTGCACTTCGCCGTAACCCATCTTCTCGATGGTGTGGCGGGTCTTCTCGATCTCGGCCGCCTTGGGGTAGGCCACCTCGATAACCGTGCCACCGGTGAACTCGATGGAGAAATGCAGGCCGCGCGTGACCAGGAAGAACACGGCGGCGGCGAAGGTGACGAAGGAGATCACGTTGAAGATCAACGCGTGCTTCATCAGCGGCAGGTCACGCTTGATGCGAAAGAGTTCCATCTTCTGTCCTTAAGCCTTGGCGGCCACGTCGGTCGTTTCGGCGTCGGGCTTCCAGATCTGCCCGATGGACACGCTCTTGAGCTTCTTCTGGCGGCCGTACCACAGGTTCACCAGGCCGCGCGAGAACACCACGGACGAGAACATCGAGGTCAGGATGCCCAGGCAGTGCACGACCGCGAAACCCTTGATGGGGCCGGAGCCGAACACCAGCAGCGACACGCCGGCGATCAGCGTCGTCACGTTGGAGTCCAGGATGGTGGCCCAGGCGCGCTCGTAGCCCAGGTGGATGGCCTGCTGCGGCGAGGCGCCGCCGCGCAGCTCCTCGCGCACGCGCTCGTTGATCAGCACGTTGGAGTCGATGGCCATGCCCAGCACCAGCGCGATGGCCGCGATGCCCGGCAGGCTCAGCGTGGCCTGCATCATCGACAGCACCGCCACCAGCAGCAGCAGGTTGAAGCCCAGCGCCAGCGACGAGAACACGCCGAACAGCAGGTAGTAGACGCACATGAAGGCCGCCACCGCGGCAAAGCCCCAGGCGACGCTGGCGATGCCCTTCTCGATGTTCTCCTTGCCCAGGCTGGGGCCGATGGTGCGCTCCTCGATGATCTCCATCGGCGCGGCCAGCGAGCCGGCGCGCAGCAGCAGCGCCGTGTCGGCGGCCTCCTGCGTCGTCATGGCGCCGGAGATCTGGAAGCGGTTGCCCAGCTCGCTGTTGATCTTGGGCGCCGTGACGACCTCGCCCTTGCCCTTCTCGAACAACAGGATGGCCATGCGCTTGCCGACGTTCTCGCGCGAGGTCTCCTTCATGATCCGCGCGCCCTTGGCGTCCACGGTCAGGTGCACGGCGGGGTTGTGGTTCTCGTCGAAGCCGGGCTGGGCGTCGATCAGGCTGTCGCCGGTCAGCAGCACCTGGCGCTTGACGATGATGGGCCCGAAGCCGCGGTCGATGAAGCGCTCGGTACCGAACGGCACCGGGCCGCTGCCGGCCAGCGCCGACTGGGCCTCGGCGCTGTCGTCCACCATGCGCAGCTCCAGCGTGGCGGTGCGGCCGATGATGTCCTTGGCCTTGGCCGTGTCCTGCACGCCGGGCAGCTGCACGACGACGCGGTCCAGGCCCTGCTGCTGGATGACCGGCTCGGCCACGCCCAGCTCGTTGACGCGGTTGTGCAGCGTCGTGATGTTCTGCTTGAGGGCCGCGTCCTGCACCGCGACCTGGGCCTGCGGCGCCAGGCTGCCGGCCAGGCGCAGGTCGCTGCCCTCGCCCTGCGGCGTCCAGACCACGTCGGGCAACTGGTTGCGCAGCACGGCGACGGCGGCGTTGCGCTGCTCCGCGTCGCGGAAGGCGATCAGCACCGTGTTGCCGTCGCGGCTGATGCCGGCATGGCGGATGTTCTTCTCGCGCAGCATGCTGCGCGCGTCGCCGGTCAGCGCCTCGGCCTTCTTGCTGAGGGCCGCCTTCATGTCGACCTGCATCAGGAAGTGCACGCCGCCGCGCAGGTCCAGTCCCAGGTACATGGGATTGGCCCGCAGCGCCGACAGCCACTGCGGCGAGCGCGAAAGCAGGTTCAGCGCCACGATGTACGCCGGGTCGGCCGGGTCGGTGTTCAGCGCCCTGCTGATCGCGTCCTTGGCCTTGAGCTGGGTGTCGGTGTCGCCGAACCGGGCCTTGATGGAGGTGCCGTCGAACTGCACGTAGTCCGCCTGGACGCCGGCGGCCTTGAGCGCAGCCTGGATGCGGTCCTGCACGGCGGCGTCGACCTTGACGGTGACCTTGGCGCTGGACACCTGCACCGCCGGCGATTCGCCGAACAGGTTGGGCAGCGTGTACAGGGTGCCGATCAGCAGCGCGACGAGCAGGATCGCGTACTTCCAGAGCGGATAGCGGTTCATGAGGGAGTTCCTTGTCGGCGCACCGACGGGTCGTGCAGGTGGCGCCGGACCGGCTTAGTTCAAGCTGCCTTCACGGAGCCTTTGGGCAGAACCTGGGTGATGGCGCTGCGCTGCAGCTGCAGCTCGACGCCGTTGGCCACTTCGAGATGCACGAAGTTGTCGCCCAGCTTGCTGATCTTGCCGATGACGCCGCCGGCCGTGACGACCTCGTCGCCCTTGGCGATGGCCTCGATCATCGCCTTGTGCTCCTTCTGGCGCTTCATCTGCGGCCGGATCATCACGAAATAGAGCACCACGAACATCAGCACCAGCGGCAGCATGCCGAGGAGGCCGGACTCGGGACTGGCGGCGGCCGGGGCGGCCTGGGCGTAGGCGTTGGAGATGAACACGTTGGATTCCTAGAAGTGGAGGGCGGCCACGCCGCCGCAAAGCAACCTTGAATTCTAGTGCCCGGCGGCTCGCCCCCCGGGCCGTGCTGCTAACCTGCGCCCGCCGCCGGCCCTGCCGACCGGTACGACCACCCTTGCCCTGCGGAGCCCCCCGTTGCCCAAGAGGACGCTGTCCGACCGCCTGAGCCTGCGACAAAGGCTCACCCTGCCCCATGCCGCGCTGCTGCTGGCCGTCGTGCTGCTGATGGGGGCGCTGTCCTGGCAGGCCGGCCGCAGCACGGTGGACGGGCTGGCCGGGCAACTGCTGGTCGAGGCGGTCAGCCGCGTCGCGGTGTCGGTGGAGCGCCATGTCGGCGGGGCCGACGCGACGCTGGAGGCGGCCTTCCCCACCGGCCTCACGGCGCCCGAGTCGCTGGAGCGCGCCCTGCCCGTGCTGCGCGAGCGCTTCTGGCTGGCCACCTCGGTGCACCGCGAGCCCAACAACTACGTCTACTACGGCGACCGCCGTGGCCATTTCCTGGGCCTGTGGCGCTTCTCCGAGCAGGAGGCCGAGCTGCGCCTGCGCACCACCGGCGAAGGCCCGCGCACGCTGTACCGGGTCAGCGGCATCGCCGGCACGCCGCGCGCCCCGGTGGTGGAGGACAAGCTGTTCGACCCGCGCGAGCGCCCCTGGTTCACTGCCGCGCTGGCGCAACCGGCCGCGCTGGCCTGGACGCCGGTGTACGTGGACTTCAGGACCGGCGAGCTGATCGTCACGCGCACCCGGCGCGTCGGCAACGAGGTGGGCGAGCCCGAAGGCGTGGTGGCCACCGACCTGCCGCTGCAGCAGGTCAACGCGCTGCTGGGCCGGCTGACGCTGAGCGCGAACGCGGTGGCGATGGTGGTGGAGGCCGATGGCCGGCTCATCGGCGTGTCGCGCGGTGCCCACCTGCAGGCGCCCGCGGCCAGCGGCGCCGAGCGGCTGAACGCCCGGCAGAGCGGCGACGCGCTGGTGGCCGGCGCCTACGCCGCCGTGCAGGCGCTCGGCACCGCCGCATCACCGCGGGCCCGCAGCGCCAGCTTCCAGGACGGCGAGGGGCGCACCGTGCAGGTCGGGCATGTGCGCCTGGACCCGGCGCTGGGGCTGGACTGGCAGGTGATCGCCGCCGTGCCGCAGGCTGATTTCCTCGGTGGCGCGCAGCGCGCCCTCGTGCAGGCGGCCGTCGTCGCCGGGCTGGCCGCCCTCGCCGCGCTGGCGCTGGGCTGGCTGCTGGTGGGCCGGCTGACGCGCGACCTGCACCGGCTGGCCGAGGCCGCGCAGCGCATCGGGGCCGGGCTGCCGGCCAGCCGCCCGGCCGGGACCGCGCGGACGAGCTGGGCGAAGTGGCACGCAGCCTGGACCAGCTGCAACGGCGCCCGCCCGCCGAGCCGCCGGCCGTTCAGCGCCCCGCGCCCATGCCGCCCCCGCCCGCCGCCGCTGCCGACCGCCCCTGCCCTCGGCGCGCGACGCCCCCCCCCCCACGACGCCACCCCGATGCCGCCCCCCC
>CAXDTK010000222.1:0-9035 GCA_963992225.1 uncultured Comamonadaceae bacterium | reverse complement strand
GAGATAGGAGTCCGTCTCGTGGGCTCGGAGATGTGTATAAGAGACAGGCGGGTCAGCTTGCCGATGCTGGTGGTCTTGCCGGCGCCGTTGACGCCCACGACCATCATCACGGTGGGCGTGTAACGCCCCACCTCCAGGCCCTTCTCCAGCGGTGCCAGCAGCGCCGTCAGCGCATCCACCAGCAGGCCGCGCACCGCCTGCGGATCGGTGGCCTTGGCCTCCTTCACGCGACGCTTGAGGTCGTCGAGCAGGAACTGCGTGGCCTTGACGCCGGTGTCGGCCAGCAGCAGCGCCTCCTCCAGCTCCTCGTAGAGCTGGTCGTCGATCTGCGTGCCGGTGAAGACGCTGGCGATGCTGCCGCCGGTCTTGCGCAGGCCGGCGCGCAGGCGGTCCAGCCAGCCCTGCCGCGGCGGCGCGACGGGCTCGGGGGCCGCCGCCGGCAACGGGCGGGCGACCGGCGCGCCGGCCCCGGCCGGGGCCGGCACGGGCGCAGCCGGCCGCAGCGGCACGGGGGACGCGGCCGGCGTTGCCACGGCGGGCGGTGCGGGCGGTGGTGGTGCCAGCTCCGGTGCCGCTACCGGCGCGGGCGCGGGCGTGGGCACGGTGGCCGGCTTGGTCACCCAGCCTTCGGGCAGCAGGATGGGCGCCTCGGCAGGGGCGGGTGCCGGTGCCGACTTCTTGAAGAAACTGAACATGGGTCGGCATTTTCGCCTGCGCCCGCCGTTGCGCGTTTCTCGCACGCGCTTGATTTTTTGGCGGCGGTGAACCGGGTGACACTGATTCAGGCTCCCCGCACTCCCGGTCCGCTATGCACGCTGCTCTGCCCTCTGCCCTCAGGTCGATCCCGTTTGCCGCGCTGCTGCTCTGTGCCGTCGCCCCTGCACAGGACCTGCCGGGCCAGCAAGCGCCCACCGCCGTCAGCACGCCGGCGCGGGCCGCGGCGCCTGCCGCCAGGACCGAGCGGACCTACCTGATGTCGGCCTTCACGGCCACCTCGCAGGACCGGCTCAGCCTGTTCACCTCCACCGACGGCGTGACCTTCACGACGCTGGGTTCGGAGGTCTACCAGCCGCCCAAGGGCCTGCTGCGCGACCCGTCCATCCTCCGCGCGGCCGACGGCCAGTACTACATCGCCTACACCACCGACTGGTCGGGGTCCACGCTGGGCATCGCGAAGTCGGCCGACCTGAAGACCTGGACCCATGTGGCCGACGTGCCCGTCCAGCTGCCCGGTACCGGTCAACAGGTCAGCAACGTGTGGGCGCCCGAGTGGTTCCGCGACACCGACGGCAGCCTGAAGCTGGTCGTGAGCCTGTCCCGCACCGGCACGCAAGGCCCGTTCGGCGCCTACACCGTGAAGGCGCTGGACGCCGGCTTCACGAAGTTCGCCGACCCCGTGCCGCTGCAGGGGCTGGAGAAGAACTACATCGACACCTTCGTGGTCCACCACGAGGGGCGCTACGTCGCGTTCGCGAAGAACGAGACCACCAAGCTGATCGAGCTGGCCACCGCCCCCGCGCTGGAAGGGCCCTGGACCGTCCAGAAGACCGGCGACTGGGCCGGCTGGGGCGGGCCGTCGGAGGGCCAGGCGCTGGTGCCGGTCAAGGATGCGAACGGCAAAGCCGGCTGGCGCATCTACTTCGACGACTACATGACGAAGCGGTACTGGTATTCGGACAGCTTCGACGGCTTCCAGACCTGGACGCCCAAGCGCGAACTGGGTGGGGTGTCCGGCACGGTGCGTCACTTCACCGTGATCCAGGAAGACACCGCGCAGCTGGCGCGCGTGACCGCCCCCAAGGCCAGGCCCAGGACCATCGCCTGGGACCGCCATTCGCTGATCATCGACGGCAAGCGCGAGATGATCTTCGCGGGCGAATTCCACCCCTTCCGCCTGCCCTCCCCCAGCCTGTGGCGCGACGTGCTGCAAAAGATGAAGGCCTCGGGCCTGAACGCGGTGTCGTTCTATTTCAGCTGGGGCTACCACTCGGCCAAGCCGGGCCACTACGACTTCACCGGCGTGCGCAACATCGAGCGCGCCATCCAGATGGCCGAGGAGGAAGGCCTCTACGTCATCGCCCGCATGGGGCCGTATGTGAACGCCGAGCTGACGGCCGGTGGCTTCCCCGGCTGGCTGCTGCGCCAGCGCGCCGAGGCGCGCACCGACGCTGCTGAATATCAAGCCGCCACCGACGAGTGGACGACCCAGATCAACGCCATCCTGGCCCGGCACCAGCTCACCGACGGCGGCGGCACCGTCATCGCCTACCAGCTGGAGAACGAGCTGTTCGCGGTGAACCCCAAGAACATCCGCCACATGCAGCACCTGGCCGACAAGGCGCGGGCCGACGGCATCACCGTGCCGCTGTTCCACAACGCCGCCTCGCGCCTGCCGGACTGGACGCCCAGGACCTCCACCGCGCCCTTCGCCAACCCCGGCCCCACCGACCTCTACGCCTTCGACGGCTACCCGGGCGGCGTCTGCGACGTGTTCGGCCAACCCGGCACGCCGGCGCCGGCGCCGGACTGGGGCCTCTACGGCAAGAACTTCCCCAAGGTCGGCTCGCTGGCCTCGCCCAACACGCCCGGCTTCGTGGCCGAGATCGGCGCGGGCTGGTTCGACTACTGGGGCAGCAACGGCACCTACGAGTGCACGGCCAGGCGCCAGGGCCCGGGCTACCAGCGCGTGTTCTACGGCAGCAGCCTGATCAACGCGCTGTCCATCCATTCCCTCTACATGGCCTTCGGCGGCACCAGCTGGGGCTGGCAGCCCGGGCCCATCGTCTACACCAGCTACGACTACGGCGCGCCCATCAGCGAGGCGCGCGTGATGCGTGACAAGGCGCTGGTGCTCAAGCAGATGGGCGGCTTCGTGCAGGCCGCCACGCCGGTGCTGGCCCAGATGGACAAGGGTGAGCCGCTGGACCCCGGCAATGCCAAGGTCAGGCTGTATCACAACGTCAACCAGGCGCTGGGCAGCCATGTGCTGCTGGCCCAGCACAACCACCTCGGCGGCACGGCGGCCTTCGGCTTCAAGCTGCAGACGCGTGATGGCAGCTACCAGATCCCGCAAGCCGGCCAGCTCACGCTGACCGGCCAGGATGCCAAGCTGCTGCTGGCGTCGTATGCGCTGGAGCACCAGCACCTGGTCTACAGCACCAGCGAGCTGCAGGCGCAACTGCAGCAGGGCCCGCGCGACCTGGCCCTGCTGTACGGCCGCGATGGCGACGACGGCGAGACCGTGCTGCGCTACGCCGGCCGGCCCAGCGTGAAGCTGCTGCGCGGCCAGGCCCAGGCGGCCTGGGACGCCAAGACCGGCGACCTGCGGCTGAACTACCGGCACAGCGGCCTGACCGAACTGCTGATCAGCGGCGGTGGCCGCGCACCCCTGCTGCTGCTGCTGGCGGACGAGAAGACCGGCCGCGAGTTCTGGCGCCTGCAGGCCGGCGCGCAGGCCGTGCTGGTGCACAGCCCGGCTCTCGTGCGCACTGCCGTCCTCGAAGGCAAGACGCTGAAGCTGAGCGGCGACACGACGGCGCCGAGCACGCTGCGCGCATGGGTGCCCGAGGGCATCACCGGCCTGAGCTTCAACGACCAGCCCGTCGCGACGACCGCGCAGGACTTCAGCCTCGCCGCCCGCACCGCCCTGCCCGGACCCGAGGCCGTCCGGTTGCCCGACCTGACGCAACTGACCTGGACGCGCCGCTTCGACTCCCTCGAAGCCGATCCCAGGTTCGACGACAGCGCCTGGCGCCAGGCCGATGCGGCCGTGTCGGCCGCCAACGTCTACACCGCGCCCGACAAGGGTCAGCCGGTGCTGGCCATGAGCGACTACGGCTTCCACCATGGCGACGTCTGGTACCGCGGCCGCTTCACCACCACCGACGCCAAGCCGCTGCAGCTGGAGCTGTTCTTCGGCGGCGGCGGCGCCGGCATGGTGCAGGTGTGGCTGGACGGGAAGTTCATCGGCCAGCAGGAGCACGACACCGGCCGGCCCTTCCCCGAGACCACCGACACCTTCCGCCAGACGCTGAAGGACCTGCCGCCCGGCGAGCATGTGCTGGCCGTGGTGGTGCGCAACAACTCGCACAACTGGGACCTGTTCGCCGACGACGTGCACAAGGAGGCACGCGGCCTGATCTCGGCCTCCCTCACGCCCAAGGGCGGCCAGCGTTTCGGCACGCCCATCGCGTGGAAGATCCAGGGCAACAAGGGCGGCGAGGACATCGCCGACCTGGTGCGCGGCCCCATGAACAACGGCGGCCTGCACGGCGAGCGCGTGGGCTGGCACCTGCCGGTGGACCCGGCCAAGCCGCAACCCGGCTGGGACGCCACCACGCCCAACGCCGCCCCGCCCGCGCCCGGCAGCTACTGGCTGCGCACGACCTTCAGGCTGGACCTGCCGCAGGGCCATGACGTGCAGCTGGGCCTGGCCTTCGGCGACACGACCCAGCCGCGCTCCGAGCGGGAGAACCGCGCGCTGATCTTCGTCAACGGCTGGAACCTGGGCCAGTTCATCGCCCACATCGGACCGCAACGCGTCTTCGTGCTGCCGCCGGGCATCCTGAACCCCAACGGCGAGAACACGCTGACGCTGGCCGTGACCACCGACGGCCAGCCCGCCAACGCGCTGGAAGCCCTGCGCCTGGTGCCGCTGGCCGTCGCCCGCGGCGGCGTGCCGCTGGAGCCCGTGGCCCAACCGCGCAACCTGCAGCGTTGAGCCCGCCCATGACCCGCCTCTCCTTCATCGCCGCTGCGCTGCTGGCCCTGGCCGGCACGGCCCTCGCGCAGCGCCAGGTGCAGACGCTGGGCACCGGCTGGCGCTTCCACAAGAGCGACCCGGGTGCGGCCATGAACCCGGCCTTCGACGACAGCGGCTGGCGCACCGTGCGCGTGCCACACGACTGGAGCCAGGACGAGCCCTTCCGCGCCGACCTGGGCAGCGGCAACGGCTATGCGGCCGGCGGCATCGGCTGGTACCGGCGCAGCTTCATGGTGGGCGCGGAGCAGAAGGGCCGGGTCGCGCGCATCACCTTCGATGGCATCTACGAGCGCGCCCAGGTCTGGGTCAACGGCCAGTACGTGGGTGGCCGGCCGTTCGGCTACAGCAGCTTCCAGCTCGAGCTGACGCCCTACCTGAAGACCGACGGCAGCCCCAACATGCTGGCCGTGCGCGTGGATCATTCCCGGCAGATGGACTCGCGCTACTTCAGCGGCTCCGGCCTCTACCGCGACGCGCGGCTGAGCTTCACCGACCCGCTGCACATTGCCCCCTGGGGCACTTACGTGACGACGCCCCAGGTCAGCGCCGCCCGGGCCGAGGTGAAGGCCCAGGCCGAACTCGTCAACGCCGCCGCAGGCCCGCGCCAGTTCACGCTGCGCGCCGAGCTGCTGGCGCCGGACGGCCGCGTGGTGGCGACCCGCGACACCCCCGCCAGCCTGAAGGCCGGCGAGCGCCGCGCGCTGGCGCAGGCGCTGGCGGTGGACCAGCCGCAGCGCTGGTCGCTGGACACGCCCGTGCTCTACACGCTGCGCCAGACCCTGCTGGTGCAGGGCCAGCCGGTGGACCGGACCGAAACGCCGTTCGGCATCCGCAGCTTCCGCTTCGACCCTGCCACCGGCTTCACGCTCAACGGCCAGCCGCTCAAGCTCAAGGGCGTGTGCCTGCACCATGACGCCGGCAGCCTGGGCGCGGCCGTGCCGGTGTCGGTGCTGCAGCGCCGGCTGCAGCAGTTGAAGGACATCGGCGTCAACGCCCTCCGCACCAGCCACAACCCGCCCGCGCCCGAGCTGCTGGACCTGGCCGACCGCATGGGTTTCCTCGTGCAGGCCGAGGCCTTCGACGAGTTCACGCCCACCAAGAACAAGTGGATAGAAGGCTGGAACGTCGGCGTGCCGGGCCGCCAGGGTTATGGCGAGGTGTTCGCCGAATGGGGCGTGCGCGACGTCGAGGACATGGTGAAGCGCGACCGCAACCACCCCAGCATCGTCATGTGGAGCGTGGGCAACGAGGTCGACTACCCCAACGACCCCTTCTCCCACCCGGTGCTGGGCGCCAAATACCGCCCTGCGGCGCCGCCGGCCAGCGACCTGGTGCGCTGGGGCCGGCCGCTGGTCGACGCCGTGCGCCGCCTGGACCCGACGCGGCCGGTCACCGCCGCGCTGGCTTCGGTGGAGATGAGCGACGCGGTCGGCTTTGGCGCGCTGTTCGACGTGGCCGGCTACAACTACCAGGAAGCCCGCTACGCGGCCGACCACTCGAAGTTCCCCAAGCGCGTCATCTACGGCAGCGAGAACCGCCACGACTACCGCGCCTGGGCCGTCGTGCGCGACACGCCCTACATCAGCGCCCAGTTCCTGTGGACCGGCTTCGACTACCTCGGCGAGGCCGGCCGCTGGCCGCTGCGCGGGGCGGACTTCGGCCTGTTCGACCTGGCCGGCTTCATGAAGCCGCGCGGCGCCTTCCGCGCCAGCCTGTGGAGCGACAAGCCGGTGGTCTACCTCGCCGCCGCCACCGCCTCGGCCACCCAGGTCGCGTCGCAGTCCGGTCAGGGCACACCGCTGCTGGACCAGCAAAAACGCGCCAAGGTGGCCCAGCACTGGAACTGGCGAGCCGGCGAGTCCATCGTCGTCTCGGCCTATGCCAACACGCCGGAAGTGCAGCTGTGGCTGAACGGCCGACTCGTCGGCACGCAGAAAGCCGCCGATGCGGTGGAAGGCATCCTGAGCTGGACCCTGCCCTTCGAGGCCGGCGCGCTGAAGGCCGTGGGCCTGAAGGACGGCCAGCCGGTGGCCGAGTTCGCGCTGCTGACCGCAGGCAGCCCCGCACGCATCGAGCTGCAGCGCGTGGCCAGCGGCAGCGACGGCGTGGAGCAGGTGGCCTTCTTCGTCGTCGATGCCCAGGGCCGGCGCGTGCCCGACGCGGCCCAGCGCCTGCGCTTCGAGGGCAGTGGCGTCGAGATCCTGGGCATCGGCAACGGCAACCTCGCGGACGTGGATGATCCGCGGGATGCCGAGCACGCGGTCCATGAGGGTCGCGGCCTGGCCGTCCTGCGCCGCACCGACAACACGCAACCCGCGCGCCTGCGCGTCACCGCCCCCGGCCTCGCGCCGGCGGAGCTGCCCTTCTAAGCAGTACAGAGACAAGCCCCATGTCCAAGCAGATCCTCCAACCCATCGATTCCTCCAAGATCCACCCGCTGCTGGCCCACCACACGGCCCATCTGGGCGCGGACCGCGACGACATCCGGGGCGCCGTCGACCGCCTGATCCACAACCTCGTCCACATCGAAGACCCGGACGGCAAGTTCCTGCTGCGCCTGGACGACGGCCGCGTGCTGGACACCAAGGGCTGGAACGGCTTCGAGTGGACCCACGGCGTGGGCCTGTACGGTGTCTACAAGGTCTGGGAGCTGACCGGCGACCCCAAGGCCTGGGACATCATGACCAGCTGGTTCGAGGCCCGGTTTGCGGAGGGCATGCCCAGCCGCAACATCAACACGGTGGCGCCCTTCCTGACGCTGGCCTACCTGTTCGAGCGCACCGGCGAGCGCCGCTTCCTGCCCTACATCGACCGCTGGGCCGAGTGGGTCTACCACGAGCTGCCGCGCACCGAGGAAGGCGGCTTCCAGCACATCGTCTACAACAGCGTGAACCACCAGCAGCTGTGGGACGACACGCTGATGATGTCGGTGCTGCCGCTGGCCAAGTTCGGCCTGCTGCTGGGCCGCCCGCACTACGTGGAAGAGGCCAAGCGTCAGTTCATGGTGCACATCAAGTACCTGGCCGACCGCAAGACCGGGCTGTGGTTCCACGGCTGGACCTTCGACGGCCGGCACAACTTTGCCAATGCCTTGTGGGCGCGCGGCAACTCGTGGGTCACCATCGTCATCCCCGAGTTCATCGAACTGCTCGGGCTGCCGGAGGGCAACGCATTCCGGCAGTTCCTGCTGTCCACGCTGGAGGCGCAGGTGAAGGCGTTGGCGGCGTGCCAGTCGTCGTCGGGCCTGTGGCCCACGCTGCTGGACGACCCGACCTCGTACGACGAGGCGGCCGCGTCGGCCGGCTTTGCGTACGGCATCTTGAAGGCGGTGCGCAAGGGTTATCTACCTCGGTCTTATGAGGCGGTGGGCCTGAAGGCGGCGTTGGCGGTGCGAAGCAAGATCAATGACGCCGGGGAGCTGACGCAGGTGAGCTTCGGCACGCCGGTGTTCAACACGCTGCAGGAATACAAGGACATCCCGCTGACGTCCATGCCGTTTGGGCAGGCGATGGCGTTGTTGGCGATGGGCGAACTGCTGGTTCGGTTCATCTGATCGATTGATATGCGGTGCTTCGGGTTGGCGCCTAGGCCCAGCCGGGATTTCGTCCCGGCGGCCGACCTACTTTCTTGTGCGGACAAGAAAGTAGGCAAAGAAACCGCCCCTGTTCCGTCGCCCCTCGCTGCGCTCGGGGTCCCCTGCGATGCTCGAAGCCCGGGGCCGCGCCCAACTCACTTCGCTTCGCTCCGTTCAAACAAAGGGGCGCGAAGTCAGAGCTTGAGGCTCGCTGCGCTCGCGCCCCGGGCTCCTGCGCTTCTCGGCTCCTCCAAAGGGGAGCCCCGAAACAGCCAACAGCCAAACCCGAAAGCCGGCTGGCGCCGGCTGTTCCATCACACCCCCTTTGAGCCCGCCGAGCAGCGCAAGGCCTTGAGGCCGCGCGCGCAGCGCGCATCAAGCTCTGACTTCGCACAGCTGTTTAAGCGCAGCGTAGCGAAGCGAGTTCTGTGCGAGGCCTCAAGGCTTGAGTACCGCAGGGCAGCCCGCTGCGCAGCAAAGGGCCGGGCGGTTCGGGGGCGACTTTTTGCCTACTTTTTGGTCGCTCAAAAAGTAGGTCGCCCGCCGGGGCGAACTCCCGGCATGGGCCTCGGCACCAGACAACAGCACCAGAGACAAGCGCCCACGGCGCAGCCAACATGAACCCACCCCCTCGCAACCTCCACCCCGCCGCCTGTCTCTTATACACATCTGACGCTGCCGACGAAGGCTTAGGTGTAG
>CAXDTK010000221.1:0-9176 GCA_963992225.1 uncultured Comamonadaceae bacterium | reverse complement strand
GACCTCTCCCGCCCCCCCAGGCCTCGTCCTGCGCGACGGCCCCGCGCTGCCGCCGCTGGCCCACTTCAAGCTAGCCGCCTTCGACATGGACTCGACGCTGATCGGCATCGAGTGCATCGACGAGATCGCCGCACTGGCCGGCAAGGGCGTGCAGGTGGCGGCCATCACCGAGGCCGCGATGCGCGGCGAGATCACCGACTTCAAGGACAGCCTGCGGCGCCGCCTGGCGCTGCTGGCCGGCGTGCCCGCCACGGTGCTGGACCGCGTGCTGGCCGAGCGGCTCAGCTTCAACCCCGGCGCCCGCGCGCTGTGCGCGGCGCTGAAGGCGGCCGGGCTGAAGCTGGTGCTGGTGTCCGGGGGCTTCACGTTCTTCACGCGTTTCGTCGCGGCCGAGCTGGGCATGGACTTCGTGCGCAGCAACGAGCTGGAGATCGTGGACGGCGCCCTCACCGGCCGCGTCGTCATGCAGGACTGGGGCGACATCTGCGACGGCGAGCAGAAGCGGCTGATGCTGCTGCAATGCTGCGACCAGGCCGGCTGCCGCCCCGACCAGGCCATCGCCGTGGGCGACGGCGCCAACGACCTGCCCATGATGGGCGCCGCCGGCCTGTCGGTGGCCTACCACGCCAAGCCCAAGGTGCGCGAGCAGGCCCGCATCGCCATCAACGACGGCGGGCTGGACCAGCTGCTGCAGCTGATGCGCTGAGGCGCGCGGCGGCGGCGCGGCGATTCAGGCGCCGTGCAGCGGTGTGGTGCTGATGACCACGCCGTCGGCGTCGGCATACAGCCAGTCGCCCGGACGCACCGGCACGCCGTGCAGCTGCAGCACCACGTCCACCACGCCCTGGCCGCGGCGCTCGGTGGGCAGCGGCACATGGGCGCGGGCCAGGATGCCCAGGGGCACCACCGCCAGCTCCGCCAGGTCGCGCACGCAGCCCTCGATCAGCAGGCCGGCCCAGCCGTTGCGGGCCGCGGCGGCCGCCAGGTTGCCGCCCAGCAGCGCACGGCGCAGCGAGCCGCCGCCGTCCACCACCAGCACCTGGCCCTGGCCGGGCGACTCCACCAGCGCCTTCACCTGGCTGTTGTCCTCGAAGCAGCGCACCGTGCGCACCGGGCCGGCAAAGCGGGCCTCGGCGCCATAGCGGGCATACAGGCCGCCCGGCAGCACGCGGAACTCGCCGGGGTCATGGCTCTTGTGGGCGTCGCACAGATCGCAGGTGGAGAAGTTCATCGTCGGGCTCCGCGTCGGGTGGGGCGGCGTTCAGGCGGCGCCGGACGCGGCCTGCACCTGCACGCAGGCCGCGCCCAGGCGAACCCGCTGGCCGGCCCGGATCTTGGCGGTCTTGCGCAACTCGACCTGGCCGTCCACCGTCACCTCGCCGGCCGTGATCAGCGCGCGCGCCTGGCCGCCGCTGTCGGCCAGGCCGGTGGCCTTGAGCAGCTTGTCGAGTTCGATGTAGTCGCCGCGGAGTTCGAGAGCCATGTCCTGCATGGCCCCGATTCTCCCCCAGCGCTGCGGGCTCAGCGGGTCAGGTGGCCGCTGGCTTCCGGCTGGTAGAGCAGCGCCTCAATGCACAGGCTGCCGACGATGCCGCCGCCGGCCCGCCACTGCACGCGGCTGCCCACCGGACGGCCCAGCAGGCTCAGGCCCACCGGCGACAGCACCGAGATACGGCCCTGGTCGGCATTGGCGTCGGCGGGATAGCACAGCGTCAGCCGCTGCGGCCGACCGAGCGCCGGGTCGAGCACCTCGACTTCGGAGTTCATGGACACGACGTTGGCCGGCAACGCGGTGGAAGGCACCAGCTCGGCGCCGTCGAGCAGCTGGTGCAGCGGTTCATGCCGGGACACGAAGCGCCGCAGGCGTTGGTGGTCGAGTTCGGTAAGCAGGCAGTCGTTGCCCGCAGGTGTGAAGGAAGTCGTCATGGCGAACCTCGGTCAGTCCGGCCGCCGTCGGGCGGCGCGGCATCGCGCCGGGTGGGTGGCCCGGCGATCGAGGTGGCGCTATGGAGAGGGAGGAAGGGGGATCGCCGGGCTCAGGAATGTGCGGCCGGGCAATTCAAAGCCACGGCCGCGCGCAGGCCCGCCACCGTGTCGGAGGTGGGCGCGATGCGTTGGCGGGCGGCCGTGTGGGGCATGCTGCGGATTGTGCCGCAGCGCGGGCGCTCAGCCCGCCTGCTGCCTGAGCGCGGCATCGCGGATGGCGGTCAGCGTGGCGCGCGACGTGGACACGTCGGACGACAGGCGCAGGTGCAGCAGCGCCGGCCGGCCCGCCGCGATGGCCGCATCCAGCGCCGGACCGACCTGCCCGGTGCTGTCGGCGTACAGCGCGACGAAGCCGAAGGCCTCGGCCAGCTTGGCGAAGTCGGGGTTGAACAGGTCGCTGCCCGACACGCGGCCCGGGTACTCGCGCTCCTGGTGCATGCGGATGGTGCCGTAGGTGCCGTTGTCGACGACGACGACCAGCAGCTTCTTCGCGCCGTAGCCGGTGGCCGTGGCCAGCTCCTGGCCGGTCATCAGGAAGTCGCCGTCGCCGGCGATGTTGACCACCCAGCGGTCCTGCTGCAGCAGTGCCGCAGCGACGGCCGCGGGCACGCCGTAACCCATCGCGCCCGAGGTCGGCGCCAGCTGCGTGCGGCCGAAGCGGTGCAGCGCCGTGTAGCGGTGGAAGCGGTGCAGCCAGCCGCTGTAGTTGCCGGCGCCGTTGGTGAAGATCGTGCCCTCGGGCAGCTTGGCGTCGATGAGGCGCATGACCTCGGCCATGTCCAGCGGCGCAACCGGCGTGGGCACGAGGTTGGCCTGGTAGTCCGCGTGTGCCGCGGCGGTCCAGTCGCGCCAGGCGATGTCGGCCGGCGGGGCCAGCGCGGCCAGTGCCGGCGCGGCCTGGCTCATGCTGGCGTTGATCAGCAGCTCGGCCGTGTAGACCCGGCCCAGCTCCTCGGCACCGGCGTGGATGTGGATGAGCTGCTGCGCCGGCCGCGGCGCCTGCAGCAGCGCATAGCCGCCGGTGGTCATCTCGCCCAGGCGCGGGCCGATGGCGAGGATCAGGTCGGCGTCCTTCACGCGCGCGGCCAGCTTCGGGTTGATGCCGATGCCCACGTCGCCCGCGTAGTTCGGGTGGGCGTTGTCGAACAGATCCTGGAAGCGGAAGGCGCAGCCCACCGGCAGCTGCCAGGCCTCGGCAAAGCTCTGCAGCGCCGCGGTGGCCGCGGGCGTCCAGCCGCCGCCGCCGGCGATCACCAGCGGCCGCTTGGCCGCCGCCAGCCGCTCGGCGACCTCGGCCAGCGCGGCCGGCGTGGGCGCGGCCTCGGCCGGGCGCGCGGGCGCCAGCACCGGCGCGACGATGGGCTGGGTCAGCATGTCCTCGGGCAGCACCAGCACCACCGGGCCGGGCCGGCCCTGCATGGCGGTGTGGAAGGCACGGGCCACGTACTCGGGCAGGCGTTCGGGGTCGTGCACCTCGCCCACCCACTTGGCCATGCCCAGCGTGCCGGGGCCGAACATCTGGCGGTAGTCCACCTCCTGGAAGGCCTCGCGGTCGCGCTGGTCGCTGGCCACCTGGCCGATGAACAGGATCATCGGCGTGCTGTCCTGGAAGGCGGTGTGCAGGCCGATGCTGGCATTGGTCGCACCCGGGCCGCGCGTGACGAAGCAGATGCCGGGCCGCCCGGTCAGCTTGCCCTGGGCCTCGGCCATGAAGGCCGCGCCGCCCTCCTGGCGGCAGGCGACGAAGCGGATCTGCTCGCGGTACTCGTGGAAGCCGTCCAGCACGGCCAGGTAGGACTCGCCCGGCACGCCGAACGCGGTGTCGACGCCCTGGGCAATCAACGCCTCGACCAGCTTGTGGCCGGCCAGGCGGGGGGTGGGAGGTTGTCTAGTCATGTGGCCACTTTAGCCGGCCGCGGCGGTGGCGCCTCAGTCGCCGCGCGGCTCTACGGGTGCCGGCGGCAGGGCCTGCGCGGGCGGCAGCTCGGCGGCGGCCTCCTCGCGGGCGGTGCCGAACAGGTCCCACACGGCCATGAACATCGCCGCGATCACCGGGCCGATCACGAAGCCGTTGATGCCGAACACGCCCATGCCGCCGATGGTGGAGATCAGCACCAGGTAGTCGGGCATCTGCGTGTCCTTGCCCACCAGGAGGGGGCGCAGCACGTTGTCCACCAGGCCGATCACCAGCACGCCGTAGGCCACCAGCGCCAGGCCCTGCCAGACGGCGCCGGTGACCAGGAAATACACCGCCACGGGCAGCCAGATCAGCCCGGCGCCGATGGCCGGCAGCAGCGACAGGAAGGCCATCAGCACCGCCCACAGCAGCGCGCCCTTGATGCCGAGGAACCAGAAGGCCAGGCCGCCCAGCGCGCCCTGCGTGGCGGCGACCAGCACGTTGCCCTTCACGGTCGCGCGGATCACGGTGATGAACTTGCCCGCCAGGCGGCGGCGGTGCTCGGGCGCCAGCGGCACGGCCGCACGGATGCGCCGGCTCAGGCCCTCGCCGTCGCGCAGCAGGAAGAACGCCAGGTAGAGCATCACGAAGAAGCTGACCACCAGGTCCAGCGCGTTCTGGCCCACGCTGTAGACCTGGCCGGCGATCATCTGGCTGCCGCGGGTGATGGCCTCGGTGATGCGGGTCTGCAGGGCCGCGAAATCGGTCAGCCCGAAATGCTCCAGCAGCTCATGCAGCCAGGTCGGCGACACCGCGACGACCTGCTCGAAGTAGCGCGCGAAGTTCAGCTCGCCCGACTGCAGCCGCTGGTACAGCGCCGCGCCCTCCTTCACCAGCATGCCGGTCAGCAACGTCAGCGGCAGCACGACGATCAGCACCACCAGCGACAGCGTCACCAGCGCCGCCCGCGTGGGGCGCTTGGGCCAGCGGCGCAGCAGCCGCAGGTAGACCGGCGTGAAGACGATCGCGATCACCGCCCCCCAGAACACCGCGCCGCCGAAGGGCAGCATGATCCAGACGAACGCCAGGCTGACCACGATCAGCAGGGCCAGGAAGGCGTTGTGCTCCAGGGTCGGCGAGGTGACGTAGGCTTTGAATTTCATGGCGGCGCGACGGCTCACTGCAGGCGGGCGATGCCGCGCATCGTAAGCGCGGGCGCCGGCGCCGCCCCGGCGCCCCGCGGCGCCCGACCGGCCGGTTAGGCGGCGGCCGCCGCGGCCGAACGCCGCGACAGCCCCACCCCCACCATGCCCGCCGACGCGATGCCCAGCAGCAGCGCCGCCGCGGCGCCGCCGAACACGCCCAGCGTCACGCCGCGGTCCATCAGCGCGCCGAACACCGGCGCCGCGACGGCAAAGCCCACGTCCAGGCCCGAGTACACGGTGCCGTAGACGCGGCCGGTGGCGCCGGGCGGTGCGGCGCGCTTGATGAGCATGTCGCGCGACGGGCCGGCCAGGCCGGTGCCGAAGCCGGCCAGCGCGGCGACCGCGGCCGCCGCGACGCCCGACAGCCAGCCGCTGGCCGTCAGCAGCAGCAGCGCGGCCGCGAACGCCATGGCCAGCGCGATGGTGCGCTCCAGCCGTTCGGCGCGGGCGACCAGGAAGCCGCCGCAGACCATGCCGGCCGCGCCGGCCAGCATGTAACCGGTCACCACATAGGCCGTCAGCGTGGCGGGCAGGCCGTAGGCCTTCTGCAGCGCCGGGCTGGCAAAGCTCTGGATGGCGGACAGCGCGGCCGTGGTCCAGAAGAAGAACGAGAAGCACAGCCACACCGACGGCAGCTTCAGGAAGGCCATCGGATGCTCCACCTTGGCACCGGGCGCCGGCCTGGCGTGCTGCCACTGGCCCTGGCGGTCGTCCAGCGCAGCGCGCTGCCAGGCCAGCAGGCCCATGACCGCCAGCGCCACCAGCGCGGTGCCCAGGTAGGCCAGGCGCCAGTTGCCGGTGGCCTCGGCGATGCCGATGGAGAACACCGGCGCGAAGGCCCAGCCCAGGTTGCCGCTGATGCCATGCACCGAGAAGGCGTGGCCCAGGCGCGGCGCCGACACGCGCTTGTTCAGGATGGTGAAGTCGGCCGGATGGAAGGGCGCGTTGCCCAGCCCGGCCAGCGCCGCCGCCAGCATCAGCCCGCCGAAGCCCTGCGCCAGCCCGGCCGCCACCGACGCGAGGAAGAAGCAGACCATCGCCGCGAACAGCACCGGGCGGGCGCCGATGCGGTCCACGACGAAGCCGGCCAGCGCCTGGCCGGCGCCCGAGATGATGAAGAAGGTGGTGACCAGCAGCCCCAGCTCCGAATAGCTCAGCCCGAAGGCCTGGATGAACGCCGGGAACAGCGGCGGCAGCAGCATGTGGAAGAAATGCGAGGTGCCATGGGCCACGCCGATGGTGGAGATGGTGGTGACGTCGCGCCGGCGCTGCAGGCCGGCGTCCACGGTGGAGGCGAGAACGGTGCTCATGCCCCCACTCTAGGCAGTGCGGCCGCGGCGTGGTTACGATGGTTCGTCAAGTTCTGTCGAAATCCAGCCATGACCCGTCGCGCCAGCGTCCCCGCCTTCGCGCCCGAGCGCTTCTCGCCCACGCCGCAGCGGCCGCTGCGCGCCAAGTCGCGCCTGCTGGAGCACCTGACCGACATCCAGCCGCACCGCCACGACTGGGCGCAGCTGGTGTTCTCGATGACCGGCGCGGTGCGCGTGAACACCGGCGGCCGGCCCTCGGCGGGCGCAGCGGCCGCCGCGGCGACCTACATCGTGCCGCCGTCGCGGGCGGTCTGGATTCCGGCCGGCATGGTGCACGCGGTGACGGCCATTGAGCGCGCCGACCTGCGCACCCTCTACCTGGCCGACGGGCAGCTGGCCGGCGCGGCCTGGCAGGCCGGCCGCGTCCTGGAGGTGTCGCCGCTGCTGCGCGAACTGGTGCAGGCCCTGCCCGCCGACGCCGACCCCATGCCGCCCGAGGGGCCCGACGACGCGGCCCGGCGGCACGGCATCGAGCAGCTGATCCTGGCCGAGCTCAAGCGCGCCCGGCCGCTGGCGCTGGGCGTGGCGCTGCCCCAGGAGGCGCGCCTGCGCCGGCTGTGCGAGGCGATGCTGCGCGACCCCGGCCGCCACGTCGGCCTGGACGACTGGGCCGCCGAGGCCGGCGCCAGCCCGCGCACGCTGAACCGGCTGTTCCGCGAGCAGCTGGGCACCAGCTTCGCGCAATGGCGCTCGCAGCTGCTGTTGGCCCATGCGCTGACGCTGGCCGCGCGCGGCCGGCCGATGAGCCACATCGCCGCCGAGCTGGGCTATGCCAGCGCCAGCGCCTTCAGCGCGATGGTGACGCGCACGGTGGGCATGCCGCCCAGCCGCTTCTTCGCCAAGGCCTGACGCCGCGCCCTCGCCTGTCACGCGGTGTTACCGCCGCCGGTGCACGCCGGGCCCGGCCCGGGCGTTGTGGGGCAGCGTGCGACGATCACGCCGCACCGCGCCACAACAAGGAGAACCCTCATGCAACGACGTCGACTGGCCTGTTTCGCAGGGGCCGCGCTGCTCTGTGCCCTGCCCGCCTGGGCGCGTGACGAGGACGACGGCGAGTTCGTCATCCTGCAGGCCCGCTACGGCACCGAGAACGGCGATGTGGACGTGACCGCCCGGCTGCGTGAACTGGCCCGGCAGGACCGCCGGCTGCGTCTGACCAACGACTTGTTCGGCGGCGTGGACCCCGACCCCGGCCGCCAGAAGACGCTGCGCATCTTCGCGCGCGACCGCCAGGGCCAGGAGCGCCAGTTCGACTTCCGCGAGCGCGACTGGATCGACGGCGCGCAGTTCATTGGCTGGGGCGGCGGCAACTGGGGCGAGCCGGGCTGGAACGGCGGCTGGCACGGCGGCGGCCGCGGCGACCGGCGTGAGGACCGGCGCGACGACGGCGAGTTCACCATCCTCTACGCCACCTACGGCACCGGCCGGCGCGAGGTGGACGTGACCGACCGGCTGCGCGAGCTGGCGCGGCGCGACCAGCGCTTCAAGCTCGGCAACGACACTTTCGGCGGCCTGGACCCCGACCCCGGCCGGACCAAGGTGCTGCGCATCGTCGCCCGCGACCGGGCCGGCCAGCAGCGCAGCTTCGAGTACCGCGAGTACTCGACCGTCGACGGCCAGCAGTTCATCGGCTGGAGCCGCGGCGACTGGGGCGGCCGCCACGGCCGCGGCCAGGACGACTGGGGCCCGACCCGGCCCATGGCCGGCAGCGGCCGCTTCATCGTCGAGAGCGCCAGCTACGGCAGCGACAGCCGCTGGGTGGACGTGACCCGGGCGGTGCGCGCGCAGGTGCGCGGCGACCGGCTGGACCTGGAGGTGCGCAACGAGCTATTCGGCGTCGACCCCGCGCCGGGCCAGCGCAAGCAGCTGAGCGTGACCTACCGGCACGGCAACGAGCCGGCCAACACCGTGCGCGTCAGCGAGCGCGACCACCTGCGGCTGCCCTGATCCGCCTGCGCGCGGCGCGGTCTTGCCGGCCGCCCGCGCGCCTTGCGGCTGGCTCTGCGCGACACTCACGGCCTGACCTGCGGCCCCGCGCCACGACGCCAAGATGTCCGAGACCCTGTTCGACTACACCAAGCAGGACGCCGCCGGCGCCTGCTCCACCGCCCATGCCTGGGCCAAGACGCCCGCGCCGCTGACGCCCAGCCAGCGCGACGCGCTGGCCGAGCGCGCCAAGGCGCTGCTGGCCCGCCACAACGCCGTGCTGGTGGCGCATTACTACGTGGACGGCGGGCTGCAGGACCTGGCGCTGGCCACCGGCGGCTGCGTCGCCGATTCGCTGGAGATGGCGCGCTTCGGCCGTGACCACGCCGCGCAGACGCTGGTGGTCGCGGGCGTGCGCTTCATGGGCGAAACGGCCAAGATCCTCAGCCCCGAGAAGCGCGTGCTGATGCCCGACCTGGAGGCCACCTGCTCGCTGGACCTGGGCTGCCCGGCCGACGACTTCGCCGCCTTCTGCGACGCCCACCCGGACCGCCAGGTCGTCGTCTACGCCAACACCAGCGCCGCCGTGAAGGCGCGGGCCGACTGGATGGTCACCAGTTCCTGCGCGCTGGAGATCGTGGCCGACCTGCATGCCAAGGGCCAGAAGATCCTCTGGGCGCCCGACCGGCACCTCGGCCGCTACATCCAGGAGCAGACCGGCGCCGACATGCTGATGTGGAACGGCGCCTGCATCGTGCACGACGAGTTCAAGGGCCTGGAGCTGGACCTGCT
>CAXDTK010000220.1:0-9180 GCA_963992225.1 uncultured Comamonadaceae bacterium | reverse complement strand
CCGAGAACCTGATCGGCGAGGAGAACAAGGGCTGGACCTATGCCAAGCACCTGCTCTCGCATGAGCGCACCAACATCGCCGACGTGAACCGCGCCAAACGCGAACTGGAGCGCCTCAAGCGCATCGCCCAAGCCGAAGGGCTGATGGACGATGCCCGCTTCCGCGACCAGATCGCGCTGTGCGAGGTCGACGTCGTCGCGCTGGAGATGATGGTGCTGCGCGTGCTGTCGGGCGAGCGCACCGGCAAGCAGCCGCTGGACGTGGCCGGCCTGCTGAAGATCCGCGGCAGCGAACTGCAACAGCGCTACACCGAGCTGATGATGCTGGCCGGCGGCCCGCTGGCGCTGCCGCACCTCCTCGACGCGATGGAGGCCGGTTGGCAGGGCGACCAGTGGCTGGGCGGCGCCTGGATCGGCGGCGCCTCGCACGCCGCCCCGCTGACCGGCAACTACCTCAACGTGCGCAAGACCACGATCTACGGCGGGTCCAACGAGGTCCAGCGCAACATCGTCGCGCAGACCGTGCTCGGCTGAACGGAGACAACCCCATGGATTTCGATTTCACGGAAGACCAAGAAGCCCTGCGCGACGCGGTGCGCCGCTTCGTCGACAAGGACTACGGTTTCGACCGCCGCCGCCAGATCGAGCACGCCGGCGGCTTCGACCGCGCGGTGTGGGAAGGCCTGGCCGGCCTGGGCCTGACGGCGCTGGCCGTGCCCGAGGCCCATGGCGGCATGGGCTTCGGCGCGGTGGAGGCCATGATCGTCATGGAGGAACTGGGCCGCGGCCTGGTCATGGAGCCGATCGCCCAGGGCGCGCTGATCGCCCCGGCGCTGCTGGGCCACGCGCCCCAGGCCCTGCAGGCCGACTGGCTGCCGCGCATCGCCGGCGGCGAGGCGCTGGTGGTGCTGGCCCACCAGGAGGCCAAGGCGCGCTACCGCCTGAACCACATCGCTACCCGCGCCGTCGACGGCAAGCTGACGGGGGTGAAGAGCCTGGTGCCGGCCGGCGACATGGCCGACGCCTTCATCGTGCCGGCCCGCGTGGCGGGGACCGACGACGCGCCGCATGGCGTGGCGCTCTATCTCGTCGAGCGTGCCGCGCCCGGCGTGCACACCCGCGCCTATGCGCTGCATGACGGGTCCCGGGCGGCCGAGGTCCACCTCGACAACACGCCCGGCCAGCTCATTGCCGGCCCCGACCAGGGCCTGATGCTGCTGGAGCTGGCGGCCGACATCGGCATCGCCGCGCAGGCCGCCGAGGCGGTGGGCGTCATGGAGAAATACCTGGCGCTGACGACCGAGTACATGAACACGCGCAAGCAGTTCGGCGTGGCGATCAGCAGCTTCCAGGCGCTGCGCCACCGCATTGCCGACGTGAAGATGCAGCTGGAGCTGGCCCGCTCCATGAGCTACTACGCCACGCTGCGCCTGGGCGACGTGCCGGCGGTGCGCCGCCGCGCGCTGTCGCAGGCCAAGGTGCAGCTGGGCCAGTCCATGCGCTTCGTCGGCCAGCAATGCACGCAGCTGCACGGCGGCATCGGCGTGACGGACGAATACGCCGGCAGCCACTACTTCAAGCGCCTGACCGTCATGGAGATGCAGTGGGGCGACACGCTGCACCACCTGGGCCAGGTCAGCGAGCGCATGCAGGACACGGCCGGCGTGTTCGCCTGACGGCCCCGGGCCAGGCCCGACAATCCGGGCATGTCCAAGCCGCTCCGTCTCGACCACATCCTCTTCTCCCAGGGCTTCGGCACCCGGCGCCTGTGCGCCGGGCTGATTGCCCATGGCGAGGTCAAGGTGGGCGGCCAAGTCGTCGACGAGCCCTGGGCCGAATTCGACACCGCCGGCCTGCAGTTCGAGGTGGCGGGCCAGACCTGGCCCTTCTTCGACAAGGCCCTGATCCTGCTGCACAAGCCCGCGGGCTACGAGTGCTCGCAGAAGCCCAAGCACCATCCCAGCGTGCTGAGCCTGCTGCCGGCGCCGCTGCGCGAACGCGGCGTGCAGCCCATCGGCCGGCTGGACGAGGACACCACCGGCCTGCTGCTGCTGACCGATGACGGCACGCTGATCCACCAGCTCACCTCGCCCAAGCACCATGTGCCGAAGGTCTACGAGGCCCGCTGCAAGCACCCGCTGACGGCCGCCATGGTCGAGCAGCTGCGGGCCGGCGTGGAGCTGAAGGAGCCGGAAAGCAAGACGCCGGGCAAGTTCCAGCGCCCGCCCGAGATCAGCAAGGCCGAAGGCGCCGAGATCGTCGACGCGACGCTGCTGCGGCTGACGCTGATCGAGGGCAAGTACCACCAGGTCAAGCGCATGGTCGCGGCGGTGGGCAACCGCGTCGAGGCGCTGCACCGCCCGCAGTTCGGCGCGCTGACGCTGCCGCCCGACCTGGCGCCGGGGCAATGGCGCTGGGTGGCCAGCCCCGCCGAGGTGTGGGGACAATGACGGCCATGCGAGTGTTCAGAGGCCTTCACCACCCCGGCATCGCGCCCGCCTGCGCGCTGACCATCGGCAACTTCGACGGCGTGCACCGCGGCCACCAGGCCATGCTGGCGCTGCTGCAGTCCGAGGCCCGCCACCGCGGCCTGCCCAGCTGCGTGCTGACCTTCGAGCCGCACCCGCGCGACTTCTTCGCCGCCAAGGCCGGCAAGCCGGAACTGGCCCCGGCGCGCATCGCCACGCTGCGCGACAAGCTGGGCGAGCTGGAGCGCTGCGGCGTCGACCAGGCGGTGGTGCTGCGCTTCGACGCGGCACTGGCCTCGCTGACGGCGCAGGACTTCATCCGCCAGGTGCTCAGCGAAGGGCTGGGCGCGCGCTACGTGCTGGTCGGCGACGACTTCCGCTTCGGCGCCAAGCGCCAGGGCGACTATGCGACGCTGGATGCGGCCGGCCGCGGCGCCCTGTTCGGCGAGGGCTTCGACGTCGCCCGCATGATGAGCTACGAGGTGCACGGCCTGCGCGTCAGCAGCTCGGCCGTGCGTGAGGCGCTGGCCGCCGGCGACATGGCCGCGGCGGCGGCCCTGCTGGGCCGCCCCTATGCGATCTCGGGTCATGTCGGCCACGGGCGCAAGCTCGGCCGCCAGCTTGGTGAGAGCGCACCGGGCGCAGCGGACGGCTTTCGCACGCTGAACCTGCGCTTCGGCCATGACAAGCCCGCCGCCAGCGGCATCTTCGCGGTGCTGGTGCACGGCCTCGCGCCCGAACCGCTGCGGGGCGTGGCCAGCCTCGGGCGCCGCCCCACCGTCGAGGACGCCGGCCGGGTGCTGCTGGAGGTCCACTGCCTGGACTGGCCCCTGGGGCCCGAGGGGGGCTACGGTAAACTGGCCCGTGTGGAACTGCTGCACAAACTCCGCGACGAGGCCCGCTACGACGGGCTGGACGCGCTGACGGCCGCCATTGCCGCCGACACCGAGGCAGCGCGCGCCTTCCTGGCCGGCCATGCCTCCCCGCACGCCCAGGTCAGCCGCCAGACCACGCGCGACCGAATTTGAAGCGGCGCCCGCCGCTCTCCTTCGCGCCCCTGTCCTCCCTTCGTTTCCTGACGCCAGGCCCGCCGCCTGGCCGCACGCCATGACCACCCCGGACGCACCCGACTACCGCTCCACGCTCAACCTGCCCGACACGCCCTTCCCGATGCGCGGCGACCTGCCCAAGCGCGAGCCGGGCTGGGTCAAGGCCTGGGACGAGCAAGGCCTGTACAAGCGCCTGCGCGACGCCAGCTGTGGCCGCCCTAAGTTCGTGCTGCACGACGGCCCGCCGTATGCCAACGGCCAGATCCACATCGGCCACGCCGCCAACAAGATCTTGAAGGACATGATCGTCAAGGCGCGCCAGCTGGCGGGCTTCGACGCCGCCTACATCCCCGGCTGGGACTGCCACGGCCTGCCGATCGAGAACCAGATCGAGAAGACCTTCGGCCGCGGCCTGCCGCGCGACGAGGTGCAGGCCAAGAGCCGCGCCTACGCCACCGAACAGATCGCCGGCCAGCGCGAGGACTTCAAGCGCCTGGGCGTGCTGGGCGAGTGGGACAACCCGTACAAGACGATGAACTTCGCCAACGAGGCCGGCGAGATCCGCGTGCTCAAGCGGCTGTTCGAGCGCGGCTTCGTCTACCGCGGCCTCAAGCCCGTCTACTGGTGCTTCGACTGCGGCTCCTCGCTGGCCGAGTTCGAGATCGAGTACGCGGACAAGCAGAGCCCGGCCGTGGACGTGGCCTTCCTGTCGGCCGAGCCCGCAAAGCTCGCCGCCGCCTTCGGCGTCGCGCCGCTGAACAAGGAAGCGTTCACCGTCATCTGGACGACGACGCCCTGGACCATCCCGGCCAACCAGGCGCTGAACCTGAACCCCGAGCTGCCCTACGCGCTGGTCGACACGCCCAAGGGCTTTTTCGTCGTCGCCGAGGCATTGGTGGAGAAGTGCCTGGCGCGCTGGCAGCTGGAAGGCAGCGTGGTCGCCACGGTGCCCGGCCGCAAGCTGGAGCTGCTGAAGTTCAAGCACCCGCTGGCGCACTTGCACCCCGGCTATGACCGCGAAAGCCCGGTGTATCTCGCCGACTACGCGACGGCCGAGGACGGCACCGGCGTCGTCCACTCCGCGCCCGCCTACGGCCTGGACGACTTCCAGAGCTGCGTGGCCCACGGCCTGGCCTTCGACGACATCCTCAACCCCGTGCAGGGCAACGGCGCCTACGCGGCCGACCTGCCGCTGTTCGGCGGCCAGCACATCTGGAAGGCCAACCCCGTCATCGCCCAGGCCCTGCTGGACGCCGGCCGCCTGATGGCCCAGAGCAAGCTGACCCACAGCTACCCGCACTGCTGGCGCCACAAGACGCCCGTCATCTACCGCGCCGCGGCCCAGTGGTTCGTGCGCATGGACGAAGGCGACGGCCTGTTCACGACCGACAAGGCACCCGACAGCCTGCGCCAGACCGCGCTGGCCGCCATCGAAGCGACGAGCTTCTACCCCGAGAACGGCCGCGCCCGGCTGCACGACATGATCGCCGGCCGGCCCGACTGGTGCATCTCGCGCCAGCGCAGCTGGGGCGTGCCGCTGCCCATCTTCCTGCACAAGGACACGGGCGAAGCGCACCCGAATACGCTGGAATTCATCGAGCGCGCCGCGCAACTGGTGGAGGCCCACGGCATCGAGGCCTGGTCCAAGCTGGACGCCGCCGAATGGCTGGGCGCCGAAGCCGCGCAGTACACCAAGGGCCAGGACATCCTGGACGTGTGGTTCGACTCCGGCTCCACCTTCGAGCATGTGCTCAAGGGCAGCCACCGGGGCGCCGCGCACGACACCGGCCCCGAGGCTGACCTCTACCTGGAAGGCCATGACCAGCATCGTGGCTGGTTCCACTCGTCGCTGCTGATCGCCTGCGCGCTGTACGGCCGCGCGCCCTACAAGGGCCTGCTGACGCACGGCTTCGTTGTCGACGGCCAGGGCCGCAAGATGAGCAAGTCGCAGGGCAACGTCGTCGCACCGCAGGCCGTGTCGGACAAGTTCGGCGCGGAGATCCTGCGCCTGTGGACGGCCGCGACCGACTACTCGGGCGACCTCGGCCTGGACGAGAAGATCCTGGCCCGCGTGGTGGACAGCTACCGCCGCATCCGCAACACGCTGCGCTTCCTGCTGGCCAACACCAGCGACTTCGACCCCGCGACCGACGCCGTGCCGACCGAGCAGCTGCTGGAGGTGGACCGCTATGCGCTGGCCCGCGCGGCCGAGCTGCAGGGCGACATCCTGGCCCACTTCGAGCGCTACGAGTTCCATCCGGTCGTCGCCAAGCTGCAGGTCTACTGCTCCGAGGACCTGGGCGCGTTCTACCTGGACGTGCTGAAGGACCGCCTCTACACGACCGCACCCAAGAGCCTGGCACGCCGCTCGGCGCAGACCGCGCTGTGGCAGATCACGCACGCCATGCTGCGCTGGATGGCGCCCTTCCTCAGCTTCACGGCCGAGGAGGCCTGGCAGGTCTTCGCCAAGGGCGAGAGCATCTTCACCGAGACCTACTGGCCGTTCCCGGATGGCGGCGCGGCCGACAGCGCACTGCTGGCCAAGTGGGGCCGCATCCACGAGATCCGCGACGAGGTCAACAAGGCCATCGAGGCGGTGCGCACCACCGGCGACGTGGGGGCCTCGCTGCAGGCCGAGCTGCTGCTGCAGGTCAACGAGCAGGACCAGGCCCTGCTGGCCAGCCTGGGCGACGACCTGCGCTTCGTCTTCATCACCTCGGCGGTCAAGCTGGTGTCGGCGGCGCAGTTCGGCGTGACGGTCACGCCCAGCGCGCATGCCAAGTGCGAACGCTGCTGGCATTACCGGGCCGACGTGGGCAGCGTGCCCGGCCATCCGACGATCTGCGGGCGCTGCGAGAGCAACCTGCACGGCGCCGGCGAAACCCGGACGGTGGCCTGACCATGGCGGGCAAGCCCTCCTCCGCCGGCCTCACGCAGTGGCTGCTGATCGCGGCGCTGATCATCCTGGCCGACCAGTTCACCAAGATCCTGGTCATCGGCGCCTTCCAGCTCGGCGACGTCCGGCCCGTCACCGGCTTCTTCAACCTGGTGCGCGCCCACAACTACGGCGCCGCGTTCAGCTTCCTGCATGGCGCGTCCGGCTGGCAGCGCTGGTTCTTCCTGGCGCTGGGCACGGTGGCCGCGGTATTCATCATCTGGATGCTGCGCCGCCACGGCCACCAGAAGCTGTTCGCCTGGGCACTGACGCTGATCCTGGGCGGCGCCATCGGCAACGTCATCGACCGCGCGGTGCACGGCTACGTGGTCGACTTCATCCAGGTCCATGCCGGGGGCTGGTACTTCCCCGCGTTCAACGTCGCCGACAGTGCGATCACCATCGGAGCCATCCTGTTGATCCTGGATGAACTCCGCCGTGTCCGACGCACCTGAAGAACCGCACGCTCCCGCCGCCTACGTTCCCTACGTCCCCGAGCCGGCCGTCGAGATCGGCCCGCGGCTGAACCGCCTGCCGCTGTCGGCGCCGCTGCAGTGGCTGCGCCTGGGCTGGCAGGACCTGCGGCGCGCGCCCGCCGTGGCGCTGTTCTTCGGCGCCTGCTTCGCGCTGATGGGCCTGGCGGTGCTGATGGTGTTCCGCCATGCGCCCATCTACACGCTGGCGCTGTGCGCCGGCTTCCTGCTGCTGGGCCCGCTGCTGTGCCTGGGCCTGTACGAGGTCAGCCGGCGGCTGGAGCGTGGCGAGCCGGTCACGCTGCCGCATGCGCTGGGCGCGTGGATGAACAACGTCGCGCAGATCGCCATCTTCGGCGCGGTGCTGCTGATCCTGGAGATGATCTGGGGCCGCGCCGCGCTGGTGGTGTTCGCGGTCAGCTTCGACGGCATGCCCGACTTCGCCGGCTCGCTGACCCGGTTGCTGGACCCGGCCCACCTGGGCTTCATCGTGGCCTACCTCACCGTCGGCGCGCTGTTCGCGGGGCTGATCTTCGCGGTCAGCGTCATCGCGATGCCGTTGCTGCTGGACCGCGACACCGACGCGGTCAGCGCGGGCCTGGCCAGCCTCAAGCTGTGCCTGACGCAGCCGCTGGTCATGCTGCTGTGGGGTGCCCTCGTGACCGGGCTGGTGGTGCTGGCGATGCTGCCGATGTTCGCCGGCCTGCTGGTCGTCGGGCCCTGGCTGGGCCACGCCAGCTGGCATGCCTACCGGGCCGCGCTGCCGGCGGACGACAGCGCGCCATCGGCGCAATAAGTCACGCTTGGGCGTCAAAGTGCAGGGCGACAATCGCGCGCCTCCATTCAGCCCCCGCATGCTCCTCGACTTCTCCAGCCTGGGCCATTACGACTGGCTCGACGTGCCGCTCTGGGTCTTCGACCCCGACCAGCAGCGCAACCTGTGGGCCAACGCGGCCGCGTTGCGCTTCTGGCATGCCGACTCGGCCGAGGAGTTCCTGTCGCGTGATTTCTCCGAGCATGGCGACGCGGTGCGCGAGCGTCTGGCCGTCACGGCTGCCGACCATGCGCAGGGCAAGATCGTGCGCGAGCAGTGGACGCTCTATCCCAAGGGCGAGCCGACGACGGTGATGCTGGTGTCGCGCGGCATGCGCACGCCGGACCGCCGCCAGGTGATGCTGTTCGCGGCCGACTCGCTGGGCGGCGGCGCGGACCTGTCCATGCTGCGCGGCGTCGAGGCCCTGCAGCACACCTCGGTGCGCATCGCCGTCTTCGGCCTGGACGGCGGCGAACTGCTGATGCGCAACCCGGCCGCGGCGCTGACCTTCGGCGACACGCCGCCCGCCGCCGGGCAGACCGAGTTCACCCGGCTGTTCGCACAGGCCGGCGACGGCGGCGCCATCCTCGCCCGCGTGCAGCGCGGCGAGACCTGCCGGCAGGACGTGGAACTGCTAACGCTGGCCGGCCTGCGCTGGCATGCGCTGGACGCGCGGCCGATGCGCGACCCGGTGACGGGCGACACGGTGATGCTGTTCAACGCGCGCGACATCGCCGACCTCAAGGCCAGCCAGGCCGCGCTGGTGGCCGCCCGCGAGGCGGCCGAGGCCGCCAGCCAGGCCAAGAGCAGCTTCCTGGCCAACATGAGCCACGAGATCCGCACGCCCATGAACGGCGTGCTGGGCCTGACCGAGCTGGTGCTGCAGACCGAGCTGACCGAGCGCCAGCGCCGCTTCATCGGCATGGCGCACGACTCGGCCAAGGGGCTGATGACCATCATCAACGACCTGCTGGACGTGGCCAAGATCGAGGCCGGCCGCATCGTCATCGACGAGCAGCCCTTCGACCTGCACGACTGCCTGGGCGAGTCGCTCAAGCCGCTGGTGCTGCAGGCCCAGGCCAAGGGCATACAGCTGCATGCGCTAGTGCAGCCCAGCGTGCCGCAGCAGCTGGTGGGCGACGCGCTGCGGCTGCGCCAGGTGCTGATCAACCTGATCGGCAACGCGCTGAAGTTCACCGAACGCGGCGAGGTGCGCGTGGAGATTACGCTGGCCGACATGGCGGATGGCCCGGACGTCGCGGCCGACCGCGTGCGCCTGCGCCTGGCCGTGACCGACACCGGCATCGGCATGACGCGCGACCAGATCGCGCAGATCTTCGACCCCTTCACGCAGGCCGACGGCAGCATCACCCGCCGCTACGGCGGCACCGGCCTGGGCCTGGCCATCGTGCAGCGGCTGGTGGGCCTGATGGGGGGCGAGG
>CAXDTK010000219.1:0-9187 GCA_963992225.1 uncultured Comamonadaceae bacterium | reverse complement strand
CAGCAGCTTGCCCAGCACGGCGCGCAGCACGCCGCCGACGGCCAGCGCCACGATGAACAGCACCGGCAGGTAGTCCTGCAGGCCGCCACCGCCGTCGCTGCCACCCCCGCGGCCCGGCGCGTCGACCGGCTCGGGCAGCGGCTCGCCGTCGACCACGCGCGCCATCTGCGCCAGGCCGGCGCTGATGCCACCGTGGAAGTCACCCGCCTTGAAGCGCGGCAGGATGGTCTCGCTGATGATGCGCCGGCTGGTCAGGTCGGTCAGCGCGCCCTCCAGGCCGTAGCCCACCTCGATGCGCACCGCGCGGTCGTCCTTGGCCACGATCAGGATGGCGCCGTCGTCGACCCGCTTGCGGCCCAGCTTCCAGGCCTCGGCCACGCGGATGGCGAACTGCTCGATGGTCTCCGGCGCCGTGGACGGCACCATCAGCACGGCCAGCTGGCTGCCCTTGCGGGCCTCGAAGGCCGTCAGCGTCTGCTCCAGCGCGGCCTGCTGGGCCGCGTCCAGCGTGCCGGTCAGGTCGGTCACGTGCGCCCGCAGCGGCGGCACCGGCACCTGGGCGGCCACCAGGCAGGAGCAGCCGAACGCCCAGGCGAGCAACAGCGCCCTGGCGGCGCGGCCCCACGCCAGGGCTGCGGTCACCGGCTCGCCTCGGAGGCCGGCGTGGCGGGCCGGACCGGGCCGCTGTCGAAGCCGACGCTGGGCGCGCGCGAGATTTCCTTCTCGTTCTCGACGCTGAAGTTGGCCTTTTCCTTGTAGCCCATCACCATCGCCGTCAGGTTGGACGGGAAGGAGCGCACCGTCACGTTGTAGTCCTGCACGGACTTGATGTAGCGGTTGCGCGCCACCGCGATGCGGTTCTCGGTGCCTTCCAGCTGCGCCGCCAGGTCGCGGAAGGCCTGGTTGGCCCGCAGCGTCGGGTAGTTCTCGGTGAGCACCATCAGCCTGGAGAGCGCGCCGGTCAGCTCGCCCTGGGCGGCCTGGAACTTCTGGAACGCGGCCGGGTCGTTGACCAGCTCGGGCGTGGCCTGGATGGACGTGGCCTTGGAGCGTGCCGCGATGACCTGGTTGAGCGTGTCCTGCTCGAACTTGGCCTCGGCCTTGACGGTGGCCACCAGGTTGGGCACCAGGTCGGCGCGGCGCTGGTACTGGTTGATGACCTCCGACCAGCTGGCCTTGACCTGCTCGTCGGTGGTCTGGAAGGTGTTGTAGCCGCAGCCGGTAAGGCTCAGCGTCAGGGTGGCAGCCAGCGTGATCAGCAGTTTTCTCATGTCGGTTCTCCAGGGTGCCGGGTCGGCCGGTGATGGTGAGGAGGATAGCGAGTCCGGCCGCCGCGGGACGCGCCGGCTAGGGATTGCGGCGCCATAAAAAAGCTCGCGACTCGTTGGCGGGAGATCTACCGGGAGGGCGCCGAAATCGGTGCGATTCGGGTGGCGCCGGGGGACACGCAGCAGCAGGCCTGCCCAGCCTCCTGCCAAACCCGATTGCGCGCTTGTCACCGCCAACGAGCAAAGCGCCATGAAAAAGGGCCGACCGCTGACGCGACCGGCCCAGGCGCCGCAGCGCTCGAGGGAGGGGGTCAGTCCTTGTCCGCCGGCATCGCGCCGGGCATGCCGTGCAGCGGCAGCGTGCCGCCGCCCTGCCCCGCCGCCTTCACGGCGGGCTTCCTGTCGCGCACCAGGTAGCTGTAGAGCACCGGCACCACCACCAGCGTCAGCAGCGTGGACGTGATGACGCCGCCGATGATGGCGCGGCCCATGGGCGCCTGGATCTCGCCGCCGTCGTTCAGCGCGATGGCCATGGGCAGCATGCCGAACACCATGGCGGCCGTCGTCATGATGATGGGGCGCATGCGGATCAGGCCGGCCTCGCGCAGTGCTTCGGCCACCGTCGCGCCGGCCTTGCGGGCGTGGTTGGCGAAGTCCACCAGCAGGATGGCGTTCTTGGTCACCAGGCCCATCAGCATCACCAGGCCGATCATGGAGAACACGTTCAGCGTGGAGCGCCACAGCAGCAGCGCCAGCATCACGCCGATCAGCGCCAGCGGCAGGCTGGCCATGATGGCGATGGGCTGCACGAAGCTGCCGAACTGGCTGGCCAGCACGATGTAGATGAAGATCACCGCCAGCCCCATGGCCGCCAGCAGGCCGCTGAAGGCCTCGGCCTGCTGCTTGCCGGCGCCGTCGACCTTGAAGCTGATGCCCGGCGGCAGCTGCGTCTCCTTGATGAGCTTCTGCACGTCGGCGTTGACATCGCCGCTGGGGCGGCCCTGCACGCCGGCAAACACGGCCTCGCGGCGCTGCAGGTTCTCGCGGCGGATGACCTCGGGGTTGAACACCGGCTCGATGGTGGCCACCTGGTCCAGCGTGATGGGCGCACCCGTGGCCGAGAACGCCACCGGCAGCTTGGCCATCTGCTCGATGCGCTCGCGCTGCTCGCGCGGCAGGCGCAGCAGCACCTCGACCTGGTTGCCGTCCGGCGTGGTCCAGTAGGTGGCGACCTCGCCGTTCACATAGGCCCGCAGGCTGGAGGCGATCTGCGGCGCGGTCAGGCCCAGCTCGCGGATGGCCGAGTCCTTCAGCCGCACGGCGAAGGCCGGCAGGCCGGGCTTGACCGTCGTGTCCACGTCCACCGCGCCGGGGATCTTCTTGATCTTCTCCACCAGGTCCTTGGCGGTCTGCGTCAGCACCTCGGGATCGGTGCCCAGGATGGTGATCCAGATCGGGCGGTCGAAGCCCACGCTGACCTCGATGCCGGGGATCTTGGCGATGTCGGCGCGGATGGCGTCTTCCACGTCCTTCTGCGAGCGCTTGCGCTCGCTGCGGTCGACGAGGGAGATGTTCAGCGAGGCCTGGTTGCGGCCCGTGGCCATGCCCTCGCCGGTGCTGCCCACCACGGTGGAGACGGTCTTGATCTCGGGGTAGCCCTTCAGGATCTCCTCGATCTGCGCCACCTTGGCGCTGCCGCGCTCCACGCTGCTGGCCACCGGCATGCGCAGGTTGACCTGGGTGAAGCCGTTGTCGGTCTGCGGCACGAACTCGCTGCCCACCAGCGGCGCCAGCATCAGCGCGACGACGAAGCTGGCGGCCGCGCCCCACATCACCAGGCCGCGCGGGGTCAGCGTCGCGAAGCGCAGCACGCGCTTGGCGGCCTTGTCACGCTGGCCGTCGGCGCCGAACGGGTGGCCATAGGCGGGAATGGGCGGCACGAAAACGCGGTAGCGGCGCCCGGAGAAGGCCCAGTCGATCAGGTGTTCGTACAGGCGGTGCAGGCGGTCCATGCCCCAGTCGGTCGCGCGGATGGCGTGGCCGATGACGGGCCAGTGCTTGATGCGCGTGCTGGGCGGGTCGTGCCAGACCGACGACAGCATCGGGTCCAGCGTGAAGCTGACGAACAGGCTCACCAGCACCGCCACCGCCACCGTGATGCCGAAGGGGTAGAAGAACTTGCCGATGATGCCGCCCATGAAGGCCACCGGCACGAACACCGCGCAGATCGCGAAGGTGGTGGCCATGACCGCCAGGCCGATCTCGTTGGTGCCGTCGGCCGCCGCGGTGCGGTGGTCCTTCCCCATGCCCACGTGCCGCACGATGTTCTCGCGCACGACGATGGCGTCGTCGATCAGCAGGCCGATGCACAGGGAGAGCGCCATCATGGTCATGAAGTTCAGCGTGAAGCCGAAGGCCTGCACCGCGATGAAGCTGGAGATCACGGCGATGGGCAGCGTCAGGCCCGTGATGATGGTGGAACGCCAGCTGTGGAGGAACAGGAAGACGATGGCCACCGTCAGCAGCGCACCCTCGATCAGCGTGTGCTTCAGCCCCGTCAGCGAGCCCTTCACGAAGTCGCTGTTGGCGTAGATCAGGCGCAGCTCCACGTCCTTGGGCAGCACCTTGCGCAGTTCCTCCATCGCCTCCTTCACGGCCTCGCCGGTGCGCACGATGTTGGCGTCCTGCTGCTTGAAGATGTTGAAGCTGACGGCCGGCTGGCCGTTGATGCGGGCGATGCTGTCCTGCTCGCGCTCGCGCTCGACCAGCGTGCCCAGGTCGTTCAGCGTCAGCGCGAGGTTGCCGCGGCGCGCCACCACCATGTTGCCGAAGGCCTTGGGGTCGCGCACCCGGCCTTCCACGCGCAGGATGGCGTCGGAAGTCTGGTCGGACAGCAGGCCCACCGGCTGGTCGGCGTTCGCATCGGCCAGCGCCTTGGCGATCTCGGCCGGCGTGACGCCGTAGGCGCGCAGCCGCATCGGGTCCAGGTCGATGCGCACCTCGCGGGTGGTCATGCCGCCCACGTCCACCTTGGCCACCCCCTCCACGCGACCGAGGCGCTTGGCGACGATGAGGTCGGCCATCATGGACAGCTCGCGCGAGCCGCGGGTGGGGCTCAGCAGCGCCATCACCACCACCGGCTGGGCGTTGTCGGCCTGGAAGCGCTGCACGGTCGGCGGCTTCACGTCCTTCGGGAAGGCGGCCTGCGCGGCGGCCACGCGGTCACGCAAGTCCTGCATGGCGCGGCTCATGTCGGTGTTCAGGCTGAACTCGACGCTGGCCTGCACCCGGCCCTCGAAGCTGCGCGACTGGATGCGGTCCACACCGGCGATGGTGTTGAGCGCCTCTTCCAGCGGCTTGGCGATCTCGCGCTCGACCGCCTCGGGCGACGCGCCGGGGTAGCGGATGTCCACCGAGGCGCCGGGCAGCGAGATGTCGGGCATCTGCTCCACGCCCAGCTTGGAATAGGAAAACAGGCCCAGCACGCACAGGGCCACCATCACCATGGTCGCGAAGACCGGGTTCTGGATGGAAACGCGGGTCATCCACATGGCAGGGCCCTCACTGCTGCGCCGGCGCGGACGCGGCGGCGCTCGCGACCTTGGCGGACTTGGTGGCCACGACCTGGGCCGGGTCGCCCTCGCGCAGGTTGTCGAAGCGCGCGGCGAGCACCTGCGCCTGCGGCTTCAGGCCGTTGACGATCTCCACGCGGCCCTCGCGGGCGTCGCTGCGGCCGGTCGTCACGATGCGACGCACCAGCGCGCCGTTCTCGATCATCCAGACCTGCTCCTGGCCGGAGTTGCGGCTGATGGCGGCGATGGGCACGGTCAGCCGCTGCGTGTCGTCGGGCAGCATCACCTTGGCGACGGCGTACTGGCCGGCGCGGTACTGCTCCTTGGGGTTGTCCAGCACCAGCGTCACGCCGATGGAGCGCGTGCCCGGCTCGGCGGCGGGTGCGATACGGGCGATCCGGGCCTCGACCGGCTGCTCCACCCCTTCCACCTTGACCTGCACCGGCATGCCCGGCTGCAGCCGGCTCACCTCATGCGTGCCCACCAGGCCGGCCAGCTCCAGCCGGGCCAGGTCCACGATGGTCAGGATCTGCTGCTCGGCAGCCAGCTTCTCGCCGGGCAGCGCATGGCGCTTGGCCACGATGCCGTTGATGGGTGCCACCAGGGCCGCCTGGCGCATCGTGACTTGGCTGGTGTCCAGCTGCGCCTTGGCGGCCTGCCAGTTGGCGCGCGCCGCCTCGAAGGCCGCGCGCGAGGTGTCCAGCGCCGTCTGCGCGATGAAGTTCTTCGCCGCCAGGCCCTCGTTGGCCTTGTAGCTGCGCTCGGCCTGCTCCATCTGGGCGCGCATGGCCTCGACGCTGGCGCCACGCTCCGCGATGCGGTAGCGCAGTTCCTCCAGGTCCACCTGGCCCAGCGCCTGGCCGGCCTTCACGCGGCTGCCCTCGCCCACCGCCAGGTTCAGCAGCGTGCCGTTGGACTTGGCGCGCACCACCACCGTGCCGGGCGCCACCAGCGGGCCGCTGAACTCGATCTGCGCCGGCATCGCGGCGACCACCGGCTTGACCACCTCGCTGGCCACGAACTCCAGCGCGGTCTTGGGCTTCTCGCCGCCCGACTTCTTCGGCGCATCGCCCTTGCTCGCCATCACGGCGACGCCGGCCCCACCGACCAGCAGCACGATGGCCGCGAGGCTTCCTAACTTGACGGACTTGCGCATGGCTCCCCCAGAACGCTCTCTGATACAGACCTTTGCAGTCTAGAAACAGAGGCGTCGCGGAGCAGCGGCGTTGTGACGAAACGCGGTTTGCGGGGGCTGAGCTGCACCGGCCGGCGATCAGGCCGGCGCGTCGGCGGACGAGCTGCGCTCAGGGCCGACGGGCGGCGGGAATCGGCGCGGTGGGCAGTTGCACGTCGCCGCACTGGGCCCTGTGACGAAGGGCATGGTCCATCAGCACCAGCGCCAGCATGGCCTCGGCGATGGGCGTGGCGCGGATGCCCACGCAGGGGTCGTGGCGGCCGAAGGTCTCCACGGTGGCGGGGTTGCCGGCGCGGTCGATGCTGGCCTTGGGCGTGCGGATGGAGCTGGTGGGCTTGATCGCGAGGCTGGCCACGATGTCCTGGCCGGTGGAGATGCCGCCCAGCATGCCGCCGGCGTTGTTGCTGGCGAAGCCGTCGCGGCTGAGTTCATCGCCATGCTCCGAGCCCTTCTGCGCCACCACGCCGAAGCCGGCGCCGATCTCCACGCCCTTGACCGCGTTGATGCCCATCAGCGCGTAGGCGATGTCGGCGTCCAGCTTGTCGAACAGGGGCTCGCCCAGGCCCACCGGCACGCCGGTGGCCTCGACGCGGATGCGCGCGCCAACCGAATCGCCGGCGCGGCGCAGGTCGTCCATGTAGGCCTCCAGCTCGGCGATCCTGCTGGCGTTGGCGGCGAAGAAGGGGTTGTCGCCCACATGCTGCCAGCCCTCGAACGGGATCTCGATCTCGCCCAGCTGCGTCATGCAGCCGCGGAACTCGGTGCCGAACTGCTCGCGCAGCCATTTGCGCGCCACCGCGCCCGCGCCCACCATGGGCGCCGTCAGCCGCGCCGACGAGCGGCCGCCGCCGCGCGGGTCGCGCAGGCCGTACTTGCGCCAGTAGGTGTAGTCGGCGTGGCCGGGGCGGAAGGTGTCGAGGATGTTGCCGTAGTCCTTGCTGCGCTGGTCGGTGTTCTCGATCAGCAGGCAGATGGGGGTGCCGGTGGTCTGGCCCTCGTAGACGCCGGACAGGATCTTCACCGCGTCCGGCTCGTTGCGCTGCGTCACATGGCGACTGGTGCCGGGGCGGCGGCGGTCCAGCTCGGGCTGGATGTCGGTCTCGGTCAACGCCAGGCCCGGCGGGCAGCCGTCGATGACGCAGCCGATGGCCGGGCCATGGCTTTCGCCGAAGTTGGTGACGCGGAAGAGTTCGCCGAAGGTGCTGCCTGCCATAGCCCCGAAGTTTAGGCGGCAGGCCAACGAAAAGCGGCCCCGCAGGGCCGCACGGATGCGCGCGACGCTTCTTAAAGCTTGGACTCAGGCTCCGCCGCGTTCTCCTCGACCGGCCAGTCGCGGATGTAGGCCTTGAGCATGCGGTTCTCGAAGTCCTGGCTGTCCACCACCGCCTTGGCCACGTCGTAGAAGGAGATCACGCCCATCAGCGTGCGGCCGTTCATGACCGGCATGTAGCGCGCGTGCCGGCCCAGCATCATGCGGCGCACCTCGTCGATCTCGGTCTCGGGGGTGCAGGTCAGCGGATGGTCGTCCATCACGGTGCGCACGATGGTGCTGCCCACCACGCCGCCGTTCTTGACCAGCGCCTGGATGACCTCGCGGAAGGTCAGCATGCCGACCAGCTCGCCATGCTCCATGACCACCAGCGAACCGATGTCGCGCTCGGCCATCACGTCGAGCGACTCCTTGAGCAGGGCGTCCGGCGTGACGGTGAACAGGGTGCCGCCTTTGACACGCAGGATATCGACGACTTTCATGGGGGCCTCCACGCAAAAACTCGTGGGCAACATAGCACACAATGCCCGCGCCTCCACCCCATAGAAAACACCATGCCAGGCTTCGACACCCTCGCCCTGCATGCCGGCGCCGCACCCGATCCGGGCACCGGCGCGCGGGCCACGCCGCTGCACCTGTCCACCTCCTTCGTGTTCGAGAACTCCGAGCACGCCGCCTCGCTGTTCAACATGGAGCGTGCCGGCCATGTCTACAGCCGGCTGTCCAACCCGACCACCGCGGTGTTCGAGGAACGCATGGCCGCGCTGGACGGCGGCATCGGCGCGGTCGCCACGGCCAGCGGCCAGGCGGCGCTGCACCTGGCCATCGCCACGCTGATGGGCGCGGGCGGCCACATCGTCGCCAGCACGGCGCTGTATGGCGGCAGCCACAACCTGCTGCACTACACGCTGCGGCGCTTCGGCGTCGACACCACCTTCGTCAACCCGCGCAACCTGGACGCCTGGCGCGCCGCCATCCGGCCCGAGACGCGGCTGCTGTTCGGCGAGAGCCTGGGCAACCCGGGGCTGGACGTGCTGGACATCCCGGCCGTGTCGGCCCTGGCCCATGACGCCGGCCTGCCCCTGCTGGTGGACGCCACCTTCACGACGCCCTACCTGCAGCGCCCGGCCGAGCTGGGGGCGGACCTGGTCTACCACTCGGCCACCAAGTTCCTGTGCGGCCACGGCACGGTGGTGGGCGGCGTGCTGGTGGATGCCGGCTCGTTCGACTGGCAGGCCGCGCATGACCACAGCGGCCGCTTCGCGACGCTGTGCGAGCCGTACGAGGGCTTCCACGGCATGGTGTTCGCCGAGGAGAGCACCGTCGGCGCCTTCCTGCTGCGCGCCCGTCGCGAGGGGCTGCGGGACTTCGGCGCCTGCATGAGCCCGCACACCGCCTGGCTGATGCTGCAGGGGCTGGAGACGCTGCCGCTGCGCATGGCCCGCCATGTGGCCAACGCCCAGGCGGTGGCCGAGTTCCTGGCCGCGCAGCCGGGCGTCGCCCGGGTGGCCTACCCGGGCCTGGCCTCCCACCCCGACCATGCGCTGGCCCAGCGGCTGCTGCCGCGCGGCGCCGGGGCGGTGTTCTCCTTCGACCTGAAGGGCACGCGCGAACAGGGCCGCGCCTTCATCGAGGCGCTCAAGCTGTTCTCCCACCTGGCCAATGTGGGCGATGCCAAGTCGCTGGTCATCCACCCCGCCAGCACCACCCACTTCCGCATGGACGACGCCGCGCTGCAGCGCGCCGGCATCGGCCCCGGCACCATCCGGTTGTCCATCGGCCTGGAAGACCCGGCCGACCTGATCGACGACCTCAAGCGGGCGCTCAAGGCAGCGAGCCTGTCTCTTATACACATCTCCGAGCCCACGAGACGGACTCCTAT